>JAIFKN010000032.1 GCA_020049615.1 bacterium | reverse complement strand
CGGGGTCGGAACCAGGAGAACGATGGTTTACTGATCGCGGCAGGGTGGGGGGGTGTTAGCTATATTTAAATATGGCGTAGTGGGGGGTAGGTCGGCACGCACTCCGAAGCCAAGGGGGGGTCGGGAAATTCGGCCAGAGCGTGCAGAGGGGGGGGTGAAACTACTATAATATAAATATAGCGTAGCGGGGGGGGTGTGCGCACGCAAACGTGCACCGCTCGAGGGGGGTGTCGGCGCGCGACGTGCCGGACGCCGGATTGACGCCGGATCGACACGGCGGGCTGCGCCAGTTGCGTCCAGGAGGGATTCTAGGCGGTCGTGCGTCTCGGCCTACCCAGACGCCTCTCAGTCAGAATCCGCCCGAGAATGAATCGGGCGGCCGCCTGCAGGGGCGTTTGATCGCGCCGGCCTGGTCACACCACACACCCAGGACCGGGAGGACCGGCCCAGGTCACGCTCGCGCACGACTGCGCCCGGTCACGCACCACCAGGAACCGGGGTTCGGTTGAGCCCAGGGTCCGGGAGGACGGAGTCGGAGCCAAGAGATCGGTGGTGCTGTACTGGTCGCGGCAGGGTGGGGGTGGTGTTAGCTATATTTAAATATGGCGTAGGGGGGGGGTAGGTCGGCACGCGCACCGTCCGGGGTCGGAACCAGGAGAACGATGGTTTACTGATCGCGGCAGGGTGGGGGTGGTGTTAGCTATATTTAAATATGGCGTAGGTGGGGGTATGTCGGCACGCACTCCGAAGCCAAGGGGGGGGCGGGAAATTCGGCCAGAGCGTGCAGAGGGGGAGGATAAACTGCTATAATATAAATATAGCGTAGCGGGGGGGGTGTGCGCACGCAAACGTGCACCGCTCGAGGGGGGTGTCGGCGCGACGTGCCGGACGCCGGATTGACGCCGGATTGACGCCGACACGGCGGGCTGCTTCCAGGAGGGATTCTAGGCGGTCGTGCGTCTCGGCCTACCCAGCGCCTCTCAGTTAGAATCCGCCCGAGAATGAATCGGGCGGCCGCCTGCAGGGGCGTTTGATCGCGCCGGCTCGGTCACGCCACACACCACAGGACCGGGAGGACCGGCGGCTGCGGGGCCGGTCACGCGTTCGCGAGGGGGACCGCCCTGGTCACACCGCGTCGCCGGACCGCTAGCGCCGTTCGGTAGGCCGCAGATGGGTGGAATATCGGTCGCGACAGGTGATGGGGGGCTTAGCCCTAATTAAATAGGGCGGAATGGGGGGTGGGTTAGCACGCACGCCGAGGCCAAGGGGGGGGTAGAGAAAACGACTTGGGCGTGCAGAGGAGGGGGTACAAGTCCTATAATATAAATAGGGCGGAATGGGGGGGGGTGTCTGCACGCAAACACGCACCACGTGCGGGGGGTGCTGCCTCGCGGCTGTCTCGCGTCGATGTGGCGCTGCGACAGGGCGGATTCTGGAGGGTCCGGCTCCCCGGCCCACTCTAGGCGCGTTTCAGTCAGGATCCGCTCAGGGGTGAACCAGACGGGACCGACCTCTGCCGACTCCCTCCCCCCCTACGACGACTGCTGGTCTCTATGCGGAGACGGACAACCGCTCGGCCAGATAGTCCGGGGCCATGCCGCTGCTGCGGGCCGCCACACTGGGACCCAGATCCGCGGTGAGCGTCATCAGGTTGGCGCGCTTGAGATCCTTGGCCGACGGTACCCGCTCGCTGGCCGGGACGCGGACCAATCGCCACGCCTCCGCGCGCAGACTCGAGGCTGACGACGCTCGTCCTGTACGGCTTGGGAAGACTGGGCCCGTGGTCCGCTGACCGATCCACGTGCGCAGCAACGCCACCGTGGCCGCGTCCAGGACATGCCACGACCGTTCCGTAGCGATCCGGCCCTGGGTTAGGTCGCAGCGTTCCACGGTCAGGCGATGGAGGGCCAACCGCGCCTGGGCGCCGCACGCCACGAGACGGAGGAGCAACTGGCCACGCGGACCGGCAACCACCTGCAGGTGCTCAGGGGTGATCAACGGAAACGTCGTTGGTACGGGCGGTGTCGGGTTGTCGGCCAAACGACCTACGTACGCCACGCGGCGGACGATCTGCCGGATGGTGACCAGGGAGATGGGGTGCGTTGACCAGGCGCCACGGGTCCCGCAGAAGAGCGGGGAGGTGGCGTGCAGGCGTGGGCGCATCGCCAGGTAGGCACGCAGAGCCGCAACCGCCGGCGGCACCAGCGCCACCACCGTGTCGGCCCGCCGATGGCCGCGGACGATCAGACGGGCGGTGCCAGCGGTGAGGTCGACGCACCCGACGGTGGCCCGGCGGAGGGCGATCGTGTCGATGGGGGCGCTGGCCAGCAGCCACAGGACAGCGCGATCCCGGCACGGCCGCACACCGTCCCCAGCGACGCGATCGATGGCCGAGGCGATCCGCGCCGGATCGGCGAGCGCCGGGTTGGCCGTATGGTCCGGTACGGGCACCGGCAGCGGTGAAACGCTCGTGGACATCGACGCGGATGCCCGCCCCTGCTGTGCCGCCCAGGTGTAGCAATGGCGGATCGCCGTCAGGACGTTGTTCGTGTGCCGCGAACTCCACCGGGCCGCCGCCCAATCGCGGAACGCCTGGATGGTCGCCACCGTCGGTGCGTCGGTGCGGGCTTCGGTCGCGCAGAAGTGCACCCAGACGCGGAGGTCGCGCCGCCAGCGGTGGTAGGTGGCGGCCGCGATGCGCGGGCCGATCCCGGGCGTCACCGCCGTCAGCCAGTCCTCGACCAGGCGCCAGACGCGCGTCGCCTGGACCTCCTGGATGGGTTGCAGCACCCACAGGTCGCCCGGGTCGGTGCCGGCGCGGGGATCCGACGCCAGGCGTCGTGTGGTCATGCCAGCCGCCGCTGCGCCAGGTGCTGCTCGAGCCGGGCGAGGCTGCGACGCAGTTCCGGCGGGAGGGCGTCGCGCTGCGCCGCGCGGCGCTGGGCGACGGTCGCGGTGATGACCGCCTGACGTTCGCGCTCGGCGCTGGCGACCAGTTCGGCGCGCAGCCGGCCGAGGTCCTCCTCGCGGGTGGCGAGCTGCTCGCGGAGGTGGGCGTTGAGCGCCACATCGGCGTCCATGCGGCGCTGCGACTCGCGCAGCTCGTCCTGCAGGCGGTCGCGGGTGGCCACGGCCTGCGACAGCGTCTCGCGGGCATGGTGCGCCGCGGCGGCCAGGGTCGCGGTCTCGCGCTCGAGCTGGGCGAGACGGCCACTGAGTTCGCGCTCGCGCATCGCCCACTGCTCGGCGGCGACCCGCTGCGACTCCGCCAGGGCCTGGAGGCCGGCGGTGTGCGCGTCGAGGCGCTCCTGCACCGCGGCGGCACGCTGCAGCGCCTCGCCGCGCTGCTCCTCGGCGGCGCTGGCGCGGGCCTGGGCCTCGTCGAGTTCAGCGAGCAGGTCGCGTTCACGCTCGGTAGCAGCACGCAGCCGATCGGCATGGGCCTGCAGGTCGGCCCCCAGTTCCTGCCGGGCGGCCGCGCTGGCGGCCTGCCACACCGCCGGGGCGAGTTGCTGCAGCTGGGCGACGACCTGATCGGGCGGCCCGGTTGCCGGCGGCGGCGTGGCCCCGTCGCCGATCTCGGCCAGGAACCGGGCAACGGTGCTGAACGACGGCCGCTTCCCGGTGCGCTCGACGATGGCGCGCCACACCGGGCGCATCCCCGGCCGGCGTCCCGCCGCCACGCAATCGGCCATCCCCAACCGGACATCCTCGATGGTGACGCTGGTCGACGGCTCAGGCATACCGGAACGATATGACTGATATGCGATATGCAACGATGATATGGTGATCCGACCGATTGCCGCAACTCCATGATGCATAAGCCATTATGTGCGTCCACCGTGTGGATCGATGCATATCAGTTGAGGTTCCGGTTGTAGAAACACACGGAAATGAACGCATGTCGCTGTGCTGTAATGGCTTAGGCGGCGTTCGGCTCGCGTAGCTGCCGATGTTTCCACATATCGGAAGCTTGACAGAGCGGTATGGGGTCGGCTCACGAAACGGAAAATAAGGGGGTGTACCAACAAACGTGTAACCAGACGCAATCTGCGGCAATATAAGTATCACGATTCACACAACGTGTATTTAGCTGGACTGACAACGGTTACGACGATCACAGAAATTGCGAATCAGTGAAATGCTTGGATTTTCACAAAAGCGAGTCCAAACAGGCCCTACGCGTGCAACCCACAGCAGGGTCCATGAGGATTGAGACAACTCGGGATCGCCCGACTTAACCGGCAACCGGCATCAGGTCGTGCGCCAGCAACCGGGGGTGTCGAGCCAGCAGGCGCAGCAGGGCCTTGGCCGGACCATCCGGCTGACGACGCCCCTGTTCCCAATTCTGTAGTGTGTCCACGCTGATGCCCAGAGCCTCGGCGAACCGGGCTTGGCTTACCCCATGGAAGGCGGTGCGGAAAGCGGCGATGTCGCCGTCCTGATATGCGCCCTGCAGGATGCGCCGCCGGACCACGGCCCGGATGGTGAACACCGGCTCGCCGGTCGCTTCGTCGGGATCGGGTTTGGTGTCGCTGGTGCCCGAGGCCCGCAGACGGGCCATCATCACTGGATCGGGCCGGTGGGCGCGAATCTCGTCGCTGGATGTCCGAATGGTTGCCATGGTTATCATCTCTGTTGGTAGCGCGCTCGGTCCCTGGGGCTGGCCAGGCGAGCACTGATGATGCGGACCACGTCGTCACCGTCGCGATCGGTCCAGGTTACACGGACCAGCATGAGGACCTCCCCGACCATGCCGATCGTCGTCCATCGGTCTTCGCCGTCTTGACTGTGGACGGCGTCGTAGTCTTCAACGGCATCCAGGTCGTGGAACACCTGGGCTGCGGTCGCGAAGTCGATGCCGTGCCGATCACGGTTGATGGCCTCCTTGTCGGAGTCCCACACGAAGCGCATATCGGCACTATACGTCAATGGCGTATTTCAACAAGAGGCAATTGCTGTCCGGAAAACCGGACAGCAGGCAGCCTTGCACGCGGGAAAGCGGTACAGTACGCTGTGGTCGGCGTACCTGGGATCCCAGGCGACGCGCGCGGGGCGTCCCGCGCAGGTCTGCTCACCTGGGGTTGGGTGGTCGCCGGTGGGGAACTGACGCGACGGACCCCGGAGGTGGTATCTGGACCGTGTCGCCGGGCAGCACGGCATCGGCTGGACTCGGCAGGCCCACCCCCGCTCGTCCAATGACGTGCGTGTAGACCATGGTCGTGGCGACATCGGCATGGCCGAGCAGTTCCTGCACGGTGCGGATGTCATGCCCCTGCTGCAGGAGATGCGTGGCAAAGGAGTGACGGAGCGTATGGGCCGTCACCCGCTTGGTGATGCCGGCCCTGGCGGTCGCCATCCGCAGTGCCCTGCTTATCGAGTCAGGGTGCCGGTGGTGGCGCAGATGCTGCACCCCAGTCTGCGGATCGGTGGCCCAGGACGCCGCCGGAAACAGGTACTGCCAAGGCAACTGCCGTCCCGTATGATCGCAGCGGCGCCGGAGACTGGGAGGGACGGACGCACCCTGCCACTCGGATTGGGCGAGATCCTGCCGCCACAGGACGTCGAGTCGCCGGATCTGTTCGGACACGAGCGCGTGAGCTGCCCGCGGCATCGGGACAGATCGGTCCTTCCCGCCCTTGCCCATGACCACCAGGAACCGGCTGTGGTCAAGGTCACAGTCCTTGACCCGTAGGCAGAGGCATTCTTCGAGGCGCAGGCCGCTGCCATAGAGCAAGAGGGTGATCAAGCGATCCACCCCGGCCGGCATCGCGGCATCGAGACGACGCATCTCCTCCATGCTGAGCACGGTGGGCAGGCGTTGGCGCGGGGAGGCCCAGGCGATGTGCAGCTCGGGGAGCGCATCACCGGTCATGGCCTTCCAGGCAGCCTGGAGGGCGCAGATGGCGATCTTCTGGGTTCCGCGGGAGACATGACGTTCGGCCGCCAGCCAGGTCAGGTATCTGCTGATAGCCGGGATGGAGATGTCGCCGCGGCCGTGAGCGATGAAACCACGCCACCACGTCAGGTACGAGCGCTCGGTCCGATAGGACATGCCCCTGGTGCGCAGCCAGACGCAGAGGGCTCGCTCATGGGGATCCCCCGGCAGCGGGCCAGGCCCGGCGATCGGTGCCGGCTTCTGATGCACAGCATGCTGCGACCCTGTCGACGGGGTATCCCACAGGCCAGTCGGCACGGGCAGGTCAACAGCTTGGAAGGCCCAAGCGATGGCACGTCGGATCTGGTCCACCTGCCAGGAGGGCTGGTGCAAACCCAACACGTAGAGACGGGCGACTTCGGGTTGCCGCCACGCCGGCTCGGGGTGTCGCTTGCGATAGGTCTGGACATGGCGAACGGCCCATGCGGCCTGCGCGTCGGGGTACCCATGGTCGCGCGCTGAGCGAAGGACGGCTTCGTCGATCGTATCCATGCCATGTCCTCCCCCCCCAAATGTTCATGGGGGGGCATTCCTTGCGTGCACCCGACGGTGCACTTTACCGCACTTTTACCGGGACTCGATATTGCCCCTCAAGCGTTTAGTCAGGGCACGGCTTTTCAGGAAAATAGTCCGCCATCTCCTTGCCAAACTACATCTTACGTGTTGTCGATTGCGAAACTCTCAGGGTCCGTTAACACGACGCCAGACCCGTTAACACGGAACCAACTAAAACTAAGTTAGACGAAAGAATACAGATGAGATTGTTTTCTCTGATAATTACGTGTGTGATATTATCTGGTTGCGTAACTCGTGCAGTATGGAAGGAGAACGATCCGAATGGATTCGTAGAAGTAAGAGAAGAAATATTCGAAAAGGAAATGAGAGGCAAGATTGACGTGCCATATTACAAACTCAGTGATGGCGTTGTGTATGTCAAGCGAAGTGGATTATCCAAGTTTAAGGCTTATGCCGTCAGGACATTTAGTACACCTTTTACCGTTACTGTAGACATAATATCATTTGGTGTTATTGGATCGCTTTACGTTACTGGGGCTACCGCAGCGAATCCAAGGGCAATTGTCGAAATGGGCAATGCGATGGTAAAGTAGCTTTCGTCTAACGAATCGTTGAAACCGAGCCCATTACGTGTGGTTTTCCAGGTGCCCGGCTTCGGTCAAGAATTCGCGGACAGAAGTTGCCGGCGACCCTGATGATTTCCCCCGCTCAGTTCTTGACACTCCGCCTCTGTTTTCGTTCCAATTGCCTTCAACCCCGTCCGTTCCATTGTGCCCACCCGTCGGCAAATGGGCCGGTTTAACTCTGTGTTAGCCACAACCATGAAAAATCGAAGCTATGATATCATTGGAAAATCATATATCCGTGGTTTGGTATTCTCTTTAGTGTTTGTCGTGATTATTACGTTGATAGTTGCAGTTGGAAAATGTATACTAAGACCTCTTGATGGGGCTGAAGTTACTTGGGAACTACTCTTATATAATATTGCTAGACAAAAGTGGTTTGCAATTATATCATTTGTTGCATGTGCAGTTTTGGTTTCGGCCAAAGTGTTGGGTAGAAGAATTTCAGAATCGTAGGCATAGAATTGTGGCTAACC
>JAIFKN010000179.1 GCA_020049615.1 bacterium | reverse complement strand
CGGGGGAGGGGCTCGGCGCCTCCGCGACGGGGCGTACGACGCCAGTATCCCGTCGCTGCGGCGTTCGCCCCTCCCCCGGAAACCCCCTCCCCAACGAACAGCGCACACGCGCTGTGAGAGGGCAGCACCAGCTCGTCGGAGGGGAATTCCGACGAGCTGGAGCTCGTCGGTCCCAGGGGTTGAGCATCGCCAACGCGTCCCGACCATCCCGCCCATGAGCGACATCGCCCCGTCCGGCACGCCCGGCGAAGTGGACCGTCTGGTGCAATGGAACGAACAGGGCCTGGTCACCGCCATCGCCCAGGACAAGGCCACTGGTGACGTCCTGATGGTCGCCTGGGCCAACCGCGAAGCGCTGGCGAAGACCCTGGCGACGGGCAAGGCGACCTACTGGAGCCGCAGCCGGAAGAAGCTGTGGACCAAGGGCGAGGAGAGCGGCTACGTCCAGCTGGTGCTGGAGGTGCGCACCGATTGTGACGGCGACGCGCTGCTCTACCTGGTCGACGCGCCAGGGCCGGCCTGCCACCAGCTGCGCCGCTCGTGCTTCTCGCACCGAGTCGACCGCGATGGCTCGGTCCATACCGACCGGCCCACGATCGCCTAGGCAGCCCTTGGCAACGGCGTCCTGCGCAGACAACGGGTCCATGGCCAAATCCAAGACCCGTTGCATCGGCGTTCTCACCTCCGGCGGCGACTGCCCTGGCCTCAACGCGGCGATCCGCGGGGTGGTCAAGGCCGCCATCGGCAGCTACGGCATCAAGTGCGTCGGCATCCTCGACGGCTTCCGCGGCCTGGTCGAGAACCGCACCATCGCCCTCGACGACCGCGCGGTCAGCGGCGTCCTGACCATGGGCGGCACCATCCTAGGCACCAGCCGCGACAAGCCGCACAAGATGCCGATGGGCGGCAAGGTCTGCGACATGACCGCGGTCGCGGTCGAGAACGCCAAACGCATGCAGATCGACTGCCTGGTCTGCCTGGGCGGCGCCGGCACGCAGAAGAACGCCAACCGCCTGAGCGTCGCCGGCCTCAACGTCGTCACCCTGCCCAAGACCATCGACAACGACATCTGGAACACCGACACCACCTTCGGCTTCGACACCGCCCTCGACATCGCCTCCGAGGCGATCGACCGCCTGCACACCACCGCCACCAGCCACCAGCGCATCATCGTGGTCGAGATCATGGGCCACAAGGCCGGCTGGCTGACCCTGGGCGCAGGCATCGCCGGCGGCGCCGACGTCATCCTCCTGCCCGAGATCCCCTATGACGAGGAGAAGGTCGCCGAGCACCTGCTCGAGCGCGGGCGCCACGGCAAGCGCTTCTCCATTGTCGCGGTCGCCGAGGGCGCCCGGAGCCTGGAGGAGGCCAAGGCCGCCGCCGAGGCCGAGAGCGCGAAGGCCGCACGGAAGAAGGACAAGAAGGACAAGAAGGACAATAGAGACAAGAAACCCAAGGACGATCACGAGGCGCGCGCAAAGAAGGCCGCGGAGATCGACGATGACTATACCCCGACCGAGACGGTGATGATCAAGCGTGGTGCCGGTGCCCCGGTCGAGGCGACCTACCACAGCGTGCAGGAGCCCAAGGCCAGCCGCCTGGCCCGCGCCCTGCAGCGCCTGACCGGAACCGAGGCCCGCGTCACCACCCTCGGACATGTCCAGCGCGGCGGCAGCCCGTCCGCCTCGGACCGCCTGCTCTGCACCCGCCTCGGCACCACTGCCGCCGAGTTGATCGCCGCCGGCCGCTACGGCTGCATGGTGGCGGTGAAGGGCGACGACATCGTGCCGGTGCCGCTCGACGAGGTGGCCGGCAAGCTGAAGCTGGTTCCGACCGACCATGCCATGGTGCGCAGCGCCCGGCTGGTCGGCACCTGCATGGGGGATTAGTGCTGCAGTTGGGGGTAGGCCGCGAGAGCGCTGGTTTCGTCCAACGCGGCCATCCGTGGATCCGTCCCGACCGCTTCACCCGGGGGCTGGAGCGCTTGCGCACAGGCGACGTCGTCCATCTGGTCGACGAGCATGGCCGCACGGTCGCCACCGCTCTGGCCGATCCCGGCGCCGCGGTGTGTGCGAGGGTGGTGCCGGATGGCTGGGATCCGGCCGCCGCGGCACGCGCGGCGTGGGCACGCCGCACCCCGCTGCATGCCGACCCGGACACCGACTGCTACCGCGTGGTGCACGGCGAGGCCGATGGCCTGCCCGGACTGCGCATCGAGCGCCTCGGCTCGTGTCTGAACGCCATCGTCACCGCCGCCTGCATCCTGCCGCATCTCGACGCCGCACTCGGAGCGCTGGCCGGGCACGGCCGCATCATCGTCCACGAGCACCTCGCCGACCTGCGCCGCGAGGGCGTGCGCACCCGCGAGTGGCGCCCGGGAGCGCCGAGCGCCAGCTCGGCCGGGGCAATGGCCGAACTCGTCGTCCCCGGCCGCGAACTCGGCGTCACCTACCCGCTGCGCCCCGCCGCCGGCCTGGCCTGCGGCCTCTACGTCGACCAGCGCGCGACCCGCGCCTGGCTGCGCCGCCGCGCCTCCGGCCTGCGCGTGCTCAACCTCTTCGCCTACACCGGCGCCTTCTCCCTGTCGCTGCTCGCCGCCGGCGCCGCCGAGGCCACCGATGTCGACCTGTCGCAGCCGGCCCTCGACCGCGCCGCCGAAGCTGCGGCGCTGAATCACCTCGCCGGCCATCGCACGGTGAAGCGCGACGCCCGCGCCTTCCTCAACGCCGATGCCGGGCTCTACGACCGTGTCATCATCGATCCGCCGACTTCGGCCCAGGGCGGCGATGGCTGGGTGGCGCGCCGCGACTACCCCGAACTGCTGCGCCTGGCCTGGCGGCACGTCGCCCCAGGCGGCCTGCTGCTGGCGGTGAGCAACAGCGTTGGCAAACCATTCCCGCTGCGCGAGACGCTGCGCGCCGCCTGCCCTGGCGGCAAACCGGTGGATGGACCGGATCTCGGCGAGGATGTTCCGCAGCTTCCGGGTTTCCCGGAAGGCCGGCCCTTCCGCCTCGCCGGCGTCGCCGCCGCCGCTGGAGCGAGCCGCCATCACGCGTAGCATCCGCGCCGGATGCTCCTCGCCGCCACCGGTCGCGCCACCATCGCCGCGGGATCCTACGTCCTGAGCATCGCCACGTTCATCGGCTACGCCCTCGCCCGGCTGCGCCGGGGGCGCAGCGTGGTGCCGCGGGTCGCGCGCGAGGTGGTCAAGCGGCAGATCCTCTTCACCGGGGTCGAGGCCCTGCCCTTCACCGCGCTGATCGCGCTGCTCACCGGCGGCGTGGTGGCGCTGCAGTCCAGCCTGCTGTCCGGCGCCGCCGGCCGCGACCTGCTCGGCACCCTGCTGGTCACCGTTCTGGTGCGCGAACTCGGCCCGCTGATCGTCGCCTTCATCGTCATCGGTCGCAGCGGTGCCGCTATCGCCGCCGAGCTGGCGGGCATGCGCGTCCACCGCGAGATCGACAGCCTGGAGGCGATGGGCATCGACCCCTTCGACTACCTGGTGGTGCCGCGCATGGCCGGCGTGGTGATGGCGCTGATCGGTCTGTCGATGGCCTTCGTCACCATGTCGCTGCTCTCCGGCTGGCTCTTCCTCCAGGTCGTGGCGGCGACGCCGCCGGCGCTGACCGACTACGCCGCCCTGCTCGCGGTGCAGCTCAGCGGCATGGATGTCGCCGTGGTGCTGGCCAAGACCGTGGTGCCGGGCCTGCTCATCGCCGCCATCGCCTGCCTCGAAGGACTCACCGCCGCATCCTCCTCCACCGATGTGCCGCGTGCCGCCACGCGCGCCGTGGTGCGTTCGCTCTCAGCGGTGTTCGTGTGGGACGCCGGCGTCAGCGCCCTGGTCTATCTCGGATGAGTGGGACCCTCTCGTTCAGCGGCGTCTCGTGGGCACCGCCCGGACGCGACACGCCGGTGTTCACCGGTCTCGACCTCGAACTCGGGCCGGGCGAACTGGCGGTGCTGACCTCCGGACTCGGTGGCGGCAAGAGCAGCGCCCTGCGCCTGGCCGTCGGACTCGAACAGCCCACTGCCGGCACGGTGACGGTGTGCGGCGCCCCGCCGGCACAGATACGCGGGCGCATCGGCTACGTCGGCGGCGAGGGCGCCCTGCTCGCCAACCTGTCGCTGTGGGACAACCTGGTGCTGCCGCTGCGCTGGCTGCGCGATCCGCCCGCCGCCGAGGTCGAGCGCCAGGCGCGCGAGGCCCTCGCTCTGTTCGGCATCGACACGCTGCCGGCGGTGGCCCCGGCTTACGCACCGACCAACCTGCGCCGCCTGGTGGCCCTGGCCCGGGCGATGATCCTGTCGCCCAGCCTGCTCGTGCTCGACGACCCGGCCAACGACTTCGACAGCGAGTCGGCCGAGGAGGTGTGGCGCCATCTCGCCGACATCGCCGCCGCCCAGGAGATGACCGTGCTCGCCGCCGCCACCGACCCGCCGCGCCTGGCGCAGGCGCGCATCGTCGCCCTGTCCGGCACCGCCGTGCCGCTCACCCGGCGCTTCTCGCCGGCGCAGCGCCGCTCGGCCCTGGTCCCCACCGTCCGTCCCAGCCGGCCGGTGTCGGTGCATCCGGACATCATCGCGCGGAAGCAACCATGAGTTCGCGTGACAGCTCAGGGGCTTCGCCCCTGCGGCCCTTACGGGCCTGTCCCCACGACCTTTGTCGCAGCTCGGTTTCGTCGCTACCGCTCCGAAACCGTGGGCGGATGGGCTTCGCCCATTGTATCCGCCCACCGCTGCTCGGCGGCCGCCCCATCGCTGCGCGACGGGGCCCCGGTGCCAGAGTAGTTACGAGCACGCATCAGCCATGAGTACGCAACAGCCGTTCAAGTTCCGCCACCTGGACAGCATCGTCGGGACCTTCGTCCTCGCCGCCGTCGCCATTGTCATCGTCGCCCTGGCGCTGATCGGATCGGCCAAGCAGTGGTTCACCAGCAAGACCGAGATCGACGCGCGGACGGCGGTGGCCAAGCCCGATGAAGGGGAATTCTACGAGGAACTGGTCGGCAACCTCAAACCTGGCACGCCGGTCGAGCTGTCCGGCAAGGTGGTGGGCACGGTGATCGCCTCCGATTTCAAGCTGGGCGTCATCAGCCTGAGGCTGGAGATCGCCAAGAGCGCGCTCGAACGGCTCTACCAGGGCGAGGAAACCGGCCGTGGACGCGCCGGCGAGGCCAAGGCGCAGATCAAGGCTCCGATAGCCGCCTTCATGGGCCAGCCCCGCATCGTGCTGAAACCGGGATCGGCCGGGACCCTGGGCTGGACCAGCGACAAGTGGCACGAGTCCCACGCCCTGACCCTGGTCCCCGACCGCGACACCACCGCCCTGGCCATGGCTGTGCTGCGTGACGTGAAGGACAACCTCGGGCCGATGATGGCGTCGATCAAAGGTCTGGTCGATGAAAGCCACAAGCTGGTCGCCGAGATCCGCGCCCAGCGCCTACCGCAGCAGGCCGGCGAACTCGTCGCCGGCCTACGCGAGCGCCAGGTGCCGCAGCGGCTCGACGCCCTGCTCGCGCGCATCGAGGTGATCGCCGCCAGCGTTGAGCGCCTCGCCCAGCAGGGCGAAGGCATCGCCGCCGACGCCAGGCGCATCAGCGGCGGCCTGGCCGAGGGCAAGGGCATCGCTGGCAAGGCGCTGACCGACCAGCAATTGGCCGAGGATCTCGCCCGAATGGCTGGCGACCTGCGGGCCATCACTGCCGAACTGCGCAAGGCAGCACCCGCCGCACCGGCTCTCGCCGAAGGCGCCGGCACCCTGCTCGACGAGGTCCAGCGCCTGGTCGACGGCCTCAGCCGCCACTGGCTGCTGAAGTCCTACACCGAGCCGGGCGACGGCTCGCGCATCGTCCCGCCCGGTATCATCGACGCGCCGGAGACGAAACCGTGAGGATGCTTCCCATCATCCTGCTGGGCCTCGCCGCCTGCAGTTCAGACCCGCGGCCGAGCCAGGCCGACCGGCTCAACGCCGCCGGCGCCGACGCCCTGGCCGCCGGCCGGCCGCGAGCCGCCGTCGCCCGCTTCTCCGCTGCCGCCGAGAGCAGCGGCGCGCGCGACGACCACGACAGCCTGGCGCGCGACCTGCACAACCGCGGCCTGGCGCTGATCGCCGCTGGCGAACCGGCGGCGGGCTGCGCCGACCTTGGCGAGAGCCTGCGCCTGGCAGATGAAGCTCCAGTCGAGGATCGATTGAGCACACGCCTCGCCCTGGCCGCCGCCCTGACAGCGCTCGGCCGCTCCGCCGAGGCCACGGAAGCCATCGACCTCGCCCTGGCTGAACGCGGCGCGCCGGCGCCGCTGCGGGCTCGCGCCCTGTCCAGCCGGGCCGCCCTCGCCCTGCGCCGGGGTGACGTGGCGGCAGCCCAGGCCGATCTCACCGCCGCCGACCCGTTGTGCGGCAACGACCTCGGCGCCCGTGGCGCTGTCGCGGTGAACCGTGGCCACCTCGCCATGCGCACGGGTGATTGGTCGGCGGCGACGGCGGCCTACGCAGCCGCAGCTGCCGATTTCCGCGCTGTTGGCGACCACGCCGGTCTGGCTGCGGCGTTGGAAGGAATGGCTCGTGCCGATGAAGCCCAGGGCGACCGAGCAGCTGCGGCCCACGCCTGGCGCCGCGCTGCCGCTATCCCCCACGGCGGGTCAGCAAGCCGCGACCGACGCCTCGCGGAAGCGTCCAGACTGTCGCCATAACCATGGAGCGGATGCCGGAATCCGGCATCCGCTCCATGTCCCCGCGGGATGCAGCTTGGCTGACGGCTACGAATCCTTCTTCGGCGGCGTCAGGCCCTCGATCAGGCGCACGGCGTAGAGACCCGCCTTGGTCGCGGCGAACTTGGTACCCAGCATCTGGTAACCGGCCTTGGCCTTGTCGAGGTCGGCCTTGCGCTGGGCGCAGACCGCTGTGTCGAGGCTGTGCAGCATGTTCCAGGCGGTGACCTCGGGCTTGAACGCGGCATCGTCGCCGCGCGCCTTCGCCTTGGCCTTCAATTGTTTCCCCGCATCGCTGGTCGGCTTGAATTTCTCCATCTGAACAGCCAGACGCTGCAATGACGACCAGGCGACGATGTCGGCCGTCGCCGGATCCCCGAGCTTGGCCAACCGTTTCTCCAGTTCGGCCTTGGCCGCGTCCTTCAATTCGGCTGCGACGGTGGCACCCATCTTGTCGGTCAAACCGCCGAGCTTGCTGTAGTCGAACATCTCCGCCTGGAACCAGGCGTTCAGCATGCTGGCCTGGGCCTTGGCGTTAGGCCGCGGGAGACGGCCGGCAAACTCGCCAGCGAAGAACTTCTCCAGATCCTCCTTGGCCGTCTTGCCGAAGGCCGAGATGGTGCTTTCCTGGCCGGTCGGTCCGTAGACGCGATGGAAGGCAACCGGGGTGGAACTGGACGTGTCGATGGCGTAGAGCACGCCAGTGGCCAGATCGTTCGGGATGAGCGGCTTCTGCGCGACGAGCGCACCGATCGCGTCCGCGCGGGTGGCGAGGATGACATGCAACGGGATCCGCAACTGCTGCTTCCGGGCGACAAACTGTCGAACCGGGTCCATGGCGTTCTGGACGATGG
>JAIFKN010000281.1 GCA_020049615.1 bacterium | reverse complement strand
CTTCTTGGCGACCTTCTTGGCGGGCTTCTTGGCGACCTTCTTGGCGGGCTTCTTGGCGGGCATGTGACCTCCTTGGGTCAAGGGTTGGTTTCGACGGGGGTCGCTGGGATCAGCAACCTTGCGTCCGTATATAGTAGGTCATCGCACTCTCCGCAAATATTTTCCTTGTCCGAGACCGTTCTGCGTACTCCTGCGCATGGCACGCTGTCGGACTCTGGCGGTTGCGGCTGAACCGCCTCATCGGCATGATGCCGGCGATGAGCAGCGAACTTACCTCCCACCGCATCGTGCGCGCCCCGAATCCGAAACTCGCCGTCGGCCAGATCGGAGGACACGTCAAGATGGGATTCTCCCATCCCAAAGGCAAGCGCACCGGCGCGACCATGGCGCTGGTCAGCGCGCTGCCGCTCGCGCCCGGCAGCGATCGGCTGGTCCTGTCGTTCATGGATCGCAGCGATCCGTCCGAGACCTTCGACTACAAACCGGGCAGCGGCGACAACGCGGTGGTCGTGGTGCCGGCCAAGGGCATCGGCCTGTCGATCATCAACGGCGTCTGCCCGGGCGACTGGAAGGGTGCCAAGGTGATGCTCGGCGACGCGATCGAGGAACCGGTCGATCTCGATGTCGATCCCACCGCCTTGGATGTCGCCGCCAGCGACGCGTGGGTCGATCTGGTCGATGAACTCGGTTGCGACTGCACCAAGGTCGGCGGCTATCCGCTGTGGGCCAACGAACCGCTCGATCTCGACCGGGTCATGGGGGCGCCGCATCGGTTCCACCACCGCATCGCCGGCGACCTCGTCGACCTCAAGCTCGGCGACGGCGGAGTGGTGTACATCTTCGTCGATGAGGGCGAGGGCGGAGCGCTCTGCTGGCAGCAGGCTTCCTGATCGCGGCTCAGGCCGGCGTCAGCATCGCTTCGAGCGCGCCGAGGTTGCGGATCACCGGTCCGAGGTCGTCGTAGCGCGAGAACGGATCCTTGGCCAGCATGCCGTCGAGGATCTCGTCGAGCAGCGGTGGGACGCCGAGTGTCGCCGACGGCTTCGGCACCGGCTGTTCACGGTGCGCCGCCAGCACCTCCTGGAAGTTGTTGCCGATGAACGGCGGACGTCCAGTCAGCAATTGGACCAGGATGCAGCCGAGGCCGTACATGTCGCTCTTCACGTTGCAGTCGCCGCTCGCCGCCTGCACCGGGCAGAGGTAGAACACCTGACGCGTCGCGCCCTCGGCCTGCAGCATGCGGCGGTTGGCGCTGTTCAGCCCCGCCAGGCCGAAGCTGCCCAGCCGCACCCGGCCGCCATCGTCGACATGCAGCAGCGCCGGCTTGAGGTCGCCGTGCACCAGACCGGCCTCGTGGTAGGCGTGCAGCAGCCTGCAGGCGCGCAGGACGGTGGAGACCGCGCGCAGCGGAGTGAAGCCCTGGTGGACCAGTTGCGCGAGCGTCGAGCCGCCGGCCGGTTCGGTGGCGTACCAGATCAGGCCCTGCTCGCGGCCGACCTGGTAGACGCGGATCAGGTCGGGGTGCTTGAGCCCCGCTGCTGTGGTCAGGGTGTCGGTGAAGCGACGGAAGAAGTCGGGCTCCTCCTGCGCCTCGATGCGCGGATCGAGGAGCCACAGCAGCACGGGACGGCCGGTCTTCACATGCGCCGCCTGGAACAGCGGGCCGGCGACCTCCTGCCGCTCCAGCGTCTTCACCGCGTAGCCGGCCAGGGTCGTGCCGGGCAGCTTGCGCGGATCGAGCGCCGCGGGCGTCGCCTCCGGCTCCGGCGCCAGCTCCAGGCCCGGACGCTCCGGCAGGGCGAAGCGCAGGGTGAACTCGCCGACCGTGATCACGTCGTTGTCGGCCAGCTTGACCGGGCCGGCCACCAGCGGCCGGCCGTTCACCGCGGTACCGTTGGCCGAGTGCAGGTCCTCGACGATCCAGTCCTCGCCTTCCGGATAGAGGCGGGCGTGCTCGCGGCTGAGCGAGCCATGTCCGATGCACAGGTTGCAGGTCTTGGCGCGGCCGATGGTGAACGGGCCGCCGACGCGCAGTTGACGGTCCTGGACGTGGAGCAGGGGCATGCCCCGAGTCTAGCGTCGTTGGCGCAGGTTGGCCAGCGCCGATCGTCAGGCGAGCCCGGCGGCGCGCATCGCAGGCACGTAGGCGTGGTCGACCTTCAGGATGTGGTGGCGCAGCCAGCCGCCGAGGAACTCGGTGACTTCCAGCGTCTTCAGCGTCTCGCCGCGGTCGAGCTTCGCGCGCAGCTCGCCGACCTGGCCGAGCAGGGTCTTGTGCAGGCCGCGGTGCTGCTCGAGATCCGCATAGCGGGCCCGTACCATCAGCGCCTCCTCCTCGGCGAAGTGGCTGACCGTGTAGTCGGCGAGGAAGCCGACCAGTTCGATCACCTTGGCGCGGCCGGCGCCGGACATCATCGCGCTGTGCAGCGCGGCGACGCGGGCGAACAGCTCCTGGTGCTGGGCGTCGACCTGGGCCACGCCGGTGGCGTATTCCGGCGACCAGGCCAGCGCCGACATGCCGGCGGTCGAGCCCATCGGCTTCATGCGGGCGATCAGTCCCAGGGTCTTCTCCGACGCCAGCGCGAAGCCGCCGGTGGTGAGTTCGCTGCGCGCCTCATCGAGGCGCTTGGCCGCAACCAGGTCGATGATCCTGCCGACCTCGGCGTGGAAGCGCTGGTGCTGCTCGACCAAGGTGGCGAAGTCGGGATGGGCGGACAGGCGATCGCGTTCGGCGATCAGGCACTTGCCCAGTTCGCAGGCGTTGTGGTCGGCGGCCTTCGCACGATCGGGGGTCTGCTTGCCGTCGATCGCCGCGACCAGCCTGGTGCGCCAGGCGATGTGGGCCCGGATGACGCGGTCGAACAACTCGGCCGGCACGCCGTGGTCCTTGGTCGCGGTCGCGCCGCCGAGGGCGATGAGCACGGATTCGCTGGCCTGGGCCGAGGTGGCGGCGAAGTCGCGCACCATCACCGTCGACATGGCGGCCAGGGCGGCATCCGCGCCGACCCCGGCGATGTCGCCAGCGATGGCGCGGGCGCCTTGGGCCGTGCTGGCGATGGTGCGCGACATCTCCTGGGTGGTGGCGGACTGCTCCTCGACCGCGCTCGCCACCGTCTGCTGCACCTCGTTGAGCCGGCCGATCCGTTGCGAGATGGCGTTGATCGCACTGATGGCGGCGCTGGTATCGGCCTGGATGGCGGCGATGCGACGGCCGACATCGGCGGTCGATTCAGCGGTCTGGCGGGCGAGGTTCTTGACCTCGCTGGCGACCACGGCGAAGCCGCGTCCGGCATCGCCGGCGCGCGCCGCCTCGATGGTGGCGTTCAGCGCCAGCAGGTTGGTCTGCTCGGCGATGCCCGAGATGGCGTCGACCACCGTGCCGATGCCCTGCGAACTGACGCCCAGCCGCTTCACCGCAGCTTCGGCATCCCCAGCCAGGCCGGCCGCCTCGCCGGCGACCCTGGCCGCCTCGCTGGTGGTCGAGGCGATCTCGCGCACTGTCGCCGACATCTCCTCGGCGCCGGCGGCGATGGTCTGGGTATCGGCGCTGACCCGCTCGGCGGCGGTGGTGACCGAACGGGCGCGCTCGGTCGTGGCTTCGGCGGTGCCTAGCAGGTCGACGATCGCGGCGGAGAGGGCGACGGAGGATTCGCGGGCCCGGCCGGCCTCGGCCAGGATGGTTGGCGGCAGATGGGAGACGGTGCTGCGGATGGCCGGCGCGACGATCGGCTGGGTCCAGCGCAGGCTCAGCCAGCAGGCGCCGGTGGCCAGGACGGCTGCGCCGGCACAGGCGATCCACAACGGGGCCCCCGCCGCCAGGGCGCAGCCGAGCAGGGGGCCGAGGGTGGAGAGAAGGACGATGGCGGCGCGATGCAGCATATGGTGATTGCGCAATATATGCGCTGGTAAGGGGATGGTATGAAGCGCTTGAACGGATCCGCATGGACCCATTGTATCTATATGAACCCATACGGGACCTCGCTGCCCCTGCTTGCCATCCGCACCCACCACAGCCCGCTGGAGGGTTCGTGCAGCCCCCAGGCCTGGGGCGAAGCGCTGCAGGCGCAGGGCATCCCGCTCGCCGTCCTCGCCGACCGCGACGACCTGTGCAGTCTGCCAGCCACCCTGGCGGCCTGGGGACGTGAGCGGGTCGCGGTCGGCGCCACCGTGCGCTGGCAGGGCGATGATGTGCTGCTGCTGGCGCCGGCGGCCGAGGGCTACCGCAGCCTGTGCCGGCTGCTGACCTGGAAGCATGGCGAACCGGAGGCCTGGGCGGCCGGCCGGCTGCGTCCCGGCCTCGACGGGCTGGTGGCGCTGGTGCGCGGTGGGATCTCGGCGTGGGAGGCGGCCGGGGCCGAGGTGTGGTGGCGCTCCGGCGAGCGGCCCGATCCCGGACCGGGCGGCTGCCCGGCGGCGGCGGTGGCCGAGTTGGCGCACATCGCGCCCGGCGACCGCGCCTCGGCGCCGGTGCTCGCCCGCCTGCGCGATCGCGAGGGGCGCGCGGTCGGCGGCGATGGCGACCTCACCCTGCTGCCGCGGATGCGACAGGCCTACGCCCGTCATCCCGAGTTGCTGGCGGCCGGCGCGGCGCTGGCGGCGCGCTGCGTCCACCGGCCGGGCGGTTCGTGGCACATGCCGCCGTCGCTGCATGCCGACGCCGCGGCCGAGCTGACCCGGCGGGCGACGCTGGGCGCGCGGGCGCGCTACGGCGAGCCGCTGCCGGTGGCGGTGCGCGAGCGCCTGGCGCGCGAGCTGGCGGTGATCGCGCAGAAGGACTTCTGCGGCTACATCCTCACCGTGGCCGATCTGGTCGGCGGGCGGCGGACCTGCGGTCGCGGCAGCGGCGCCTCCAGCCTGGTGTGCTACTGCCTGGGCATCACCAACGTCGATCCGGTGCGCTGGAACCTGCTGTTCGAACGCTTCCTCGCCCCGTCGCGCACGGATCCGCCGGACCTCGACATCGACTTCCCCTGGGACGAGCGCGACGACGTGCTGCGCGCCGCGCTGGCGACCTACGGCGCCGGGCATGTCGCGGCGGTGGCCAACCATCTGCGCCTGCGCCGCTGGGGTGCGCTGCGCGCCGTCGCCCGCGCCGCCGGCGAGTCCGACGCGGCGATCAGCGCGGTGCGCGACCGCCTGCGCGCCGAGGACCGCTATGGCATCCCCGCCCGCCTCGACGGCCCGTGGCCGGCACTGCTGGCGGCGGCGGCGCGCGTGGTCGACGCTCCGCACCACCTCGGCCTGCACTGCGGCGGCATCGTCATCACCAGCGAGCCGGTCGGCGACCTCGCCCCGCTGCATCCCTCGGCCAAGCGCATCGACGGCGCCGGCCTGCCGACCCTGCCGTGGGAGAAGGACGGCACCGAGGCGATGGGCCTGGTGAAGATCGATCTGCTCGGCAACCGCGCCCTGGCGGTGGTGCGGGACAGCCTGGCCGATCTGCGCGGCATGGGCCTCGCCATCGACGAGCTGCGCTGGACGCCGGCCGACGATCCGCTGACCAGCGCGCTGGTCGCGCGCGGCGACACCCTTGGCTGCTTCTACATCGAGAGCCCGGCGATGCGCCAGCTGCAGGCCAAGGCCGGCAGCGGAGAGTTCGACCGCCTGGTCGTGCACAGCTCGATCATCCGCCCGGCCGCCAGCCGCTGGATCGACACCTACCTCGAACGCCTGCACCAGCACCGCCGCACCGGGCGCCTCGATCCGGCCTGGTTCCCGCATCCCGCGATGCGCGAGCTGCTGTCGGACAGCTACGGCGTGCTGTCCTACCAGGAGGACGTCATGCTGGCGGCGCAGCGCCTCGCCGGCTTCGATGACGTGCAGTCGAACGGCCTGCGCAAGGCGCTCGGCCACTGGGACACCGGCTCGCGCCTGACCCGCTTCGCCGACGCGTTCCGCACCGGCTGCGCCGCCCACGGCGTGACCAGCGAGGTGTGCGAGCTGGTCTGGGGCATGATCAGCTCGTTCGCCGGCTATTCGTTCTGCAAGGCGCACTCGGCCAGCTACGCCATGGTCTCGTTCCAGTGCGCCTGGCTCAAGGCGCACCACCCGGCGGTGTTCCTCGCCCGCGTCGTCGCCAACGAGGGCGGCTTCTACAGTCCCGGCTGCTATCTCGAGGACGCCCGCCGCCGCGGTGTCGCCATCCGCGGCCCGTGCGTGCTGCACAGCGCGTGGAAGACCGCGCCGGAGGGGGGAGGCGCGATCCGCTGCGGCTTCCATCTCGTGCCGCACCTTGGCCGGCCGGCGGCCGAGCGCATCGTGCGCGAACGCCGTCGTGCGCCGTTCTCCGGCATCGCCGACCTGCGCCGGCGCTGCGCCCTCGACACCGCCCGGCTGGAGGCGCTGCTGCACGCCGGGGCGCTCGACGCCATCACCGTGGCATGCACCCCGGCGCAGCGCGCCTGGCTGGTCGAGGCGCTGGCGGTGCAGCCGCCGCCGCGCCTGCGCGAGACGGATCCTGATGAGCAGTGGATCGATCTGGCGATGGCCCGCGAGCCCGACGCCGATCCCGAGCCGCCGCCGCTGCCAGAACGTGATCCGCGTCCGCAACGCCTGCGCACCCTCGGCTTCCTGCCCGAGCACCATCCGCTGCTGCTCCATCGCCTGCCAGCCCGCCGCGTCCGCGCCGCCGAGCTGTCGTTCGCCATGCGCAACCGCCAGGTGACGGTGATCGGCCTGCCCGTGACCCGCAAGCAGGTCGACGCGACGTCGGCGGATGGCGCCCGCCCGATGACCTTCGCCACCATCGAGGACGAGACCGGACTGGTCGAGACGGTGTGGTTCCCCGACGCCTACAAGGCCTACGGCAATCTGCTCGATGGCGGCGCCCCGCTGCGCATCAGCGGCAAGCTGCTGGAATCCTTCGGCGTGCTGACGGTGCAGGCCGAACAGGTGGGCCTGCTGTAGTCGTGGTGGTCCAGGAGGGATTTGAACCGGAGCGAGGTACCGGCCGCTCCGGCCGGTAGCAGGCCAACTGCTCGGCCTGCGGCCGAGCGACCGGCGAGGCTACGCCGACGCCGTGGGGCCCGCCACATCCCCATGCCTCCACCAGAAACGGAAGAAGCCCGGCCTGCAAGGCCGGGCTTCTTCCGTTTCTGGTGGAGACATGGGGATTTGAACCCCAGACCTGTTCATTGCGAACGAACCGCTCTACCAACTGAGCTATGTCCCCGCACCAGCGAGGCGGCTTCATAGCGCCTCGCCCCGACGAGTCCAGCGTCAGGCCTTGATGCGCTTCTCCATGGGGATGTAGTCGTTGACCGTCTGGCCAGTGTAGATCTGGCGCGGGCGGACGATCTTGCCGGCCTCCAGGTCGTGCTGCTCCTTCCACTGGGCGATCCAGCCGGGGAGGCGGCCGATGACGAACATCACGGTGAACATCTCGGTCGGGATGCCGATCGCGCGGAAGATCAGGCCGGAGTAGAAGTCGACGTTGGGGTAGAGCTTGCGCTCGACGAAGTAGGGGTCCTTCAGCGCCAGCTCTTCCAGCTTGCGCGCGATGTCGAGCAGCGGGTCCTTGCGCTTGAGCTTGGCGAAGACGCGCTCGCAGGCCTGCTGCAGCAGCTTGGCGCG
>JAIFKN010000153.1 GCA_020049615.1 bacterium | reverse complement strand
TCAACGGATTGGCTCGCGCTCCAAGTTGGTCGGCTGCCGTGACCTGGGCATTGGACGCACTGTTGCCGCATTCGCCGATGGCGTTGCCGACGTAGAACACCTGATCCGCTGGCAGGCCGGTATTGGCCGTGGCCTTGACCGTGACCTGCAGCCAGGTCTTCTCGATGGCGTTGTTGGCCCAGATCAGGGTGATCCGGGAACTGCCACCGACGCCGGCTCCGGCCCGCACCGCGATGGTGGTCGGGGCGCTCGTCGTGGCCCAAGTGGCTGGCGTGTTGGTGTTCCCGACCTTGAAGCTGAAATCACCGGCGACCGGGGTTCCAGACAGATTGGCGACATCGACCATCAGGCCGTTGAGGCCCTTGTTGAAGGACGAGTAGTTCGCGAAGGTCGCGGTCTGGCCCGGCAGCAGCGCCGCCTTGTCGGTGGCGATGGCCGCGTCATCCGCCGCCTCGGCAGCGGCGTTGTTCCCGTCCCAGGCTGATTGATTGTAGAAGATCCGGATCCCCGCCACGCTTGCCGCCACCGCCGTCGTCGGCGAAACCGAGGCCCAGGTCGGGCCGACGCGGAACTCGTCCACGACGTAGGCCGTACCGTTGCCGACCGTCTGCAACTGGTTGAGCCCCATGGCGCCGAGGACGGCGGTCGCGCTGACGGCGCTGGACGGAGTGGGATTGACGTACAGGTTGATCGCTCCCGTCGTCTGGTTCACCGAGACGGCGAGGAATGTCGTGCCCAGGGTCGAGATGGCCGTGTTCGCCGCCACCGTCCCGTCGCCATCAGCATAGATCTTGAGTGTGGCCGCATCGAAATGCTGGCCGACCATGCATTCGACCGCGCCGTTGTTCATGAAGCGGATCTGGTTGGCGGCGCCGGCTGTGGCGGTGGCGTCCTGGATCCACGAGAACCACACCGTGCCGGTGAGGTTGGTGGTGATGCTGCGGGTCGACTGGCCGATACCGTAATCAAGCACGCTGGCGGCATTGCCGGAGGTCTGCAGGGTGCCATAGGTCAGGCTGGAGCCGCCGGCAAGTCCGGCTGACCAGGTGCCGGTCCAGCCCGTACCGCCGTTGTTCACCGTACCGCCGGCGAAGCCATCGTAGGCATACGCGGTGGGGGTGGCGCCGATCGCGATGCTGAAGCCTTGCGTCGCGGTCGAGACGCTGTTGGTCGCCGTCACCGTGCCGGTGAAGGTGCCGGTCGTCGTCGGCGTGCCGCTGATGAGGCCGGCGCTGCTGAGCGTCAATCCGGCGGGCAGGCTGCCAGCGGTCACGCTGTAGCTGATCGGAGCAGTCCCGCTGGCCGTATAGGTGTGGCTGTAGGCCGTGGACAGGGTCCCGCCGGCGGGAGCCGCGCTGGTGATCACCGGCGCGGTGGGGACGGCGCCAGCAAGGCCGAGGCCGACCAGCGCCTGGACCTGCAGCGGGCTCAGGCCGACCGTGTAGACGCGGACCTCGTCGATCAACCCGTGCAGGTGGCCACCATTGTTGCTGGTGCCGATGACCAGCGGATCGGTGGTGATGCCGGTCATGGTGCTGCCGGTGACCGCCTGCGAACCGAGCAGGTTCCCGTCGACATAGATGCGCAGCTCACCGGCATGGATGGTGGCGAGATAGTGATGCCAACCGGCGAAGTCCGGTGGCAGGGGCACGCTGAGCTCGGTGCTCGAAATCCCCCAGGACGGCGTGAACACCAGCCGCTGGCCTTCGTAATCGATGTAGAATTTGTAGTAGACCCCGCTCTCCCAGGATCCCTTGGTGGTCTTCGAGATGATGTTCATGTCGGCACCCGGGAAGCCCAGGCGCAACCACGCCGACAAGGTGACCTGGCTGATGGCGACCAGCGAGGCGGCATGCGGCACCGTCACGCCCACCCCATCGTTATGCACGAGCGGGCACAGGCCCTGGCCCAGCAGGCCGTCGACATGCGTGGCGTTGACCAGCGTTCCGGTGTTGCTGTTGCCCGAGGCGTCCGCGGCTGCCGTCCCGCCCGTCTCGTCGAAGGTCCAGTGGCCAGCCAGACCGGTCGTCAGATCGACGCCGCCGGCGGCGGCCTGCGTGGGCGCAGCCGGGTTGATGGTGCGCACCGTGATCAGGCCGAGTTCGGAGATCACGTCGCTCCCGTTCGCGACCGCCTTGGCGTAGTAGGCGTGGGGGCCGGCGGAGGCGCCAGCCCAGGCATAGGCGTATGGGGCGGAGGCATCCGTACCGAGGAGCACGTCCCCATCGTAGAAGCTGACGCTGGTCACATTCGCCAAGGCCGATACGTCGGCGGTCACCGTGATCGTTTCGCCATTCTTGAAGGGCGGCGGGAACGGGCGGAACAGCTCGTGCTGGATCCGCAGGTCCTTGGTCAGGGTGTTGGAGGCCTGCCACATGCGCGCGGCATAGGCATTCGGCAGCCACGACGCCTGGTTCTTGGTGGCGGCATAGGACGCCCAGGGCGCGACCTGGGCCATGGTCGAGGCGGTGGTCGCATCGTTGCCCAGCCAACCGGAGCTCTCGGCCAAGGTGGTGAGCGTAACCGGTCCAGTCGCGGGATTGGCGCCGACGGGATAGCGGAGCGCGATCACCTGATCGAAGAAGGGCGCGGCCAACCGCTCGATGCTGTCGTCATAGGTATGGCCGACCCCACGGTCGAGGCACAACGCCCAGCGCGCGCCGTTGAGGCGGGCAGCCCGGTAGCGTGCAATGTTGGTCGCGACCGTGTTGTCCTCGCCGAAGACGTTCCCGGTCTGCTCATCCAGCTCCCCCACCACGATGAGGGCCGGCGTGTTGAGCGCTGGCGATCCACCGGGGATCGTGGCGTTCTCATCGCTGAAGTAGTTGGCGCAGACCATGCCGAGGAGGCGTTCGGGATGGGCCTTGTTGAAGCGCGTGGTGAAGTTGCCACCCATGGAGAAGCCGAAGATGCAGATCGGCGCGTTGTCGATCTCCGGATGCCCGGTCACGCCGGCGAGACCGCCCTGGCCGATGGCGGCAAAGAGCTCCGCGACCTTCGCATCGCCGGTGGCGCCGATCGGGTTGTAGCCCTGCGGAGCGAAGGTGTTGGCGACGATGGCGAATCCGTGCTTGCGGGCGAGTTCACGCATCGCCGGCAGTTGGATGAACGGCGTGGAATACCTGAGGTAATTGTCGCCGTAGCCGTGGATGCCGACGATCAGGCCGCGGATCGTGGTCAGACCGCCTGGGATCCAGATGCGGAATTCCGAGTTGGTCGCATCCCCGAGATCCCGGTTCACGAAATAGGACGCATAGGAATCGGGCAGGATGGAGGCGGAGATGGCGATGCTGAAGGCCTGGTTCGCGGTCGAGACGCTGTTGGTCGCCGTCACCGTGCCGGTGAAGGTGCCGGTGGCCGTCGGCGTGCCGCTGAGGACGCCAGCCGTGGTCAGGGTCAGGCCGTTCGGCAGGGCGCCGGCGGTCACCGCGTAGGTGATCGGCGTCGTGCCGCTGGCCGTGTAGGTGTGGCTGTACGCCGTGCCGACCGCGCCACCGGGCGGAGCCGCGCTGGTGATCAACGGGGCGGTGGCGACGCCCGAGGCGGTGACGGCCGAGGCCACTGGCGACCAGGCGGAATAGCCGCCGGCATTGACCGCCCGCACCCTGTACCAGTAGCTCGTCGCGGGCGTCAATCCGCTGTCGCCATACGTGGTGGAGCCGGCTGCGAGGTCGGCGATCTGGGCGTACAGCAGGCCATCAGCGCTGCGTTCGACGCGGTAGCCGGTCTCGTTGCTGGCGCTGTCGCTCCAGGTCAGCGTGATGGCGCTGGGCGAGGTCGCCGTGGCTGAGCAGGTTGCGGGACCCACGGGGGCGGCAATGAGGTTGAAGGTCAGCGAAAACAAGTTGCAGGGAAAGAAGAAGGCCTGTCCGTCCGGGATGACGAATTTCACGTACAACGCATGCGCGCCCGAGGCGGCCGCGATCGACGCGGTCGACGACGTCCCGCTCCACCCCGCCCCAGCCAGCGGCATCTTGGTCAACAAGGTGCCGGTGTTGGGGTCATCCAAGCGGATCTCGATGGCCGAGATGCCATCGGTCGCATAGCTGGCGGTCACGCTGATGTAGGAACCGATGGAGCCGAAGTTGATGTCGTCATAGCGCAGCCAGTCGCCAGCCGACGGATTCGCCACGATGCCGTTGACGGTGTCGATGTTCATCGCGCTGCCGATGTCATTCAGCGCATTGTAGCTTGTGGCGCGGATCGGCCCGCTGGCATTCCGACCTGCCGCCAACGTCGACACGGTAGCTATGTTGCTGGTGCCACCGGCCGTGGTGCGGAGCCGGTAGGACCAGGTGCCGGGCAGCAGACTGGTCTCGGTGAAGGCGGTCGTGGCGGGGACGACGCGGCCGATCTCGGAGAAATGCTCGCCGACCTTGCGCTCGATGATCAGCATCCCGCCGCTCGGCGGTGGGGTGGGAGCGGTCCAGTTGAGCACCACCGTGCTGGTATTGCTGCTGGATGCGGTGAGCCCGGTCGGGTTGGCCGTAGTCACCAGGGAGGAGATGCGGGTGCCGGCGGCCCACACCGGCTGGCCACGCTCGTAGGCGCCGATGTCGGGAGCGCCGCTGTAGGTTCCGGTGGCTGGAGTCGCCAGTTCGGAGCCATCCGCCTGCACGCGGACGGCTACCTCGGTCGTGCTGCCGGCGTTGACGGCCGGTGATCCGGCCTGGAGAGAGAAATCATGCACCCCTGGGTTGGTGAAAAGCGGGTTGGTGCTGATGATGAAGGCGGGTGCGGTCTGCGTTGGGATTTGCAGCGCATCGGTTGATCCAATGAGATTCTTGTCAAAGATCGGATCTGGCGTATCGCCGCCAAACTCGTCCTGGAAGATCATGCTCTGCACCAGATTGTTGCGCACCGCGTTGCCCGTCGCATCGATCTTGACCACGCGCATCGGTGTGTCCCCGGCGATGCCGCAGGCCAGGGTGTTATGGACGATGTCGATGTTGGCACCGCCGATCCCGTTGACGGTGATGCCAGAATTGAGGTTCCACACCAGATTGTGGTGGACGATGTAATTGCTGGTGCCGCCCTCATCGAGGTAGATCCCCTGGGCGCCGTAGCCCTCGGCATAGCCATCGTGGACGCGGTTGTAGGCCACCTCGGTCCGGTTGGTGCCATCGCTGCCGTTGCTGCCCCAGGTGTAGATGTAGCCGCCATCGGTCACCAGGTTCTTGCCCGACCAGGCATCATTGTGATGGATCAAGCACGATTGGCCGGCGTAGAACCGGATCAGGTAGTTGCCGCTGTTGAACAGGGAGTTGAAGCGGATGCTGTGGCGTTTGCTGTACAGGCCGAGATCGCCAAGCGTGATCGCCGAGCTCTCCAGGCCGAGCAGCGCCGTATTGCGAATCACGTTGTCTTCGATGACGTGGCCATCGCCGAGCACGACCAGGCCATGGCCGGCCGATCCATCGATCACACAGCGCTGCATCGTGTGTGCTTTGCCGGCGAGGATCACCCCGCTGTCGGTGGCACCAAAGCGATAGGTGTCCTGGGGGTTGAAGGTGCCTCCATCGGTGTCTGCTGAATCAGCGTGGAATACCTGGCTGAAGGTCAGATCCTGGAGGATGACGTTGCGACTGCGAGGTGCACTCGGATTGTATACCGCAGAATTGAGTTCGTTGCCGACCGGAAAGTTCTCGGTGCGCAGGCTGGTGGCGACGAAACCCAGACCGCTGACGGTGATGTAGCTTTTCTGGTTGAGATCGAAGGCCCAGGGACGGTTGGCCCGCACTTCCAGGCTATGGCTGGCGGGGGAATCCCCTGTCGGCAGCCACACGCGCAGGACCCGGTTAGCCGAATTGAAATGCCATTCCCCGGCCGCATCCAGGGCGGCGGAAATTCCTGACAGCCAGTACCGCGAGCCATCATGGGCTCCGGTGACGGTCTCACCTACAGGCAGGGTGATCGGGTCATCCTGCGAGGGGCGAACCTGGATGGTAAGGGTGTTGGCACTGCTGCTGATCACCTTGGCCGCGCACCACGGTGAGGTCAATGCGCCGGAGACGCCCATCAACGCTCCGGTCCAATCCAGGCTCGGCAGGGTCGGATCAGTCACCGTCATGGTGTAGAGGGTGCTGGCGGGACCGGATTGGCCGGCCTTGGTGATGATGCGTGACAGGCCCGGGCGGGTCAGGTCCAGGTCGGCGCCGAGATTCGGCCAGCGCGCCAGCACCAGGGGCCGGCCATCGGCGAAGACCTGGTTCTGGTTGCCCAGGTTCAGCAGACCCGCCGGGACCGTCGCGCTGTAGATCGACGTCGTACCCTCGCGGGTCCAGGCCAGGCTGCCCAGCGGGTCGGCCCCGCTGATCGTCACGGCCTCGCTCTGGAAATTGCGATAGGTGATCGGCGAACCGCTCGCTCCGGAACTGGTCGGCGTCACCACCTCGCGATAGGTGCCGGCGCGGATGTACACCGTGCCGCCAGCGGCCACCGCCGTCGCAGCCCGCTGGATGGTGGCGAACGGCGAGGCCAGGGTGCCGGCGTTGCCATCATTGCCGGTGGGCGCCACGTAGTAGTCGGCCGCCTGGAGCGGCAGCGCCAGGGCCAGCAGGGCGACGACACCCGGCAGATACGATCGGACGCTGGAATTCATGCGTTTCCCCCAATGGCCATGGTGAGCAGTCGGAGCACGGGACGGTCTGGTCGTAACCACCAGGCGCAGGTTGCTGCGGCCCGGGAAGCCACGCCGAGATTCACTGATCGATCCAGTCTAGCCGGGACCCGGGAGCCGTTCTTGCCGTATCGGCTCCCCCGGATCGGCCAATCCGGCCGACCGCGGCCTACCGGCACCCACTGCAGCCTACCACCGGTAGCCGATGCGGCCGACGAGGTCGAGGCCGGTGAGGGAGGCTTCGAGATCTTCACTTCCCGCGTAGAGGCCTGAGGGCGATGCCCAGGTGGAAGAGCCGGATAGCCAGGACCAGGTCGCGCCGAGGCTGAGGCCGGCCTGCCAACGGCCCAGGTTGCGC
Source organism: bacterium (assembly GCA_020049615.1). The sequence continues at coordinate 1,510 of JAIFKN010000153.1, read as the reverse complement.
AAGACTCCGACCTCGGCCGACAGACTCGGTCCGGCAAGATCGGCCTCGGCATCGACCTGTTCCACGCCACCGGCGGGCACCTGCAGTTCGAAGGAGCGGACGGTGGCGGCCTGGCCCCAGCCCGCACCACCGAGCACCTCCGCCGACCAGCCCGAGCCCAGCGGCCAGCGCAGCCCGGCGACGGCTTCGACCTGGGCATGCCGTATCTGCAGACCTTCGCCACTGGGAAAGGTCAGCGAGGTCTCCAGGCCGCATAGCGGCTGGAGGCCCTGACCATCGCGGACCAGCAGCCAGCGCAGATCCGCACCGGGCAGGGCATCGGCAAGCCCGGTGCCGTAGTCCGTCTCCAGAGGGACGGTGCTCGGCACCGTCCGGTCGGTGAAGGTGCCGTGCCCCTTGATGCTCCCGAGATGCACCCCGAGCCCGAGTCCGGCGGATACTTCGTGATGCCAGGTCGGGAACTCATCGCCAGGCCGGACCGAGGCCCCACCGCGTCGGATCGCAGCCACCCGCGGCTTCTCGATCGTCACGCGCGATTGTCCCACCAGCAGGACCACGTTCTCAGGTCCGTCCTCCAGGACCTGGCCGTACAGTTCGAGGCCGTAGGTCAGGACCACCACGTCGTCACCGGCCGGATCTGCCGCCGCCAGGCAGCCGGTCGCCAGCACCGCGGACAGGAGGATCTGCCGCGCCAGGTCAGGCTGCATGCTGACGACGCCGGCTGAGGCCGAGCCAGGAGCAGCAGGCGATCAGCAGGCCGAACAGGGCACCTGATCCGCAGCCGCCACCCCCGGAGCCGTTGGTCACCACCACGGCGGTGGAGCCGGAGGCCGGCGTCCACTGGGCATACAGCGTCACGTTTGCCGATCCCATCACCAAGATCGTCGCTGTCGCATGGGCTGTGCCGCTGCCATTGGCGACGGTGTTCCAACCGGCAAAGCTGTTGCCGGCCTTCACCAGGCTGCCCACGCCCAGCACCGTCACGTTGGCTCCGGTCAGGTAGGCCGCGCCATCCACGGGCACGCTCCCCCCGGTGCTGCCGTTGCCGGCATAGGTGACCGTGAAGGTCGGCAGGGTCGTCCACTTGGCGTACAGGACGACGGCGGCGTTGGCGGTATAGCTCGCGCCCGCGGCGTAGTCGGTGCCCAGGCCGTTGGCCTGCGTGTTCCAGCCGATGAAGGTCGAACCGGTCAGTTCGTCGCCAGGGTCAGGGCGACGCCCTGCGTCTTGGTCTGGGCCGCCGGCACCGTGCCGCTGCTCGCCCCGTTGGCGTTGTAGGTCACGGCGTAGGTCGGCAGGGTCGTCCATTTCGCATAGAGGACGACGGCCGCGTCGGCGGTATAGCTCGCGCCCGCGGCGTAGTCGGTGCCCAGGCCGTTGGCCTGCGTATTCCAGCCGACGAAGGTCGAACCGATCAGGGCCAGGGTGCCGGAGTTCGTCGCCAGGGTCAGGGCGACGCCCTGCGTCTTGGTCTGGGCCGCCGGCACCGTGCCGCTGCTCGCCCCGTTGG
>JAIFKN010000212.1 GCA_020049615.1 bacterium | reverse complement strand
CGAGGTGCGGCTGGAGTTGCGTCAACCCGGCCTCTGCTTGGTATTCCAGGGACCGGTGCCGGCTGCCGTCCCTGCAGCCGCCATGAGTTCCATCCAGCGGGCGGTGCAGGCCCATGTGGATATGCGCACCTACGCTGACCTCAGCCAATGCAGCTACCTCGGCAGCGGTGCGATCGCCTGCCTGATGGAATACCTGCGTCTGTCCAGCCCGCGCGGCGCAGGACCGGTGGCGATCATCAATCCGCACCCCCGCGCCATGACCGTGCTGAGGATGCTTGGCCTGAGCAACTTCTTCGTCCCCCTGCCAGACGATCTCGCGGTGGCGAAATGGATGGCGGAGCAGCCCAAGCGCTGACCCGCGATCAGGGGCTGCGCCTGCCGCCTCCTGCCCCAGACTGAGCTTGTGACGCCCGACCCCGAACCGCTCGCCAACAGGAACGCGGCTGGCAAGGCACGGTTTCTGCTGGTTCTTGCATGCTTCGGCTGGGGCGTCGGCTTCCCGATCATGAAGGCGGTGATGCAGGCGCAGCAGGAAGCCACCGGCGCCGGGACGATGTGGCTGACGGCCCAGCATCAACTCACCCGGTATGTTGCAGCCTGCCTGATCCTGGGCGCCCTGGCCTGGTGGCTCGGCCGGCGGATGCCCAACCGGGCCGAATGGGCGCAAGGCGCCATCTGCGGGGCCAGCGCTGGGATAGGCCTGCAACTCCAGGTCGACGCCCTCAACTACGCACCGGCCTCGACGGTCGGCTTCATCACCCAGTTCTACGTCCTGGTCCTCCCCGTGATCACCGCCCTGCGCCAGCGCCGCTGGCCGGGATGGGTGACCACGGTGAGCGTGGCTCTCGCTCTGGCCGGGGTCGGGGTGCTGTGCGGCGTCACCCCATCAGATCTCCGTCCCGGAACCGGTGAACTCATGGTGCTGGCTGCCTCGCTGATCTTCACCGTCGCTATCCTCGCCCTGGAAGCGCCACGATGGGCCGGCAACGACGGATTGCAGGTCAGCACCGTGATGTTCGCCGTCATGATCGTCCTCGACCTGCCGCTGGTCGCAGGAGGCGAACTCGGCCTGGCAGGACTCGTGACCTGCTTGCAGGTGCCAGGCGCGGCCGTCAGCATGGTCGTCATCATCCTGCTCAGCACGTGCATGCCCTATGCCATCATGAACCGCTGGCAGCGCGAGGTGAGCAGCACCGAGGCTGGCATCATCTATTGCACCGAGGCTGTGTTCACAGCCTGCGCCAGCCTGTTCCTACCGGCCTTGCTGGCTGGTTGGCTGGGCATCGCCTATGTCAACGAGACGGCGACCTCGACCATGCTGGTCGGCGGCGCCCTGATCCTCGCCGGTGCCGTGCTGGTGCAGATCGCCCCTCGCTGGCGGATCAGTAGAACGTCACCACCCACGTGATCTCGGCCGGGGCCTGGCCCTTCGGCCGCAAGCCGCCGACCACCGCCTCGTAACTGCGTCCCTTGGCCACGGCGTATCCGGGCTGGCCCTTGACCGACACCTTGCCGTCCGGGCGGACGATGCGGGCGTTCGAATAGCAACCGTAGCCGCTCCCTTCGCTGCCGTCATGGTCGAGGGGCAGGGCTGGGCCCTGACGCTTCAATTGCGGATCGAGGGCGAAGATCACGAAGGTCATGCTCTTCAGGTCGACCTTGTAGTCGGCGGGGTTGAGCGAGATGTGCCAGGCGTAGCGGTCGCCGAAATGGCTGGTCGGGACGAATCCTGGCGGAGGAAAGGCCTGCCATTGCTGCGGAGTTGGAGCGGACCGCGCCGCGTCATGGGCCCATACCACCGAATACTTCCCGCTGATCCCGAAGCCGCAGGCCTGCATGACCGGGTTGAGCATCCACCTGCGGTGCCCGAGTGCCCCGATGTTCGACGCGTCGCTGTCGTCCATCCACATGTCCACCGCCCTGACGAGACCGCCTGCGCCCATCGCCAGGTTGCCGTGACCGCACCCCGCCTTGGCCTTGGCGTAGTCGGTATCGCTCCAGCCCGCCGGTTGGCTCGGGTGATGATCGAGCTTGCCGATCGCTGCCAGGATCTCGGCCCCCTCCTGGGCCTCGTCGGTGTATTGCGGCTTGGCCACGACATCGTGCGACAGGCCGCACAGCCAGCGATACTGCCGCAGGCGGATCACCGCTGCGATCTCGTCGGCTGGGCTTGGGGCACCGGGATTTCCCGACTTCGGCCAGGTCGGCAGCAGCGGCATGGTCTCGGCCTCGACCCTGGCCAGGCCGGCCGCGACCTGGGCCTGCGAGCGTGGGTAGATCAGACGGCCGCGGATCCAGGTCTCCTCCACCAACGGCTTGCCCTTCTCATCGTACAGGGTGCGGATGCCATGCAGTTCGCCCTTGTCCCACTTGGACTTCTCCTTCAGCAGTTTGCCGCCCGGCCACCAGGCCGTGAGGGCGCCGTCACGCTTGCCATCCTTGTCGACGGCGACGGTAAGCGCCTTGCTCCCATCGGGATGCGTCTCGGTGACGGTCTCCGCGGACAGGGCGGCGACAGCTAGGAGGGCGAGGGCGATACGCATGCGGTAGATATACGGACTGGTCATGGTCGACGTTGCTTCCGTGGCGCAAGCAGGGCGGCCTTCCGGCGTTCCCGGGCGAAGGTGGCGGCGCTGAAGCCCGCCTTGCGTGCCGCCTGCCCTGGCGGCATCCCCGCGTCCAGCAACCCCTGGGCCAGGGAGGCTCGCGCTTCAAGCAGGGCGCGATGCGGCGGCTTGCCGTATGTGTCCGTAAAGACCTGCCATGCCCTGCTGCGAGCCAGACCCGATACGCGGACGAGATCTCCCGCCGACACCCCGCGATGCAGGCCCGACCAGAACGCCCGCAGCATGCGATCCGCAGCCGCTCCGCCGGTACCAGGCCGTTCGACGATGTCCTCGTGCAGGACCTGGCGCAGCAGGTCGAGAGCCGCGACCAGACCAGCGGTGGCGAGGATGCGCGTCACCAGGGTCAGGCTGGGTTGGCTGGGCAGGGCTCCGGCCCAGGAGGCCTCGGCGTCCCAGCACAGCACGTCGCTGAAGCCGGACATGAAGCCCTGCATCCACGCCACGCTGGGACCGCGCGGACGGTGATGGCGGTGCCAGACGCCCGGCGCGATGACCAGCAGCGCACCCGGGACCAGATCAAGTCGTTCGCCGGGACGCTCGACGCGGACCACCCCTTCCAGGCAGGCGACCAGGGTCGGCACATGGTGCAGATGTCCGACCGCGGTGACATCGGGATCGCGCCAGCCGGTCCACCGGTGCACGGTGGTCAGACGGTCGGGCAGGCCTTCGAGCAGGGCCGACCAGCGGCGTTGGCGGGGGCCGAGCATGCCGGCAGCGTACCGCCGTTGCACGAACGTTCAATTCGTCCGATTCATGTCGGATGATATCATGCATCGACCTCGGCCGGCCCATGGCGGACAGCCCGGAGGGACCATGATCGATGCCACAGGAGCACACCCATGCGCGCAGCGATCATCGGCCTTGGCGGACGCATCACCGATGTCTGGACCAACCTCAGCACGGCCGCAGCAGGCCGCATCAGCCTGGTCGGCTATGCCGATCCGGGAACGCCCATCGGCCTGCCCCGGCTGCTGCGCGATGGCGTCGATGCTGGCCGCGCCTTCGCCGACCACCGCGAGATGCTGCGCACGCTCAAGCCCGACGCCGTGCTGATCGGCTCGCCGAACCACCTGCACCTGCAGCACCTCGGCGACGCCCTCGACGCCGGCTGCCGGGTGTTCTGCGAGAAGCCCGTGGTCATCTCGCCCGAGGACACCTGGGCCGCCGCCAAGCTGCTCGCCAAGCACGGCGTCGATCGCGTGCAGATCGGCCTGGTGCTGCGCAGCTCGCCGTTCTTCCGTACGGTGCACGGCCTGCTTCCGCGCCTGGGCAGGCTGGTCTCGCTCGAGGCCAACGAGCACCTCGCTCCGCATCATGGGGCGTTCATCATGCGCGATTGGCGGCGCAAGCGCGCCTGGTCGGGTTCGCACATCCTGGAGAAGTGCTGTCATGACCTCGACCTGCTGCAGGCCGTCGCCGGTCGCATCGTGCGCAGCGCCAGCTTCGGCAGCCGCGCCATCTTCACCAAGGAGAACGTCGCGCGCGACGAGGCGAAGGGCATGAAGTCCTGGGGCAAGGGCTGGAATGCCGTCGATTCGTCGTTCGACAACGACGGCGACATCATCGACAACCAGGTCGCGATCTGCGAGACCGAGCGGGGTGTCCGCCTGACCTTCCATACCAACACCCACGCCGGACTGCCGCAGCGCCGCTGGCTGGCTATCGGACTCGATGGGGCGGTGGAGGGCGATTTCGGCCGCAACGAGATCCACCTGCGTCCGTCCTACGGCGAGAAGGAGACCTTCACCCAGGGCGGCGAGGGCGCTGGCCACTATGGTGCCGACCAGGCGATGGGCCGCGATCTCGCTGCCTGCTGGCTCGACGGCAAGGCGTTCCCGGTGCCGGCCAAGGCGGCACTGGAGGCCGGTCTCGCCGGCATGGCGATCGATGCCGCGCAGCGCGAGAACCGCATCGTCGACAGCAGCGGCTGGCTGCGCCAGCTCGACGCTATTCTTCCCTGATCTAGCCCCGGGACCAGCAACGGCCAGTGGCCACGGAGGCACGGAGATCCACAGAGGGCCACCGAGACGACAGGTTCGTGGCCGTCACCCCGTCGATGAGCGACAGGCGCAAGAAAACGATGCCCTGATCTCTTCTCTGTGGCCCTCTGTGGAACTTTGTGCCTCTGTGGCAAAAGCGTCACGTCGGGTGATCAGCCCCTGGCCTGGGCGCTCGCCGGCTGCTCGGCGAGCACCGCCAGGGCATGCCGGCGGTAGTGTCCCCGCACATCCTCGGCGTAGGCGCGCAGGGTCCTCAGCGCGGTGCCTCCATGGTCGCCGCAGCGCAGCAGGCCGGCCGCCAGCACGATCTCGCGCAGGCTGCGATTGCGCGCGATGGTCTCGCAACCGTCGTCGGTCTGCACGCGCTGGCTGTCAGCGACGCCGCCCTCGGCATGCCCGGACATGCCCGGCTGGGCGAGCACCGCGGCGAGCGCGGCGCCGGCCGGGCGCACGTCGATGCCGCGGGCGCGCAGCAGGCGCAGCGCCTCGGCCACCGCCCTGCAGTGGCTGAAGTACGGCTCGTCGCCGAGTTGCTGGATCTTGGCCACCACCGCCGGCACGGCCTCGGCCCCGCCACAGCTGCCCAGGCTGATGACCAGGGCATCGACGGCGCTGGCGCTCATGCCGAACTGGCCCATGCCGCGGTAGTTCCAGCCGGCATCCCATGTGGCGGCCTGCACCGCCTCGACCAGGGCCGGGGCGGCGGCGGGATCGCCGGTGAGGCCGAGGACCATGGCGACGCGATGGCGTCGCGCCGGGTCGGCGACCTGCAGGGCCTGCTTCAGCAGCGGCCGGGCGAGGTCCGGGCGTTCGAAGACGATGCTCAGGCCGAGGTGCAGATCGAGGCCGTGGGCGACCGCCCAGGCGACCTCGCGCTCGTCCGGCCCACCGCTCTCGCGGTCGAGCAGCACGCGCTCGTCGAGGATGCCGACCTCGACGAGGTGGCGCTGCAGCGCAGCCATGTCGATGTCGCGGAGCCGGCCGCCGGTGGCGCGCGCCATGGCCGCGGCGCGGCCGGTGGCGTAGCCCTGGTTCTGCACGTCCGGCTGCATGCGGATCACCGGCAGCGAGTCGCGGTGGCTGGAGATGCCGAGGCCGGTGACCATCACCCCTTCCAGGCCCTCGGGCAGCATGGCGCGCAGCGGCACGTCGGCCCACAGGGCGCGGTGGTGCATGGCCTTGGCCAGGAACACCGGATGCACGGTGAAGCCGTGGGTGTCGAAGTTCGAGGTCGCCTGGACCACGGTGTCGCGCCAACGGCGCTGGCGCAGGATGTCGCCCGGCTGGATGCAGACGTCGCCCTTGATGCGGCGGCGCTCGCGCGAATCGACCAGCTGGCCGAGGTCGAAGGCGCCACTGAACTTCACCTTGGCCGCGACCAGGGCGCGGGTGGTGTCAGTGAGGTCGTTGTCATCGACGAAGGTGTGGTCGGTGTTGCGGTAGAACTTGAACGGATCCTTGGGCCCGAGGCCGGTGCCCTGCACCGCGACGTGGTCGGCGCCGATGGTCTCGGTCTGCGCCCCGGCTGCGGCGGCCAGATCGGACGAGCCGCTGGCATCGACGCAGGCGACGGCGCCGAGCGTCCCGACGCCCCACGGGCCGGCGGCGACCGCACCGGTGACGCGGTCGCCATCGACCACCGCGCCAGCGGTGGCGTAGGCGAACCAGGCGGTGCCGCCGGCCTTGGCCAGCTCGGCGAGATACCAGCGGCAGCGCCACTCCGGACTCCAGCAGTTGTGGCGGCTGCAGAACTGCTGGATGTCCTCGCAGCCGGCGCCCACCTTGGGCCAGCCGCGATCGATCTCCTGGGTGAAGCCGACGCGGTTGCCGTAGTAGTAGCTGCAGATCTGGCCGAGCGTGCCGACGCCGCCCAGGCCGGTGAGCAGTTCGAGCACGGCGGTGCGGGCGCCGGCGCGCGCCGCGCTGATGCCGGCCGGTGCGCCGGCGGTGCCGCCGCCGCACACCAGCACCTCGACCGCGTCGAGGGCGGGCAGGGTGTCGAGATCGACCGCGACCGTGCCGCGGCTGGCGGCCTGGGCGCGCAGGCCCTCGGTCGGCACCTGGACCGAACCGGAGCGACGGCCGGAAGCGGCTGGCCACAGCACGGAGACAGGCTCACCGGCAATGGGTAGGGCGGCTGCGATGCGGGCGCCCAGCGCCCGTCCGCCAGCCATGCCGGCGGACGGCTCGCGCCACTCGGGCCGGGCGCAGGGGCCGACGATCCACAGGGCGTCGCCTCCCGCGCGGCCATCGGCGGTCAGGCCGGTGAAGCGGTCCGGCCAGGCGACCTCGACCAGTTCGCTGGCCACGGCCAGACGCGGATGCCAGCAGGCCAGGGCGGTGGCCTGGTCGAGGGCGGCGAGGGCCGGAGCGGTGGGAGCGGGAACGTCCACGCTCCAGCTCGCCGACCATACCGGGGTGTCGCGCACCGTGCCGTCGAGGCCGGCGATCGACAGGGTGCACCACTTCGCCACCTCGGCGCCGGCGATAACCGGCGCCTCGGGGCCGCACAGGGCTCGGCGCACGCGCACCGCTGTCTGCCACGGGGCGCGGGCGCAGCCTGCGGCGTCGCCCAGCAGACCGCGCTCGCTGGCGTCCACCACGCCGCGTGCCGCCACGACCTGCAGGCCGTTGCGGTCGGCGAGCACCGCACCGGCGACCTGGCCGGCGGCATCGCGGACCAGCCCGGCCGGCTGGATGGTCAGCAGGAAGGGCACCCCGGCGGAAACTAGGGCCTGCTCGAGGGTACGCTTGGCATGCAGCGGCGACGGCGCCCGGCCCTTGTCGCAGAAGATCTGCGCGGACAGGGGATCGGCGGCGGCGTTGGGCGGGTTGTAGCGCAGCGCCCCGGCGATGTCCTCGCCGAGGTAGGGCCGCGGCGCGGCGAGCAGGACGCGGGCGCCGGCGGCGCGCGCCGCCAGGGCGATGGCAACGGCAGCGCTGGTGCCGCCGAGGACGAGGAGGTCGCAGGCGTCGATGATGGGCAGAAGATGGTTGCTCATGCCTCGGATGCTGCCGACCAGGATGGTCTGGCCCAGCCCGCTGAATGGTATGGATTGCTCATGGCCGGACTGGCGTGATGCTCCGGCATGCCCGCCAAGGACGACTGGGATCGCTGGCGTTTCTCATTATCCATGTTCTACGACCGCGAGGTGGCGGCGCCGAACAGGGCCTTCGCCACATGTGACTCCTTGGTCGTCGGCTGGCAGATGCGTCGTGGCGGAGTGGAACTGGTCCATGCCGCCGGACGTCTACGGGCCGGGCCTGGCGACTGGGTGCTGATCCCCCCTGGACTGGCCCGCCGGCACCGTTTCAGCGAGGATGCCGCGATCCGTTCGATCCGCTGCAGCGTTCTCGGCCCGGATGGCCTGCCTCCCGCCCTCGGCCTGCCCCCTCGCCTGGTCCCGTCCGCTCCGGAGCTGGACGCGGCAGCCGATACATTGGCGCGGACGATGCGCGACTCCTACGATCTCCCGGCCTGGGCGGCCCGTCAGTCGGCGGTGATCTCCTGGTGCGCCCTGGCCTGCGTCCGCCTGGGTCTCACCGGCTCCGGCGCTCCGCCGGAGGCGCGTGTCGCTGCCGCCCAGCGCCTGCTGCTGGCGGAGCGTTCGCCGGCGGCCCTGCCCTGGGACGCCCTGCGCGCCACCACCGGACTGTCGCGACCGCAGCTCGACCGTCTGTTCCGTCGCCACTGCGGCGGCAGCGTGCGCGCCTGGGTCGCATCGCGACTGCTCGCGGACGCCTGCGCCGCCCTCGGCGATCGGGATGAAGCGATCAAGGCGGTGGCTGTGCGTCTCGGCTTTGGCGACGCCAGCCACTTCTGCCGCTGGTTCCGACAACGCACTGGCGCCAGTCCGGCCGCGTGGCGCCGACGCGGCGGGACGTGACAGGCAGACCCAGTCGAGGACGAAAGGGCTCGGGGTGCGGGAGCGCAGCGGGCGCAGCGGCGGAGCCCCGCTAGCTATTCCCCCAGCGGCGCCGGCGGCGGCGGCGGGCCGATGGCCAGCTCCGCATGCGTCGCCATCTCGGCGTCCAGGTGCGAACGCAGTCTGGCCAGCACCGCGGCATTGGCCGGATCATGGGCGTGGTTGCGCGTCTCGCCCGGATCGTGCACGAGGTCGTAGAGCTGCTCGGAGCCGCTCCCACGATCATAGCGGACGTACTTCCACTCGCGGGTGACGATCATGCGACCGACCGAGTTCTCGCCGAAAACCCAAGTACGCGGTGCCGATCCTGGCTGAGCCTCGGCCACGGCGCGTTGGCTGCGCCCGAGGCAATGCGCCGGGACGCTGGCGCCGGCGTAGTCGCAGCAGGTCGCCATCAGGTCGAGGCCGGTGGCGACCAGCCCGTCTTCGACGATAGCGCCAGCCGGAATGCGTCCCGGGAGGCGCATGATCCACGGCACCCGGGCGGCCTCGTCATAGAAGAAGGTCTTGTGCTCGAGACGGTGCGAACCCGCATGGTCGCCGTGATCACTGGTCATGATCACCAGGGTGTCGCGGTCCTGTCCGCTGGCCGCGAGGGCGTCGAGGATCACGCCGATCTGCCGGTCGACGCGTTCCATCAGGCGGGCGTAGGCCCAGCGGTGCAGCCGCCAGTCCTGCTCGCTCCAACGGGCACGGGCGGCCGCCTTGAACGGCCGCTGCGCCAGCACCGCGGAGATCAGTTCTGGCTCATCCTCCTGGATCTCCGCGTTCGCCGGCAGGGGCGGCAGGTGCTCGCGCAGGAAGGCCTCCCGGTCCACGCCCGGGGGCGGAAGCAAGGCCTCGTCGAGATTCTCCAGTTCGACCTCGCCGCCATCCAGAATCACCTGGTCGATACCGCTCGTCGCGAAAGCGCGGATCGCCTGGTAGCAGATGTCATGCGGGTTGATCAGGCTGGCGACCATCGCCCAGCGTCGGCCCGCCTGGGAGTGGATCAGGCTGGCGGTGTCCACCGCCAGCCGTTCGCGCTCATCGCGACAGTAGGTGGTGAAGCCGAGGCGCTCCGGGGTCAGCTTGACCGGCCAATGCACCTTGCCGCCGTACCAGGTCTCGTAGCCGGCACCGCGCAGGAGGTGACCCAGGCCGGCGCTGTCATGCTCAGCCGTGAACGGCAGCAGGTTGGGCCCGCCATTCCCGCGCATGCCGATCGCTGAAGGCATGCGGCCGGTGAACATGCTGAAACGCGACGGGATGCAGACCGGGTCGCTGCAGTAGGCGCGGGTGAAGCGGGTGCCGCCAGCCGCCAAGCGGTCGAGCGCCGGCGTGGAGACCCACCGGTTGCCGGCGCAGGAGAGCAGGTCGTAGCTCTGCTGGTCGGTCAGCAGGATCAGGATGTTGGGCGGGGCGATGTCCGGCATGGCTGACACAGCAGTGTGGGCCCCGTCCATCCTGCGCCACAGGCGACTACCAGGCGAGTTCGCGGTCGATGGCCCGTTCGACACCGGCCAGCACCAGGGTGCCAGGCAGACCGGGCGGCAGGCTGACCCTGCCATGGGCGCCGCGGACCTCGACGCGGATGTCGCCGAGCAGGTGCGGCCAGGTGCCCGAGGCATGTTCCAGCGTGCCGAGCATGGGCGCGATCCGCACCGCGGCGAAGCCCGGCGCGGCCGGACGGATGCCGAGGATGGAGGCGAGCCGGTGGTAGAGCGGATGCGCGCCCCAGGCGTGGCAGTCGCTGCGGCTGGGCTCGGGCGCCTCGGGCACGGTGGTGAAGCCCTGGCCGGCGAGCCCGCTCCAGAAGGACAGCCGCGGCAGCATCAGGTCCGGGCGGCGGAAGCGGGCGGCGACCTCGAACAGGTAGTGGCTGAAGTACACGGTGGTGCGGGCCAGATCCGGGGCGGAGGCGAGGCTGTCGAGGATCCGCGCCGCCCGCTCCGCCTGCAGCAGGCCGGAGAGCAGGGCCATGACCTGGGCATGCTCGCTGTAGGTCGATCCGCCGGCGACGTCGCGGTAGAGCGCGCGCTTGGCATCCCAGCACGCCTCGCAGCCGGCGGCGATGCGACGGGCCGTGGCACGGTCGCGCTCGGCCAGAGCCGGCTCGCCGGCCCAGTCCTCCAGCGCGGCGGATTGCATCAGGGCGCAGGCCAGCAGCCAGGCAACCACCGACGAGCCGCCGGTCTCGGCCCCGGGCGGCTCGCCGTCCCGCCAGCTCGGCACCCAGTCGACGAAGTTCCAGCCCGGCTCGCTGGTGACCACGCCATCGGCGCCGACCCGGGCGCGGGCGGTCTCGCGTACCGACCGCATGCAGCCGAGATGGGCCCGCACCAGTGCCGGGTCGCCGTAGAGCAGCACGTCGTGCAGCATCCCGATCCACAGCATGCTGAAGGTCGGGATGTTCTGCTCGTGGCAGGTGGGGTAGCGGCTGCACAGCAGACCGCGGTAGTCGAGCGACCAGGCGAAGGCCGAGAGGGCCTTGTCGGCCAGGCGATGGTCGCGGGTCAGCGAGCGCATGACCAGGCATTCGAGCCGCGTATCACCGATGTACTGCAACTGCTCATAGTACGGGCAGTCCATGAAGGTCTCGTGCGCGCATCGGCGCAGCACCCGCTCCATCAGCCCGCCGCTGGAGTCGAAGGCGGCGTCGCCGCTCGCCCAGGCCGCTTCGACGCGCAACGGATAGCCGGACTCCCGCCAGGCCAGCCCCTGCACGATCAGCGGGCGCTCGCCGGCCTCGACCAGCAGTCGCACGAACCGCCCGGACTCCCACCAGAGGGTGGATGCGGTGCCGGACGGACCGGTGAAGACGAAGGTGTCGCCGACACCACGGAACCACAGGCCTTCGATCGCCGCCCGGTCGGCCTTGCGGTCGCCGTCGGGCATGGTGAACAGGGCCTCGGCCCATTCGGCGCGGATCCGCCCGGTACCCGAAGCGCTCACTTCCGGATAGGCGCAGCGGTAGTGTCCCAGGTCCAGCAGCACCAACCGACGCGTGCCGGGAGCCAGTTCGAGCCGGCCGGCGCCATCGAGCACCGCCTGCCAGGACGCCGCTTCGGCCGCAAGATGGTCGGCCGAGCGGACCGGGGCGTCGAGCGCTGCGGTGGAGATGTGGCGGACCAGAGCCCCGCGCGTCACCACCTCCTCCTGGGGCGGCAGGGTCGCCGGCGTCAGCTGATAGGTCCCGCGCTGCCCGGTCTCGCGACCATGCCAACGCACATTCGCTGCACCGCAGACGCGCACCGGCGACCAGCCGGCCCCGCCACCGCCGGGCCCGTCGAGCAGATCCTGGTCGACCGTAACCTCGACCTTGCTGCCGCAACCCCAGGCGACGCCGCGTTCGAGCGGGCGCCAGGCCAGTTCAGGGCGGCACTCCCAACCGGCAGCGCCGGTGTTCAGCAGGTCCTTAGCGACCCCCTCCGCGGCGCACAGCCAGCCCAGGCGTTGCGTGATCTGCGCGAAGGGAGCCATGGCCAGGCACCACACCCGGGCAACCAGCAGGTGCTCGCCTGCCGGCAGGTCGAGATCATGGCTCTCGAAATGCCATTGCCCGAGATCGCCGCGTTCGGGACCGCGACCGATCGGGGCGCCGTCGAGGAAGGCCTCGTAGCGCTGGTCGGCGCTCAGATGGATGCGCAGGACGCCGCCGGGCCAGGCGAAGCGCCGACGGAAGAGCGCGACCTCGCCCGACTGGGGGCAGTCGACCCAGGAAGCCGGCCAGCAGCCGCGCGTCCAGACGCGTTGGCCGTCGAGCGGGATCTTGAATGGATCGCACGTAGGCGGAACGAGGCGGCGCATATCGGTTCCTTACAGACGTTGCCCGATGTTCGCGTGCAGAGGCGCGACCGGCAACCCCACCGAAGGCCGCCGCTACAAGCACGCGATTGATGCCCGACGCGGACCACCGATCCTGCCGCCATGCAGATCGCAGGCGCCATCATCGCCGGAGGACGCGGCAACCGGATGGGCAATCCGCACAAGGCTGCGATCCGCCTGCGCGACGGCAGCACCCCTGCGCAGCGTCTGTCCGCGGCCTTGGAACAGGCCGGCTGCGCTCCGGTGGTGATCATCGCCAATGATGCCGCCCCCTACGCGGATCGACAGGTGTTCCCGGACCGGCGACCAGGCTTGGGCCCGTTGGCCGGGATCGAGGCAGCGCTGCTGGCCCTGGCCCCGGCGCCCGTCTGCCTGGTCGCAGGCGACATGCCCGGCCTCAGCGCGATCCACCTGGGTCATCTGATCGGAGGCTGGGATGGGCGCCTATCCGTCGCCTGGACCGACCGCATGCAGCCCCTCTGCGCCGTGGTCGCCGCCGGCCTGGCGAGCGAGGTCTCGGCAGCCCTCGACCGTGGAGAGCTCGGAGTCGGCCGCCTGTGGGAGCGGCTGGGCGCCACGTCCGTGCGCTTCCCTGACGCAGCCGCGTTCAGGGACATCGATACGCCTGCGGATGCGTCGGCCTGGTGACAACCAGCGTCCATCAAGCCGGCACTGGCCTGGCGACGCACCTCCGGCACATTGCCGATATGTCCCGACTCCTGCTCTGCCTGCTGTGCCTGTCCCTGATCGTCGCCGAGGAATCCCGCGGGCTGAAGCCGCTGGTGGTCAAGGCCGCCGATGGACGCGAGATCGCGCGTTTCACCAGCCATCACGCGCTCATCATCGGCAACAGCCGCTACAACGCCGGTTGGCCACCGCTTGCCGGGGTCGCTACCGACGTCGCGGCGGTGCGCTCCGCCCTGGAGAAGCAGGGCTTCTCCGTCGAGGTGGCGAACGATCTCAACCGCACCCAGATGGACGAGCGCATCTCCACCTTCGTCGCCGAGAAGGGCCAGGATCCCAATGGCCGCGTCGTCTTCTACTACGCTGGACACGGCCAGACCCTGAAGAACAACCAGGGCCAGGAGAACGGCTACCTCGTGCCGATCGACGCACCTGTGCCGACCGACGCGAACCGGCCAGCCTTCATCGCCAGAGCCTACCCGATCCAGCGCATCAAGATCGCCGCCCAGGAACTTGGTTGCCGCCATGCCCTGGCGGTGTTCGATGCCTGCTTCTCGGGCGCCCTGTTTGCCCCGTTGCGTGGCGGCAGCGAAGCCATCCTGCAGCAGGCCGCCGAACCGGTGCGCATGTTCATCACCAGCGGCTCGGCCGACGAGCAGGTGCCGGACACCTCTATCTTCCGCGAGGAATTCGTCGCCGCCCTCACCGAGGGCGCGGCCGATGTGAACAAGGATGGCTGGACCACCGGCAGCGAACTGGCCCTGCACCTGCGTCAGCAGGTCATGGGCCGGCGCGCCGCCGCTGGTGGCCGGCAGACCCCGCAGGCCGGCATCAGCGAGCAGAGCGGCTTGAACAAAGGCGACGTCGTGTTCGAAAGCCCGCGTGCCACCAAGGTGCTCGAGGGTTTGGCCCTGCCCGCCCCGGGCGGCACCGATCTCTACGATTCTCTGAAAATCAGGCGGACCAGCGACGTGCTGACGGCCGCCGGTGCGGTTCAGTGGGCAGCCCGGAGCGGCAGCGACGCGACCGGTGCCTGGGCCGAGGTCGCCATCGGCAACGCCAGCCAGCGCATGCGTCTGGTGCCCGCCGGCGGCGGGGTCGATCAACTCTGGGTAGCTGACAGCGAATGTACTCAACGGTTGTGGCAGGCGGTGATGGGAGCCAATCCCGCGAGCTGGAGTGGGCAGACCCGGTTGAAGGAACTGCTCCAGGGGACCGGCAGCGAGCCCCAGGCCCTGCTGCTGCCGGTCGAGACGGTGAACTGGAACGAGGTGCAGACCTTCCTTGCCAAGCTCAATGCCGCAGTGCCTGGACTCCAGGCGCGTCTCCCGACCGAGGCCGAATGGACCTGGTCGGCGACCGCAGGTGCCGAAGCGCCTGCCAACCTGGACGGCCATGCCTGGATCCGCGGCAGCGGCATAACCAATCCGCAGGAGGTTCGTACCGCCAAGGCCAACGCCTTCGGCCTCCATGACATGCTTGGCAACGTCTGGGAGTGGTGCGCCGACGACGATGCCGGCAAACGGTGCCTGCGCGGCGGCGGTTTCCTCGACAAGGCCTCGCGGGTCGCACCAGGATCCCGTCTGGCCGAGAAGCCCGACTACCGCAGCCGCGACCTCGGCTTCCGTTTCGTCGTCACCCCCTGACGCCGGACAGATCCGGGCTACTGCTGCACGCCTGCTTCGAGGATCTGCTTGAGCGAATCCAGATCCTCGAGCAGCGCCGCGCAGCCGCGGGCGACGCAGGTCATCGGGTCGTTGGCGACATAGACCGGCAGGCGCGTCTCGCGGGCGATCAGGTCGGCGAGGCCGCGCAGCTGGCTCGTCCCTCCGGCCATGGTGATGCCGTGCTCGATCAGGTCGGAGGCGAGCTCCGGGGCCGTGCGCTCGAGCACCATCTTGATCGCGCCGACGATCGTCTGGACCTGCGGGCGGATGGCCTCGGCGATCTCGGTGGAGGTGATCTCGAGCTGGTGCGGCAGGCCGGTGCGCAGATCGCGCCCCTTGATCGGCATGCGCAGCTCCTCGGCCGGGGCGACGGCGCACCCGATGATCAGCTTCACCTGTTCCGCTGTATTCTCGCCGATCACGACCGAGTACTGGCTCTTGAGGTACTTGATGATCGCCTGGTCGATCTCGTCGCCGGCGCAGCGCACGCTTTCGCTGGTGACGATGCCGACCATCGAGATCACCGCGACCTCGGTAGTGCCTCCGCCGATGTCGACGATCATCGAGCCGACCGGGTCGGCCACCGGCAGCCCGGCGCCGATCGCGGCAGCCATCGGTTCCTGCAGCAGGAACACTTCGCGGGCGCCGGCCTTGCGCGTGCTGTTGGTGACAGCGCCCTTCTCGACCTCATTGATGCCGCTGGGCACCGCCACCACCACGCGTGGCGGGACCAGCCGCCGGCCGCCGGAGGCCTTGCGGATGAAATAGCGCAGCATGTGCTCGGTGATCTCAAGGTCGGCGATGACGCCGTCCTTGAGCGGCTTGATCACATCGATGTTGCCGGGGTTCTTGCCCAGCATGATCTTGGCCTGGTCGCCGACGGCCTCGCCGGTCGGCCCATCGATCACCTGCTTGGTGCCCTTCTTGACTGCGACCACCGACGGCTCGCTGATCACCACCCCGCGACCCTTGACCGCGACGAGCGTGTTGGCGGTGCCGAGGTCGATCCCGAGATCGAGACTGAACAAGCCGACGAAGCGATCGAGCCAGGACATCGATGCGCAGGATCATCACCCCCGGCGTTGGCGCAACCCCTTGCCTGTCCACATGCTGGCAATCGCTGCTTCACCGGAGCAGGGCGCCGCGGTATGCTTCCAGCGTGATCAGCGGCATCGCCTCAACGCCGACAGCCCGGCCGGATGGCTATGGGTATGGGCCTCGTCCGGCCAAGGACGAGCGCAGCCCCGGCAGCCCGCCAGATGGAACCGAGGCAGAAAAACCACCTCCTGAGGCAAAACGAGGCGGCAAAGGCCGCGAACTGACCGCCGAGCAGCAGCAGATGGTCAGTGAACTGCAGGCCCGCGACCGTGAAGTGCGCGCCCACGAGGCCGCACACAAGGCGGTGGGCGGCTCGCTATCGGGCAGCATGTCCTTCAGCTACCAGACCGGCCCCGATGGCCGGCGCTATGCGGTTGGCGGCGAGGTCTCGATCGACACCGGCAGCGAGCGAGACCCGCAGGCGACGATAGCGAAGATGCGCCAAGTCATCGCCGCAGCATTGGCCCCAGCCAATCCCTCGGCGCAGGACCGTGCGGTGGCGGCAGCGGCGCGCGCGACCATGGCCGAGGCGCAGCGCCAACTTTCCGAACAGCAGCGCAGCGAGACGAAGCCCGCTGATGATCAGGGTAAACCTGAAACAAAGGCCGAAAAGACCCCCGATCGCGCAGCCCGTGGCTACGGACAGCAAGCCGAGGCCACTGGTGGTCTGATCAGCCTGATCGCCTGAGCAGCAGGCTGTCGGCTACGTGCCCATCAGCTGAGCAGACCTGGGCCATCGCGGTCCGGTCGCCATGCGTTAACCCTGGGCAACAACCCAGGAGCTTCCGCCATGCTGCGTGCCAGCCTGGTTGCGACCCTCGTCGCAACCGTCTCCCTCTCCGCTGCCGACCCCGTTCCGCCCACGGCCGCCGAGGTTGATGCCCTGATCGACCAGGCCCAGAACTACATCCTCTCCCAGGCCCAGCCCAACGGCACGTTCATGCAGGGACAGAAGTTCCTGCTCGGCGTGACCGGCCTGGCAGCCGAGGCGCTGGCGAGCGCACCCAAGGCGATCCCGGCCACCGATCCGCGTCTGGGCAAGGCCATCGCCTTCGTCAACGGCTTCCGTCAGCCCGATGGCGGCGTCTACGACCCGTCCGAGGGCCTGGGCAACTACAACACCTCGATCGCCCTGATGCTGTGGACCGCCAGCGGCACCGGAGAGCCGGCCGCCATCGCCGCGGCCCAGAACTATATCTTCGGCCTGCAGAACCAGGATCCCAAGAACCCGAGCAAGGGCGGCATGGGCTACGGCTCCAAGGGTCCGGGCTGGGAGGATCTGTCGAACACCAGCTGGGCGATCGCCGCCCTGCGCGGTTCCGGCGTCCCGTCGAGCGACCCACGCATGCAGGAGGCGCTCAAGTTCCTCGAGCGCTGCCAGGACCTCAGCAGTGTGAACAAGCTGCCATGGGCGCGCGACTCCGGCGGCGCCGTGTACAGCCCGGACGAGAGCAAGGCCGACGGCAGCTGGAACCGCGAGGCGCCCAAGCCCGGCGAGAAACCGCCGAAGCTGGAGCCCTACGGCGGCATGACCTATGCCCTGATCTCATCCTACATCGTCCTCGACCTCAAGCCGGAGGATCCGCGCGTCGCCGCGGCGCTGGGCTGGGTCAAGGCCAACTGGACCTTCGACAAGAACCCCGGCATGGTGAACAGCGAGAAGAAGCCCACCGCCGACCAGCAGGGCCTGTTCTACTACTACCGCGTGACCGCCAAGACCTTCGAGAAGCTGAAGGCCGGCCAGATGGAACTGAAGGACGGCCGCAAAGTCGACTGGCGGCGCGACCTCTTCGATGCCATCAGCAAGCGGGCCAGGATCGAGGGGGACACGGCACAGTGGTCGAACAACCAGGACCGCTGGGCCGAGGGCCTGCCGGTGCTGACGACCAGCTACGTGCTGCGCTCGCTCAAAGGCATCCGCGCATCGCTCTAACCCCGAGCCGACGGTGCTGGCGGCGAGGTGGACCAGCCCGAGGCGCTCCACCACAAGGCCGCACCAGGGCCGACCGATGCCTGCGCGCCGCCGCCACTCACCATGGCGGCGGTGCCGTTTGCAGGAACCGTCACGGATCCGCCTGGCGGAACGCTGACCGTGGCGCTGGATCCATTGCTGTAGGTGATGATGACCACCAGCCCACCTCCACCGGGGATGACGGCCGACGGCGGCAAGGTGTTGTTGATGGTGAATGCCCAGGAGAGGTTGCCCGACGTGCCGGCACCGGCTGCAGAGACCTCGCAGCCGGCGGAAGCGATCAGGATGGCGCCGAGCAGCAACCGCAGCATGACGGCATCCTACCACGCCAGTCCGACCAGTGAACCGGCAAGCGCTCAGTCGATCGCAGCCGACTCGCCCGTCCGGATGGTCTCCAGGATCTCGGCCGGGGTCTCGGCCTCGCGCAGGCGTTCGACGACGTACTCGCTGTTCTCGAGAATGGCGGCGATGCGCGCCTGCATGCGCTGGTGCACGCGCGGCTGTCCGGCCGGAGTCAGCAGGATGAAGAAGAGGTGCGCCTTCTCCTTGGCGTTGCCCTCTACCGGGACGCCGGTCTCCGAGCGGGCGAAGATCATCACCGGCTTCTCCAGGCCGGGCAGACGAGCGTGGGGCATGGCGATGTGGCGGCCGAGGTAGGTCGGGGCGAGGCGCTCGCGGTCGCACACCGCCCGGGCGAGGCCTTCGGACTGCTGCGGCAGCTCGGCGGCCGGCACGCGGGCGAGGGTGTTGCGCACCGCCTGGGCGATGTTCGGCGCCTCCAGCCCGAGGATGATCCGCCCCGCGGTGATGGTCTCGGCGAGGAACAGGGGCGTCTCGGTCTCGAATTCGTCCGAGACCGTGCCGACGATCTCCTCGATGATATCCTCGAAGCTGATCAGGCCGCTCCAGGTGCCGTTGGCATCGGTGAGCAGCGCCATCTGGCTGCGCTTGCGCTGCATTTCGGCGAGCAACTGCTCGAGCGGCTGCGTCTCCAGCGCCATGTGAGGCTTGCGCGCCAGCTTGGCCAGATCCGGTTCGCTGCCGTCGACGCAGGCGAACAGCAGATCCTTCACATGGATGAAGCCGCTCGGCTTGCCGCTGTCATCGGTCATCAGCGGGAAGCGAGAGAAGCGGGCGCTGCGGATGGTCTCGCGATTCTCGCTCCAGGGCTTGCGGCTGTCGAGCACCTTGGCCTGCTTGGCCGGACGCATCGCATCCTTGGCCTTGAGTTCGCCGAGGTCGAAGACGTTCTCGATGAACAGCAGACGGCGGAAGGAGAGGACGCCGCCTTCCTGGGAACGGTCGAGGATGATGCGCAACTCCTCCTCGCTGTGCGCGTCCTCGTCGGCCACTCGCTTGATGCCGAAAACCGCCATGATGCCCTGCGCGGCGCGGGTCAGCACCCACAGGAAGGGGAAGAATAGCCAGTAGAAGACGATCAGCGGCCGGGCGCACCACAGCGAGGCACGTTCGGGATAGCGGATGGCGAGCGATTTCGGCAGCAACTCGCTGCTCAGGATGACCACGAAGGTGGCGATGAGGAAGCCGAGCGCGTGCGACAGGAACTTCAGCAACGGCGTATCGCCGCCGAGGGCGTGCTCGATCGGCTCGGCGATGCCGCTTTCGATGATGATGCCAATGCCCAGCGTCGCGCCGGTGATGCCGACCTGGGCGACCGAGAGGTACTCGTCGATGCGGGCGTGGATGCGCTTGACCAGGATGGCGCGGGCATCCCCCTCCTCGACCAGTTCCTGGATGCGGGTGGCGCGCACCCGCACCAGGGCGAACTCGGCGAAGACGAAGAAGAAGTTGACGCCCAGGAGGACGAGGCCGATGGCCCATTGGAGGAGGTCTGCAGGAGTCATGACGGATCGATCAGCTGGAGTTGGGCAGCGAAGGGCGTGAAGTCCGCCGGGTTGAAGGTGGCGAGCAGGCGGATGCCGTGGGTGATGGCGGTAGCGGCCAGCCAGGCGTCGTGCAGGCGCTTGCCGACGATGCGATGGTGGTCGAGCAGGGCGTTGAAGGCCGGCAGCACGGCGCGGTCCTCGGGCAGGGCTGGCGCCCACGACAGGAACACGCCCAGGTTGCCGCGCGCCTGCTCGATGGTCCGGCCGAGCCCGTTGACCGCCTCCGGGCGGGTCGCCACCACCAGGTATTCGCGCATCGCCTGGGCCGGGATGCGCAGTCCGCTGGTACCGGTCAGCCAGCGCAACGTGGCCTCGTGGCCGCGTCGGACTGGGGAGGAGGCGGTGACGAGGATGCAGGTGTCGAGAAGGACGGGGTCAGCGGCCATCGTCGCCGTAGATCTCGTCGCGCGAGGCGGTCGATGTGCTGGGCGCGTAGCTGAAGCTGAGTTCGGCCACCCGCCGGTTGCGTTGGGCCACCTCCTCGGTGGTCAGTCCTGCCAGTTCGACCGGAACGCCGTTGGCCACATCGGTGAGGATGGCGCGGATCTCGCCCGCCAGGCTGCGGTGGTGGTTGCCGGCGCGCTGCTTCAGCACCTCGACCACGTGGTCGTCGATGTCACGGATGGCCAGCGCGCTCATGCCCGGATGCTAGCAAAACGATAGCAAAATACAAGCCGCCGGCTTTGTTGCCACGGAGACACAGAGATCCACAGAGGGCCACAGAGTCGAGGACTGCGGGACTCGATTCGGTAAAAGTTACAGGTCACAGAGCGCCGAATCGTAAACCGCCTTCTCCGTGGCCCTCCGTGGCCCTTTGTGCCTCTGTGGCAAAGACTCGAATGCCAGGCTCAGACCGCCATGCCCTGGCTCAGGCGCTGCCATGCGGACTTGAGGCGGTGGTTGGCGACGGTGGTCTGGACGCCAAGTCCAGAGATGACAACCGACTGCTCAGCCGTGACCTCGCCAACGACGGCATGCGGGACGCCGGCGAGCAGCTTGCGCGCCGCGTCGAGGCGGTCGGCCGGGACGGACAACACGATGCGGCTCTGGCTTTCGCTGAACAGGGCGACGAGGCCGTCATCGACCCCCTCGCGCGGCACAGCGGCGAGGTCGAGCTTCACGCCGAGCCCGCCGCTGAAGGCCATCTCGGCGACGGCGGCGCCCAGGCCGCCCTCGCTGCAGTCGTGCGCCGCGTTGACGCAGCCGGCGGCGATGGCCGCGGCACAGGCGTCGAGCACCGGCTTGGACAGCTTCTTGTCCAGGCGCGGGGTCCGGCCGCCGCTGCCGCCGAGCATGGCGAGCAGTTCGCTGTTGCCGAGCTCGTCGCGGGTCAGGCCGGCGACGACCAGGCGGTCGCCGGCGCGCTTGAGATCCATGGTGATCGCGCGCTTGATGTCCGGCATCACCGCGATGGCGGTG
Source organism: bacterium (assembly GCA_020049615.1). The sequence goes on along the minus strand of JAIFKN010000212.1, from coordinate 2,375 downwards.
ATCAGCAGGGTATGCGGAATGCGGATGACCTGGCCGTGGAAGGTGAACTCGTTCGACAGCGAGTCCTTGCCGCTGATGAACGGGGCGCCGTAGTACGTGGACAGGTCGTAGCACGCCTCGCAGGCGCGGACCAGGGCGCCGAACACCGCCGGATCGGTGCACTTGCTCCAGGAGAAGTTGTCGAGGATGGCGACCTTGTCGATCGGCGCGCCGACGCAGACCAGGTTGCGGAGCGACTCCTCGATGCCGGAGGCCGCGGCGCGCCAGGCGTCGTGGTCGGCGTAGTTCGGATTGAAGCCGCACGCGACGGCGACGCCGCGATCGCGGCCCGGCACCGGGGCGACCACCGCCGCGTCGGACGGGCCGTCGTGGCCCACGCCGACCAGCGGCTTCACGATCGAGCCGGCCTGGACCTCGTGGTCGTACTGGCGGATGATCCATTCCTTGCTGGCGAGGTTCGGCCGCGCCAGCAGGTCGCACAGCACCATGCCGAGGTCGGTCGGCTTGGCGAAGCTGGCGGTGACCTCGGCCGGCGGCGCGAAGGTCGCCGGGCGGTGGTAGCGCGGCACGCCGTCGTGCAGGAAATGCATGTCCAGATCGGCGACGACCGTGCCATGCCACTTCAGCACCAGGTTCTTGCTGCCGCTGACCTCGCCGAGTTCGACCGCCTCGACGCCTTCGGCGGCGCAGATGTCCAGGCACTGCTTCAGCTTGGACCTCGGCACCGAGGCGACCATGCGCTCCTGGCTCTCGGAGATCCAGATCTCGGTGTAGGACAGGCCGGCGTACTTGAGCGGGGCGCGGTCGAGGTGGATGACGGCGCCGTGCTCGGAGGCCATCTCGCCGCAGGCGCTCGACAGGCCGCCGGCGCCGCAGTCGGTCAGGGCGCTGAAGCAGCCGGCGTCGCGGCACTGCAGCACCACGTCCATGCAGCGCTTCTCCTCGATCGCGTTGCCGATCTGCACTGCGCCGCTGCTGACCTTCTCCGACTTGTCGGACAGTTCGACCGAACTGAACGTCGCGCCGTGGATGCCGTCGCGGCCGGTGCGGCCGCCGATCACCACGATCGCGTCGCCGATGTTGGACGCCTTCTCGACGTACTTCCGCTCGATCAGGCCGCCGGTGCCGCAGTAAACCAGCGGGTTGCCGACGTAGCGGTTGTCGAAGCGCACCGCGCCGTTGACCGTGGGGATGCCCATGCGGTTGCCGTAGTCGCGCACGCCGCTGATCACGCCCTGCATCAGGCGGCGCGGGTGGATGGTGCCGGGCGGCAGGCTCTTGGCCTCGGCCTCGGGGTCGCCGAAGCAGAACACGTCGGTGTTGAAGATCGGCTTGGCGCCGAGGCCGGTGCCGATGATGTCGCGGATGACGCCGCCGAGACCGGTGTTGGCGCCGCCGTAGGGCTCGATCGCCGACGGGCGGTTGTGCGTCTCGACCTTCATGCACACGCCGAGGTCGCCCTCGAACTCGATCACGCCGCTGTTGTCCTTGAACACCGACCAGCACCACGGCTTGGCCAGTTCGAAGGTCGCCTTGGCGATGGTCTGCTTGAGCAGGTTGTCGATGACGCGGCTCGCCACCGGGCCGTCTTCGCCTGTGGGACCGGTGTAGGCGACGATGCCCTTGAGCGTCTTGTGCACGCAGTGCTCGGACCAGGTCTGGGCGATCGATTCCAGCTCGACGTCGGTCGGCTCGCGCTTGAGGCCGACGAAGTGCTTCTGCACCTCGCGCATCTCCTCGATGGTCAGCGACAGGGTGCCGTCCTTGGACAGCTGCATCAGCGCCGCGTCATCGAGATCGCGGATGCGCACCTCGGTGCGTTGGTGGGTGTCGACGCCGCCCGGATCGCGCAGGCGCACGGTCTCGCTCGGATCGATCACCGCCTCCTCGATCGCCTGGTTGGCCAGTGCCTTCCACGCCAACGTCTGCAGATCGCTCTCGCTGCCCCCTGCGACCTCAACCCGGGTGCCGACCCGGACGAGATCGAGCTGGATGCCCAGGTCCTTGGCTCCCTTGATGATCGAGGCCTCGACCGGATCCATGACGCCGGTCTTGCGCTGCACTTCGATGAGGTGGCGGCCGGCGTGCGGCGGCGGCGACATCAGCACGCGCTCGGTCACCGGATCGCCCAGCAGTTGACGGCCGAGCTTCTCGGCCGAGGCCGCGTCAACCTGCCCGCGCACCACGTAATAGCGGCTGCGGTAGAGCGCCTTGAGGTGGGTCAGGCCCAGCAAGGCCGCCTCGTGGACCAGGTGCTGGTCGACGGCGGGGATGAGCGGGCAGACATCGATGCGGAAGGTGGCGGCCATGGCGGGCGGCAGCCTAGAGGCTGGGACGGCCATGCCAGGGGTGTGGGGAAACCCGACAGCCATCCC
>JAIFKN010000312.1 GCA_020049615.1 bacterium | reverse complement strand
CTTCGGCGCCGCTCGTCAGCACGCGGCCATTGCGCACCCGGCCACGCAGGCCCGCCAGCGAGGCGTGCCCGAGCACCGTGTCGGTGAGGTGCGCATACAGGCGTCGGCCATCGCAGGTGTAGCGGCCCCACTCCGGGCGTGGCAGGCCGGCGTCGCCGCAGCCGTAGATCGATGCACCGTTGCGTTCCAGCCAGGTGCCGACCTCGCGCAGCAGGCGTTCGCCCTCGGCGGGAATCTCGCCGCGTGCGGTGCGGTCGGTCCGAGGTTGAGGCTGAGATTGCCACCCTTGCTGACGCAGTTGACCAGCGTGCGGATCACGTCGGCCGGGCTCTTCCACGCCAGGTCCAGCGGATTGTGGCACCAGGAGTTGTTCGAGGTGATCCAGCTCTCCCAGGGCACGGCCCGGCCGGTGACGTCGCGGATCCCGCGGTCGGGGACCAGCTGCTCGGGACTGTCGAAATCGCCGGCCCAGGCCGGCGGATCGGCGCGCTTGATGGCGCATCCCGGATGCAGCCGGTCGTTCAGCACGATGTCGGGCTGCAACTGGCGGATCATCCGCACCAGCTCCTCGGCGCGCCAGGCCTGCGAGTCGTAGTCCCAGTAGGAGAAGTCGAAGCACAGCAGGTCGATGCGGCCGTAGTTGCTCAGCAGTTCGCGGACCTGGCCGTGGAAGTACTCGACATAACGCTCCCAACGATGCTCGAGGCCGCGCTGCGACTCGTCCCAGCGCAGCGGATGCTGCCGGTCGCCATAGGCCGGGCAGTCGGGATGCCGCCAGTCGACCAGCGAGTAGTACAGACCGACGCGCAGCCCTTCGGCGCGGAAGGCCTCGACATACTCACGCACCAGGTCGCGCCGTGCCGGCGTGTGCATGCTGGTATAATCGGTCAGTGCACTGTCGAAGAGGCAGAATCCGTCATGATGCTTGGTGGTCAGCAGGCCGTAGCGCGCACCGCCGGCGCGGACCAGCGCAGCCCAGCGCCGGGCGTCATAGCGGTCGGCGGTGAAGCTGTCGAACCACGGCTGGTAGGCCGCCAGCGAGCGGCGCTCGGCCGAGCGCACCCACTCGCCGCGGGCGGGGATGCTGTAGAGGCCCCAATGGAACGAGACGCCGAATCGGGCCTCCTGCCACCAGCGCAGCCGGTCGGGTACGGGACGTGAGGGGATGGAATCGGGCATGGGATCCTACGCGAAAGGATTGGTGATCTACCACCGATAATAGCGGTAGGGGTCGTCACCATTGTCGAAATCGGTGCGATAATCGGCATGGTAGAATCCCACCGCGTGGGCCGCCACGGGCAGGTGGAGGCTCAGTTGATACGCCTGGCCACCGAGGCCGCCGCCGCCGAAGTGGTCGAACACACGGACGGCGATGCGGTTGCGTCCGGCGCGGACCAGCCGGCCCGGGACCTGATAGCGCCGCGGCGTATTCCACGTGTTGGCGGTCTCATAGCCGGTCGAGCCCACCGCCTCGCCGTTGACATAGGTCGTATCGAAGTCGTCCACCGGCCCGAGGTCGAGGACGAGGTCCTTGCCAGCCAGATGCGCCGGCACCGTCACGTCGCGGAGGAACACGGCCTCGCCGTCCACCGCCTCGAAGCCCGGCCACATCCCCGGCACCTGGACGTCAGCCAGGCCCGCCAACGGAGCCTCAGCCGTCACCAGCGCGAGGGCAGCCGGACTGATCGGCGTCAGCTTGAGCGCGCCGGGGCTCTGCGCTGCCGGCATGGAGGTGGTCAGGGAGACCTTCCAGGAGCCAGCCAGTGCCACGGTGTCATAGCCCGGATCCTCGGGCGCGAAGACGCGGGCGTCGAGGCGGAACGAGGCGCCTAGATTGGCCAGCACCTGACAGGTCGCGCGGGTCAGCCGCCAGCGGGTGTAGCGGTTGTAGGTCTTGACCTCCGCCTCGAGGATCGCGCTGTCGAGTTGGCTGGCCACGACCACGCCCTTGCCCACCTGGAGACGTGCGAGCAGACCGTCGGCGCCGATCTCGGCCGACCCGCCGTCGACGAACAGCCGGGCCGGACCTGCGCAGCGCCGCCGCAGATCGGACATCCCCAGCCCGGCGGCCTCTGGCCAGGCCGGTGGCGCAAGGCTGCCGCCGAAGTCGGCACGCGGCTCGACGCGCAGGCCGAAGGCGCTGGCGGGCCTGGGCAGGACGAAGACGCGGCCGCCGGAGCGGGCGAACGCCTCGGCCTGAGCCGGGTCGCCGTCGGGACCAAGGATCACCAGGGCCGCTTGGTCGGCGATCCGACCATCGCTCGCCAGGCGGTATTCCAGGCCGTAGCTGTCCAAGAGCGCCGCGCCGGCCTCGCCGCCGAGATAGACCGTCCTGCCCCGCGGGACGAGGGCGGCGCTGCGCACGCGCTCCAGCAACCGCCCAGCGAGCAGTTCGGCCACCGGATCGGCCGCCGCATGATCCTCGAGATCCAGGGTGCACAGGGTCAGGCGGCCGGCGCCATGGTCGAGTTCCAGCAGCGGGCTGTAGGCGAGATCGAATTCGCATTCCAGCACGGGCCGCCAGCCGGCGTGGTGGGGCTTCTCGATCGCGGCGGAGCAGACGCTGCCGCGGTTGCCCCAGTGCCAGCCCCACCAGGGCGTGGATGACCGCTTGGCCGTGGGGCCGTAGATCGGTTTGGCCTCCACCAAGGTGCCCTGGCCGCGCCAGTCACGCAGGTCCTCGGCCTCCAGGCCGGCGACCAGCGGATCGGCGGCGGAAACGGGGAAGATCCGACGGCTGATGTGGTTGGCCACGCGCAGACCGAGGTGGCGTTCGATCCAGCCGGGATCCTGGGCGAAGATCACCGCCCGGCCACCGGCCTGGACGTGGGCCCTGACCCGGCCGAGCAGGGCCTGCGATCCGGCCAGGGGCTGACTCGACAGGGCCTCGCGGCCGATCACCCAGGTTCCACCAGGTGCCGGCTCGCCGGTGTCGAGGGTGTAGCCGAGGCGCTGCAGCAGGGCGCTGGTCAGGCCCTTGGGATCGCTGACCGTGAGCCGCCCTGAACGCGCCGGGGCGGCGGGGAAGACCTTGAAGGCGAAGCGGTCGGTGTGGGGGATGCCGGAGATCGCCGCCTCGATCCGCACCTCGCCTGCGGTGATCGCCGCGACTGCCGGCAGGGACGCCTCGATCGGCAGCAGCAGGGTGGCTCCGACCGTCGCGGTGCCTGCCAGGTCGCCGCCGGCGAGGTGTTTGCCGCCGGCGGCGATCGACCAGCGCACCGTGTACGCAGCCGGAGCGCGCGTGTCGTTGAGCAGGGCCACTCGTTTGCGTAGCAGCTCGCCGGCGCGGAAGCTGTGGTCCTTGGCGGTGAAATCCGCCGGGTCGCCCGCCACTGCGGGCCCGGCGATCCACGCCAGGGTCGGGCCGTTGACTGCCTGGAGGCTGGCGAACGCGGGTTGCACCGCGCCGCCTTCGGGCCGGAGGAAGCCGAATCCGGCGAGCGGCAGTTCGCTGAAGGCCACGCCTCTCGCCCCCGGTGCGGGGGCGGGCTGGACGGCCTTGCCAGGGCGGCCCGCCCAGAACTGGGGATCAGCCCACGGGACCATGCCCCCGGTGACGCCCTGGGTCCGCCACGAACGCCAGGTGTTGGTGATGAACAGGGTCTGCAGGGCCTGGAAGGTCGGCGAACGCTCAAGGGCCGGATTGCCGTGCCAGTTGTTCCACTTCAGGTCCTTGACGTGCATCTCGCGCAGGGCGGTGCGGTAGGCGGGAAGCTCATTGGCGTAGGCCGCACCACCCTGATAGATGGCGCAGAACTCGCTGAGCAGCGGTTCCGAATGGACGGTGTCGCCAAAGCCGTTGCGGCCGCGCATCATGGTGGTGTGGAGCGGGGTGCCGAATTCGATGGCGATATATGGCATGGTCCCGCTGCGCGACCACTCGGACAACCATTCCTCGCGTTCCTGCAGGGGAATCAGATCGAGGTAATTGTTCGTGGCATAGATGTCGCCCTGGGCGGCTCCCTGATGCAGCATCACCGGTCGGGTGGGATCGACCTGCTTGACTTCGGCGATCATCTCGGCGCCGCGGGCGTTGTTGGCCCGCCAGTCGGCCGATTCCCCGGCCCAGACAGGTCGCTCGAAGCCCTGACCCATGCGCCGGGGGTCCTGGTCATCGACGTGGCCGTAGACGTTCGCGGTGGTCGCCCAGATCAGGCAGCTCGGGTGGTTGCGCAGGCGACGCAGCTCGCTCTCCATGCGTTGCCGCCAGGTGGCGCGGGTCTGCGGATCAGTCCATTTCTTCGTCCCGCCGCCCCACAGCGACAGGATGTTCGAGGCCGACAGGCTGTTGGCCATCACCGGGAAGCCCTTGCGATCGGCGATCTCCAGGGCGAGTTCCTGGAAATGGTAGGTGCCGCGCTCGTCGTACTGCGACGGCCACCACTCGAGGATGTTGAAGCCGCTGCCGGCCAGGCCATCGAAGGCCGCTGCCATCATCTGCGGACTGCCGGTGGTCGCCGACCAGTCGCCGTCGCTGAACCAGCTGCACGGCCGCAGGCGGAACGGGGTGCCGTTGAGGAGGATGTCGCGCCCGTCGATCCACACCTCGCGGAAACCGAACTCCTGGCGCCAGGTATCGTCCATTCCCGGTGCCTGCACACGCATGACAGCGGTGTAGAGGTTGGGCTGGCCGAGGTCCCAGCGTTTGGCCTGAGGCCAGTCCCAGGCAGGAGTGATGACCGGGGATCCGGCGGCCACTGGCACGGTGGTGGTGAAACGACGGACCTCGGCGCCAGCGGCGTCGAGGATCTGCACCTCGACGCGGGCCTCGCCGGCCGTGGCGATCCCGGCCAGCGTGGTCTGCAGGGTCAGGCGGTTGCGCCGATGGCTGGTCTGGACGAAGACATCGTCGATGTGCACATGCCGCGGTCGGCTGGACAGGAACACCTCGCCCGGCAGCCCGCGGGTGGCAAGCTTGGCTGCAACCATGGTGTTCTGCCCGACCCCCATCGCACTCACCACCTGCTCGTCGCTGTCCACCGCCGCGACCAGCAGACGCAGGCGATGGCTCGCGCCGGGCCGGACCGCGGTAGTCAACTCGATCTCTCCGCTGGGAAACGCGGCCGAGCCGAGGTCCTGGCCATCGACGAAGATCCGTGCGTCGGTGCTGATCCGGCGCAGCTCCAGGATCACCGCGCGCCCCGCCCAGGCCGCTGGGATCTCGAGCGATCGCTCATACCAGGCCTTGCCCAGGGTCTTGCCATCGAAGCCGGTCCAGGCATCGCCGGTTCCTGGCGCCACCACTCCGGGGAGGTTTCCACGCGGAGTCCAGCTACCCGGGACGCGGATCCAGCCCCAACCTGAAGCCGGGGCCTCGGTCGAGGATCCGACCGCGGGCTGGAACCACCACAGGCCGTTGAGGCAGATCCGGCCACGCGTCGTGCTCAGGACCTCGACCGCCTCGCCGCCATGCGTTGGCATGCTGATCGGCGGTGGGCCGGGATCGGCAGCCGACAGGGCCATGACGACGGTTAGGGACCAGAACACGTGGCTGAGAGCACGCATGGATATTCCATGAGCCACGCACGGATGGCCGGATGAAGCGGACTCGGAGGCGGACAGGTTATGGTGCCGGTGGCGTGGCGACGGAGGCAGAGGCGGCCGGCGAGGCGGCGAGGATCCTGGCGCCGGAGGTGAGCTGCCAGCCCAGGGCGCCCCTGCTCAGTCCGATCTGGCGACCGAGATCGCCCAGCGGCTTCTCGCTCGCGATCCTGATCCTGCCGTCCTCTACGGCGATCGTGCAGGACGATTCGACGCGATTGCCATCGGCACGCACATAGGCGGCAAGGTTCTCGCCGAGGACCAGACGACCCAACCTGGCGCCGCCGGCGCCGTACACCAGCCACTCCCCGCGCCCCTCCTGATGAATGGAAGCCGACGCCGGAGCATCGTCCTCGCGGTAGGCCAGGAACAGCGGCACGGCGACAGCGATGGTGGCGAGCAGGCCGGCCAGCAGCCACACGAGCTTGCGCGAACCCGCACCACCGCCGGCCGCGACTAGTGGTCTCGAAGCGATGCTGGTGCGCACGTCGGATTGCCCTCAGGTTGGGGAATGGCTGGCCGGATCCCGCACGGTTCGCTCAATCGATGTTCGTCGTCGTGGCGATGTTGTCGATCGGGACCGCTGCCGAATGCCCGTCGAAGAATACCATGTTGATGCTCTTGCGGTGGCGTTTCGGAAGCGCTGGCGAGCCCAGGCCAGGCAGGTTGGAACAGGATGCCGGATCGACCGATCCGCCGACGAACCAGTCCTCGCCATCAGCGAGGAACATGCGCGACGAGGCCTGCTTGACCCGTGCCAGGGGGATGTTGACCGCCGCGCCCCAGGTGCCATCCCACTGGTTGTGGGCCAGACTGGCATTGGCCAGCGGAGCCTTGTTCATGCCGTAGCCGATCTTCCAGAAGGTGGCCGGATCGTACTGGTAGTTCGAGCAACCCTTCAGCGCCTTGTTCGCCGTATTGGTGTCCGCCAGCGTTCCGGTGGCTCCGCCCTGAACCGCATCGACGTAGCCCGCCAGCAAGGTGAACCACATGGTCTGGCTATCGTGTTTCAGCGAGACGATGACGCCTTGATTGTCCTCCGAATACGCCATGCCGGCGATGCCCAACTGGCGCAGGCTGTTGACGCAGGTCAAACCCTTGGCCGCCTCACGGACCAACGAGACGGCTGGCAGCAACATGGCGGCAAGGATGGCGATGATCGAGATGACGACGAGCAGTTCGATCAGGGTGAAGCCGGCAGGGTGATGGCGCATATACGGGCTCTTGTCATGTTTGCGATGGCATGGCGGTGGAGCGTGGAAGCGCTCCAGGTGGCGAACGTGTGCGGTGACCTGACTTTAGCGTGGATCGCGTGGTCCGCTTGCCCTTTTGGAGCATGGCTTTCGGCCAAAACGGCTGGCCGAGGGTCACCTGCGGCGGCGCGGTCTGCCCTCGCTCCGGCTGAGCAGGACGATGACCAGGAGACCGAGAACGGCGATGATGATGGCACCGATGATCATCCCCGTCTGGCTGGTGGCGGCCGGTGGCTGGCCTGGGGCAGGTGTCGGCGCAACCGGCTGAACTGGCGCTTCGGGGCCGACCGTGACCACGGGCGTGCCGGGGGCGGCGACCGGAACCGGGACGGGCTGGGCCTTCGGCCGCCCTGGCCAGGCGTCGCAGCCAGCCTGCCAGGAATCGGCACCGACGGCGAAGGCGCCACGGTCCGGGCTGGAGTCGAAGGGGGGAACCGGCATTCCGGCGACACGGGGGATATCGCGTCTGCTGGCCTTGCCGGCGATCTCCCCGGCCTTGGCGGTCGGCACCAGGGCGGCGGGGAAGGCCGCTCCGCCGGCAAGTCCGAGACCTTCCGGCGAGGTGCTGGCGACGTTGTGCTCGACCACGCGCTTGACCGCCGGATCACTGGCGAAATCTACCATCTTGTAGCCGCCGCCGCCGCCGTTGGCGGCGAGCAGGAGGAAGATGTTGTCGGCGACCTGGGTCTCCTGGAAGGGCGCGTCGCTGTTGCGTACCAGACCGAAGGGGCCGTAGCCGTTGGGTTGTCCACCCAAGCGGCGCACGGCTACGGTGTTGTTGAAGACCAGGTAGCCGGCCTGGAGCTTATGGTCGGCCTGGTTCTGCAGATGGATGCCCCATTCGACGTTCCAGACTACGTTGTGATCGATCAGCCAGCGTGAGCCGTAGTCGGGGTAGATGCCGCTGGCGGTATATGCTCCCGCGCCGAGATCGTCGACGTGTTCGTAGGCGTCGTGGATCCAGTTATGTGCCGCCCTGATCCCAATCCTGGATGCCGAACTGGCTGATGTCGTTGTGATGGATGCGCCCTTTCCAATCGCTGCCGTCGCCGCTGTCGCTGCGATAGCTGCAGCGAGGAAGCAGGCCCGATCGGCCGGTGCGGCGAATGGTGTTCCAGCCGATCTCATGGTCGCTGGAGCCACGGTCGGTTCCTCCGGTATGGATGGCGGTGCAGTCGTTGGCGGCGTAGCCGGTGTCCTCGATCAGGTTGCCGATGACCCGATGCTCCCGGCCGAGCAGGCTGATGCCGTTGCCAGAGCTGTAGCGGATCCGGCTGCCGCTGATGCGATGACTACGCCCGGACAGCACGATGCCCGACGACGATCCCCACTGGCAGAAGAAATGTCCGCTGACGTCGGTGAAGTGGCTCAGGTAGGCAGCGTCGATATTCTCGACCACGACGTTGCTGCTGGCTGCGTCACGGTACGCGTCGATCTGGTGATACGGTTCTGTCGGCAGACCGTGGGCTGAATTGCGCCAGGGGTAGCGGGTATCGCCCTTTGCATCATAGGGGATGTTATCACCGCCGCTGTCACGATCGGTGGTGATGGTGCAGGCGTGGATGGCCAGATCCCGTATCGTGATGAAGCTGAGTCCGCTCAGGTCGAAGGCGTACTCGCGGCGTTTCGCGGTCACTCTGCTTGATAACGGCTTGCCGTCAGGCGACTTCAGGTAGAGGGTGCCACCCTGCTTGTCGTGGTACCATTCACCGGGTGCGTCGAGCAGTTCCAGCTTGTCGAAGAGATAGTAACGGCTGTGGTCATGCAATATGTTCTGCGCGAAATCCTGGCCAGCGTCGCTGCACGAGGCATAGGTGAAGCGCTTGCCATCGACCGCCGCGATCCGGCCAGTGAAGATCCAGGCCCAGGCATCGTGGTTGGGCTGGAACAGCACCTGCGCCCCGACCGCCTGCTCGGCGGTCAGGTTGAGCTGGGCGTCCTCCAATACCCCGGTGGTCCAGTTGTTCTCCTTGTCGCGATTCTTGGCAATGAACTTCTCGCACACCGCCTTGCCTGGGAAGGACGGGTCGAGGTTCGGCGAGTTCGGCCAGCGCGCCAGGATGACCATCGTGCCGTCGACGAAGACCTGATCGGCCTGGTTGTGGACCTTGGCGTCGTAGAGATTGACGCCATCGCCGGGGGTGGCGCGGCTGAACCAATCGCCGGCCATTGGCGCCTGCTCGATGCCGTCCTTCCACGGCTGCCAGCCGGTGACCGGTTCGGTGCCGTCGATGACGACGCGCTCGCCAGGAGCGCCACGGAAGGTGATCGGCCGCCCCAGCTCGCCTGAACGCGCCGGCACCACCGTCTCGCGGTAGGTGCCGGCCCTGATGGTGACGGTGTCGCCAGGTGCCGCGCGCTTGGCTGCGGCCCCGATCGTGCGCAGCGGCGTGGTCGGTGAGCCGGCAGCGGCATCGTCGCCGCCCGGAGCGACGACGAATTCGGCGGCCATCGCCGGCACGGCGGCGATGATGGCCAGGACCAGGTGCAGGTGCGAGTTCATGGCAGGACTCCAGTGATCGGGGCCAACGGCAATGGAACGCGGACGGTGGCGATCGTGACAGCGGCCAGAGCGCAGCTTATTTGAGGATTGGAGTGACCACGATGTCGTCGAAGTCGAAGCTGCCCTTGGCGTCGAAGGTGTCGATCGACACGGTGAGCTTGGCGGCGTCGGCCGGGATCTCCTTGGTCGCCTTGTGGGCCGTCCAGTCCTGGTCGGCGGTGATCATGAACTTGGAATATCCACCGACCACCTCGCCAGCAGCGTTCTTCGCCTGGAACTGGAGGCTTGGCACCATCCACGCCTCGGCGCCGGTGCGGACCAGGTTTCTCACCCGGATGCAGGCCGAGATCTCGAAGGCCTTCCACTCCGGCTTGATGGCGATCTCCTGGTAGGTATTGACGTGGTGGCCATCGGCGTTGCGGGCGAACTGTTGCTTTCCTTCCGCGACGACGCCGAGGTGGGCTGGATCGCCCTTCTGCCAGCCGAAGAAGGCGCCATCGGTGGCCTTCTCGGTCGAGGAGAAATCCCCGTTGACGATCAGGTTGTCGGCGGCGGCAAGCGTGGCGGACAAGGCGAAGAGGCAGACGAGCTGACGCATGGTTGCTTCCAGGGTTCGACCCGAGCATAGGCGGCGAAGGTCAACCGCTGATGGTCAATTGCGCATAGGCTAGATCAGAATGCGAAAGGCTTGCGACATCTGTGCTGCCTATGCTGATTTCGGACTTCCATCGTGAGCAAGTCTCACAAGGATCCGACCATGTCCACCACTCCCGACCCCAAGCC
>JAIFKN010000149.1 GCA_020049615.1 bacterium | reverse complement strand
GTCACCCATGCACCTCGGCCACCACGCCGAGCCCCCTGACCCGCCCGGCGATCCCCTCCAGTTCCGACGCGGTCAGCGCCGTCGCCCAGGGCTCCGTCGTCTGCCGTGCGGTGGTGTAGACCTGCACCCGGTCGATGCGCGCCCCCTCGTCGAGCAGCCAGCGCAGCCGGCCCGTCCAGGCGTCGAGTTCGTGCTCCGGCGGCGCTTCACCATGCAGCCGGCACCATAACGACTGGATGACCAGCGGCCGCTGGCGACCGAGCTCGCGCAGGTTGCCCAGGATCCGCAACAATGGTACGTCGCTGCGGTCCACGGCGCGATACCAGTCCTCGCTGCCGGCGTCGAGCTTGGCCCACACCTCGTCCTGCGGCCGCAACGTCAACAGGGCCTCGCGCACCATCGTCTTCTGGAACAGCGTCGCGTTGGTGATGACGACGATGCGCGCGTCCAGGCCGCGGACTGCGAGCAGGCGCTTCCCGAGTTCAAGCATGCGGGGAAAGCCGGCGTAGCTGGTCGGCTCGCCATCGCCGCTGAAGGCGATGTCATTCAATCGGCGCAGCGGCTCCGGGGTGCGGTCGAACGGCTCCTCGCGCCAGATCGCACCGGAGGCCGCCAGTCCGAGCAGGTCGTCGAGCTCGCGTTCCAGGGCAGTCTCGTCGACCGCGCGCACCGCTGACGGCACGCTGCGGTCGACGCTGCAATAGACGCAGTCGAAGTTGCACGCCTGGTCGGGATTGAGATTCACCCCCAGCGACAGCCCGCGCGAGCGCCGGCTGACCACCGGGTAGCAGTAGCGGAACTCGCGCCAGGTGCGCGGATGGGACCGGAACAGTTCGGTCATCCTGGGCCCTGCCATTGAATATCCGCCACAGAGGCACGGAGATCCACAGAGGGCCACGGAGAGATGCCGAGGTCGATGCGCTCGATCGCCAAGAAGGCGACCCGGCCCGGGAACGCCCTGCCAACCTGCCATGCCAGCTCTGTGGACCTCTGTGGATCTCCGTGCCTCTGTGGCAAGGGATCAACCGCATTCCCCACGATCATTCCACCTTCACGCAAGTGAAACGCCGCACGAAGTCGCCACTGTCGAAGGCGATGTCGAGCGGCATGCCCGGCAGCCTGGCCAGCTCGAGGGTGATCCGCGAGTCTTCGCGCTCGAGCGGAATGAGCCGGGCGAATGGGTTCGACAGAGTCGGATCAACCAGCACGGTGTAGTCGCGGCCATCGGCGCTGACCGCGAATCGCCTGGTGCCACGCCCGACCACCGTCGGCCCCGGGTCGCCGCGCTCCACCGCCATCTGGCTTGGCGCCGGCGCCATCTCCACCGCTGTCGGCTCCATCCCTGGACCGGACACCGAGCGGCCGTGCCCGGTCGCCGGATCGACCTCCAGCCGGGTGCCGTTGGACTCGACCGCGATCAGGTCGTGGCGCACGGTGTAGACGCGCTCGCCGACCCGCAGGGTTCCGCCACCGACCACGGCCAGACGCTCGAGTTCCGCCTCGAGGGCGCCGATGTCGGCCCGGATGACGCGTGCAACGGCCGGCGAAGCGGTCGGCAGCTCGGCCCGGGCGCGGGCAAGGCGCTCGGTATGCTGCTTGCGCAGGCCCTCGACCACGACCCGGTCGCTGCCTGGCGCGGGTTTGCCGGCCACCGTCTCGACGAAGGTGAAGGTGGTCGGCGGCTCGCCGGAGCACAGGACCAGGGGGATCAGCAGCAGATAGCAACGCAGCACGTCCCCCAGGTTGGGCGGACGGCGGCGAAGGGAAGGGAAGCGTCCCGCCTTGTCCCCCCCGGCACACCCCCTACCGTGCCAACGCCCATGGCGCTGGACCTCCTCGAGCTGCTCGACGCGATCACCGATGCCCGGGTCGCCAACCCGCAACTGAAGGCCAGCGTGCAGGCTGGACTGCGGCTCGCCGCCGGCGCCGGCTGCCTGGCCGCCGGGCGGCTGCTGGTCCTGCGTTTCGATGGTGGCGTGCGCGAGATCGTCGCCCACGGCGAGCCCAGCCAGGGCGAGGAGGCCGACCTGGCGCTGATGGCCCGGGTACGCGACGCCAGGACGCCGGCGACCGACGGCGGCGTCACCGCCCTGCCGCTGGGCAAGGGCAAGCGCATCCACGCCGTGCTGCTGGTCGAGCGCCTGGCCGACGAGCGCGTCGGCCAGATGCTCGCCGACCTGTGCCTGCAATGGTGCGTCATCGCCGAGGTGCAGAGCCAGGAGAAGGCCGAGCTCATCGACGAGAACCACCAGCTGCGCGAGGAGCTGAAGAGCCAGTTCTCCGACCGCAATCTGGTCGGCGTCTCGGGCTCGTTCCGCCGCGTCGTCGACCAGGCCCACCGCGTCGCCGCCAGCACCGCCACCGTGCTGATCCACGGCGAGACCGGCACCGGCAAGGAGATGATCGCGCGCATCATCCACGACCACAGCCCGCGCGCCAACGGGCCGTTCGTGCCGGTCAACTGCGGCGCCCTCTCGGAAAGCCTGCTGGAGTCCGAGCTGTTCGGCCACGTCAAGGGCGCCTTCACCGGCGCGGTCGCCGACCGCAAGGGCCGCTTCGAGGCGGCCAACGGCGGCACCATCTTCCTCGACGAGATCGGCGACGTCAGCCCCGGCATGCAGGTGCGCCTGCTGCGCGTGCTGCAGGAGATGGAGATCGAGCGGGTCGGCGACACGCGCACCCGCAAACTCGACGTGCGCGTGATCGCGGCCAGCAACCGCGTGCTCGAGGACGAGGTGACCAAAGGCACCTTCCGCGCCGACCTGTTCTACCGTCTCAACGTGGTCTACCTGCAGATCCCGCCGCTGCGCGCGCGATCCGAGGACGTGCCGCACCTGGTCGAGCACTTCGTCAACCAGTACGCCAGCCGCAACGTCAAGTACATCAGCTCGATCTCGCGCGAAGTGATGGACGCGATGAAGCGCTACTCCTGGCCGGGCAACGTGCGCGAGCTGGAGAACTGCGTCGAGAAGATGGTGGTGATGGCGCCGACCAGCGAGCTGACCCCCGACCTGCTGCCCTTCGCCGTCATCGCCTTCGACCCGCACGAGCAGACCGACGAGGCGCACGGCCTGGCCAGCTTCGAGAGCCGGCTGTCGTCCGAGATGCGCAGCGAGACCCTGGCCGCGGTGCAGCGCGGGGCGACCGACCTCTACGACGTGGTGCGGGCCAAGTGGGAGCGCCACCTGTTCGAGGCGGTGCTCGACGCCTGCGGCAACAACAAGTCGAAGGCGGCACAGCTGCTCGGCATCACCCGCAACACCCTGGCGGGGAAGCTCAAGGAGCTGTCCGAGGTCAAGCGCGAGTGGTCGGTGGAGTGAACGCGGCGGTCGCCACCGTCCTCGACCTGCTGCTGCCGGCGGTGTGCCCGCTGTGCCACGAGGCGCCCGGGCCGGGATTGTGCGCCGCCTGCCTGCCGCAGCTGCCGGCGCTGCTCGAGCCCTGCCCGCTGTGCGCGATGCCGAAACGCGAATCGCCCTGTCCGGCCTGCCGCGATGACGGCCTGATCCACCTCGACGGCGTGCACGCCGGCTTCGCCTACCGCGGGACGATGCGCCGGCTGGTCGGCGACGCCAAGGCCGGGGCGCGGCCGGCCGCGGTCGCCGCCCTGGCCGGCCTGCTGCCGCTGCCGGAAACGCCAGTCGACGCCGTGGTGGCGGTGCCGCCCTCGCCGGGCCGGCGCCCGGGCCCGCACCTGGCAACCGCCTGCGCCCGCCAGGCGGCGCGGCGCCTCGGTGTGCCCTTCCTCGCCCCGCTGCGCTGCACTCGCCACGCCCGCGAGCAGCACCGCCTGTCGCGGCCGGAACGGGCGCGCAACGTCGTCGGACTGTTCGCCTGCGCGGGACGGGTGCCCGATCGGGTTCTCCTCGTCGATGACATACTGACCAGCGGCGCCACCGCCTCAGCGGCGGCGGCGGTGCTGCGCTCGCGCGGCGCACGCCGCGTCGTGGCGTCCTTCCTGTGCCGGGCGATCTGAGCCGAGCGCCATGCCCCAGGTGCGCTCCAGCACCGCCGCCACCAGCGGCCAGGGAGCGATGGCGTGGAAGCCGTCGTGGAACGGATCGAGCGCGGCCGGGCCGCGCTCGGATAGCCAGCGCTCGTAGCGCCAGCCCAGTTCGATCATGTCGCATCCGCCCGCAGCCAGGCGGCAGGCCCAGGCCGCGCCCAGCACCGCGCCGCGCGCCAATCCGGCATCGAGAGCGAAGCCCACGCGCCGCAGATCGACGCTGCGTCCGGCGAAGCGCGGACGCTCCGCGTCCTCGACTGACACCGCCAACGTGTGG
This sequence comes from bacterium, assembly GCA_020049615.1. The sequence continues at coordinate 6,992 of JAIFKN010000149.1, read as the reverse complement.
CCGTGGCCGAGGATGGCATCCGGTTCGCCTGCCAGGCGTCGAGCCGGCAGGCCCAGCCGTGCCGGGCGGACGGTCCGGCCGCAGGCCCGTCGCGCCGCGGCAGTGGCCTCCAGCGGAGCGAAGCCGCGCATCAGGATGGTGCGTTCGGCGCTGGCAATGGCCGTGGTCGAGGCGCCGGCGACCACCACCGTCGAGATGCCCTGGCGGGCGAGATCGGGCAGACATTCGGCCAGGGTCCGCCCGCCGTCGAGATCGCAGCCGAGCAGGCGGCGCATCTCCGGCTGCAGCGAGAGGAAGTTCGCCGCCGCACTATCCTCGTCGACCAGCAGCAGCCGGGCGCCGGCCGCCACGCCCTGCAGCACCGCCGCCGCCATGCTGGTGGCGCCGCTCGCCCGGGCCGTGGTGAAGCAGGCGGCGTCACCACCGGGCAGTCGGGGGAAGAACGGGGTCAGGTCCTGGTCCAGGATCGGCCGGCCGTCATCGGACAGCACCGGCAGGGTCGCGGGCAGGGCGACCACGCGCTCGCGGCCGTCGCCGGGCGGACGGTCATCGATCCCGCCGGCGATCGCTGCCAGGATGGTGCTCTTGCCGTGATAGGGTGCCCCGGCGATGGCGGTGACGCCGGCGCGGATGCCCAGGCCGCGATGCCGACCCAGGCGGCCGAGGTCGATGGTCACGGCGAGGTCGCGCGGCGCCTGCAGCGGGCGGCATTGCGCCCCGACCCCGCCGCCGGGGTCGCGGGCCAAGCGTGAGCCGTCGCCGAGGAAGGCGACCAGGCCATGCACCGGCAGCGCCGCGCGCAGGGCGCGCTGCAGGCGTACGCTACGCACGTGGGCGGCCAAGCCGGACTGCGTGGCGGCGATGCCCCGCGACCACCGTCCGAGCCAGCCGACGGCGCGGGCGAAGGATTCGCCATCGATGCACATACCGGCAAAGGGCAGGCGGAAGGCGAAGCGCAGCAGCAGGTCGTCGCCATGCCGGAAGCAGGCGTTGCCCACCCGCACCACCTCGCCGGGATCGAGGGTGCGGGCCGACAGGCCGAAGCGCGGCAGCAGGGCGGCGCGAGCTTGGCGGAGCAGCCAGTCGGCCACCGCCACCGGCTCGCCACGCCGGGCCCAACGCGGGGAACGGAAGGCGACCGTCGCCAGCACCTCGCCCCCCTCTTCGCACGGCGGCCCTTCGCGCTCCTCGATGCCGAGATCGCAGGCCGGCAGGCGCCAGGCCCCGATCACCTCGCGCCAGGCCCGCGGCCCCCAGCCGTCGATGCGTGCCACCGTCTCAAGCATTGCCGTCAGCGGCTTGATCTCGGCATCATCGGCGATGGGCGCGACCGGCTCGGGCAGGGGCATGCGCCAGCCTTGTGGACAGGTTCCGCCAACCTCAAGCCTGAAGCCGGAGGCTGGCCCAGGCTTGAGGCTTCAGGCGTCAGGCGTGAGGTCCATTGCCCACGCGCCGCAAGCCGCGCAACGGAGCAGGGGCAATGACCTCAAACCTCACGCCTCGAGCCTCAAGGCTTTCAGCAGCCCTGGACACTCCCCCCCGACGACTAGCCTGCGAGGGCAATGGCTGCCATAGGCTACTTCATCGTCTCCGCCTCCCGCCAGGCCCGCCGCCTGCTGCCAGGACGCACCTACGTCTTCGGGCGCGAGGACGGCATCGACATCCCGGTCCAGGACGCGCTCGCTTCGCGCAAGCACGCCGAACTGCGTTGGACCGAGGGGAAGGGCTGGTCGCTCGCCGACCTCAACAGCCGCAACGGCACCTTCGTCAACAGCCAGCGCATCACCAGCGAGGTGGCGCTCGAGGACGGCAGCCAACTGCAGGTCGGTGGCCAGGTCTTCCGCCTCTACATGCTGCCGCCGGGCGGCGATCCCAGTTCGCTGTCGGCCCAGGCACCGCAGATCAGCGCCCAGGAAACCATGGGGCCGGGCTTCTCGCTCAACGACCTCGCCACCCAGGGCGCCGCCTTCACCGGCAACATCGTCGAGGGCGGCGTCCTCGAACTGCTGCAGTACTTCCAGCAGACCGGCAAGAGCGGCCGCCTCGACCTGGTCGGTGGACCCGGCCAGAGCTCGATCTGGCTGGCCTCCGGCGTCCCGGTCCACGCCATCACCGGCGCGATCGACGGCATCGACGCGCTGGCCCAGCTGGCCAAGACCCCGCCGCCGCGCTTCGCCTTCCACTCCGACGCCGTGGTCGCGCCCAAGCGCTCGATCCAGGGCAGCGGACCCGGCGTACTGATGGAAGTCGCGCGCATGCTCGACGAGGCAGGGAAGTGACGGCGCCGCAGATCATCGGCCTCGGCTCGCCCTTGGTGGACCTCTGCATCCAGGTCGATGACGCCTTCCTCTCCGAACACGTGCCCGGCGCCAAGGGCGGCATGGAGCTGGTCTCGGCCGCGGAGGTCGGGCGCGTGCTCGCGGCGCACGGCGGCATGCCGGCGCAGGCACCGGGTGGTTCGGCCTGCAACGTCCTTGCCGGCTGCGCCAACCTCGGCCTGAACGCCGCCTTCATCGGCTGCACCGGCGACGACGATCTCGGCGAGTTCATGCGCATGTCGCTGGCGGTGCAGGGCGTCGACGCCCGCCTGATCATCCGGCAGCAGACCCCGACCGGACGCGTCCTGGCGATGGTCACCCCGGACGCGCAGCGCACCTTCCGCACCTGCCTGGGCGCTGCCGCCACCCTCTCCGCCGCCGAGGTCTCGCCCGAGGCCTTCGCCGGCGCCCGCTTCGTGGTCATGGAAGGCTATTCCTGCTATGACCACGGCCTGGTCCGCGCCATCGCCCTGGCCTCGCGCCAGGCCGGCGCCGAACTCGTCCTCGACTTCGCCTCGCACGAGGTCGTGCGCGCCAACCAGCCGGTCCTCTCCGAACTGATGTCCCAGGGCCTGGTCGGCGGCGCCATCCTCAACCAGGACGAGGCCGCCGCCTGGAGCAAGGGCGATCCGCGCGCCGCGCTCGACGAGATCGCCCCGCTGGTGCGCTTCGCCGCGGTGAAGATCGGCGCCGATGGCGCCTGGCTGCGACGTGGCGGCGAGAAGTTGCACACGCCGGGCATCCCGGCCAAGGCCATCGACAGCAACGGCGCAGGCGACGCCTGGCTCGCCGGCCTGCTCGCCGGCCTGGTCCGCGGCTGCCCGCTCGACGTCTGCGGCGAACTCGCCGCCCGCGCTGGCGCCGCCGCCGTCGAGGTGGTCGGCGCGCAGGTGCCGCGGCATGCCTGGTCCTGAGACGGGGCCCCGTCGCGCAGCGATGGGGCGGGCGCCGAGCGGCGGTGGCGGCATACAATCGGCGAAGCCGATGCCGCAGCAGTTCCGGAGCACGTGCGACGGAACTGAGCAGCGACAAAGCCCGGGGGTAGGCCCCCAGGGCCGTAGGGGCGCAGCCCCTGAACTGACACGGCACGAGATCAAAGGGAGGCTCGATGCTTGGTCCTAAGCAGAAGAACCCCGCCGCCCGTCCGGCCCCGGTCGCCCCGGCACCCCCTGCACCGGCCAAGCACCGCCACGAGGAGCCGATCACCCTGGCCCAGTTCCTCAAAGTGGTCCAGGTCGCTCAGACCGGTGGCCACGCCAAGGCGCTGGTGCGCGAAGGACGCGCCTGGGTCAACGGCGAGGCGGACAACCGCCCCGGCCGCAAGCTGGAGAAGGGCGACATCGTCGTCATCGACGGAAAAACGTTCACTGTAGATCGTTAGTATTCATTGATCCTTAACTGTGGCTGCACATTCTCGCAGCCATGAAGGCCTTCCTCTTCGTCTTGATCATCGGCATCATCGGTGCCGTGCTGTGGTTCGGTAACAGCACCCCCCCGGCCGAGACGACGGCCCCCGAGGCCCAGCCCGCTGCCCCCGTTGACGCGCTCGCCATCAGCATCGTCTACGGCTCGGAGAAGCAGGCCTGGCTGGAGGCGGTGACCAAGGATTTCAACAACCGCAAGGTGCAGGTCGCTGGCAAGGCGGTGTTCGTCACCGCGGTGGCCAAGGGCTCTGGCGAACTGATCGATGATGTCCTCGCCGGTCGCGACCAGGCCGACCTGGTCAGCCCGGCCTCGGCCGCCTTCATCACCCTGGCGAACGCGCGCAGCCGTGCCGCCACCGGAGCCGATCTGGTGGCGAAGACCGAGAACGTGGTGCTGTCGCCAGTCGTCATCGCCATGTGGAAGCCGATGGCGGAGGCGCTGGGCTGGCCTCAGACGCGCATCGGCTGGGCCGAGGTCCTGGCCATGGCCAAGGAGCCGCAGGGCTGGGCGGCCAAGGGCCAGCCGCAGTGGGGCCGCTTCCGCTTCGGCCACACCCACCCCGAATTCTCCAACTCCGGCCTGCAGACCCTGCTCGCCGAGACCTACGCCGGCGCCGGCAAGCAGGGCGGACTCACCGTCGCCGATGTGCAGCGGCCCGAGGTCACGCAGTACGTCAACGGCATCGAGCGGGCCGTGGTCCACTACGGCTCCTCGACCGGCTTCTTCGGCAAGCGCATGTTTGCCGGCGGCCCCGGCTACCTCTCGGCGGCGGTGCTGTACGAGAACCTGGTCATCGAGGCCAACGCCGCGACGCCGAAACCGTCGTTCCCCGTGGTCGCGATCTACCCGAAGGAGGGCACCTTCTGGAGCGACCACCCGACCGGCATCGTCGAGCGCCCGTGGGTGACGGCCGAGCGCCGCCAGGCCGCCCAGGCCTACGTGAAGTTCCTGCTCGAACGGCCGCAGCAGGAGGCCGCGCTGCGCTTCGGCTTCCGCCCCGCCGCGGTCGAGGTGCCGGTCGCAGCGCCGATCGACGCCGCGCACGGGGTCGATCCCAAGGAACCATCGACCACCCTGGAGGTGCCCAGCGCCGAGGTGATCGACGCCTGCATCGCGATGTGGCGCGGGGCCAAGAAGCCGGCGCACATCGCCCTGGTCCTCGACACCAGCGGTTCGATGGAGGAGGACGGCAAGATCGGCGCGGCGCGCGAGGGCGCGGCCGAGTTCCTCGGCCTGCTCAATCCCGGCGACCGACTGTCGCTGATGACCTTCAGCAGCTCGCCGCAATGGCTGGCGCAGAACCAGCCGCTGTCGACCGTCCGGGCCCAGGCCCAGTCGCAGGTCGGCGGACTGATCGCCGGCGGCAAGACCGCGCTCTACGACGCCGTGCTGCAGGCCATCACCGCCCTGCAGGCTGATCCCGACCAGGAGGCGATCAAAGCCGTGGTGGTGCTGTCCGATGGCTCGGATACCACCAGTTCGACCGCGCTGGAGGCGCTGCTGGCGCGCATCGATCCAGGCCCCGAGAGCGGCGGCGCCCTGCGCGTCTTCACCATCGCCTACGGCACGTCGGCGGACGGCGGGGTGCTCAAGCGCATCAGCGAGACGACCCAGGCCAAGGCCTATAAAGGCGGCACCGGCGACATCCGCCTGGTCTTCCGCGACATCGCCACCTTCTTCTGAGCTGACCATGAGCGACGAATCCGGTCCCAAAGCCACCCTGCTCGGCAAGCTGTTCATCGTCCTGGTGCTCGGCGGCTGCGCCTTCCTGGCGTGGAAGTTCCTGCTCGGCAAGCCGGCTTCGTTGCCGGATCCGACGCCAGGTACCAGCACGACGCCGCCTCCGCGCAGCGGTGCCGCCGTGCGCATCGCGGTCGCCTATGGCACCGAGAAGGAACGCTGGCTGAAATGGGCGGCCGAGGAGTTCGCCAAGTCCGAACCGTCGATCCAGGTCGACCTCGTCGCCAAGGGCTCGCTGGAAGGCGCGCAGAGCGTGCTCGCTGGCGAGCAACTCCACGTGTGGGCGCCGGCCTCGAGCCTCTACTCGGCGAATTTCGCGGCCGACTGGCAAGTCAAGCACGGCAAGGAGCCGTTCTCCCGCACTGAGATCCTGGCGCTGACGCCGATGGTCTGCGTGTGGTGGGCCGAGCGCTTCGCCGCGATCAAGCAGCCGCCGCAGACCTTCCGCGACATCGCCAGGCTGGTCGCCGAGCCGACCGGCTGGGCGGGCATCGCTGGCAAGCCCGAATGGGGCTTCCTCAAGTTCGGCCACGCCCATCCCAACCAGAGCAACAGCGGACTGATGGCCCTGGTGCTGATGGCTCACGACTTCCATCAGATCCGCACCCTGGGCATGGCGCAGGTGATGGACGCCAAGTTCCAGGTCTGGCTCACCGCTTTCGAGAAGGGCGTCGCCGGACTGTCGAACTCCACCGGCAACCAGATGAAGGAGATGGTGCTGAAGGGCCCCTCGGCCTACGACGGCCTGTGCGTCTACGAAAGCGTCGCCATCGACTACCTGCGCAACGCCCAGGGCCGCTGGGGTGATCTGCGCGTCACCTACCCGGTGCCCAACGCCTGGAACGACAACCCGGCCTACATCATCGACGCGCCGTGGAACACCGCCGACCACCGCGCCGCCGCTGGACGCTTCCTCGACTTCCTCATGGCCGAGCAGGCGCAGCGCAAGGCCCTGGAACACGGCTTCCGCCCCGGCGACCCGGCAGTGCCGATCAAGGACCCGGGAAGTCCGTTCCTCGACCTGGCCAAGTACGGCCTGCGCATCGATCTGCCCGAGGTGGTGCAGGCGCCCTCGGGGGAGGTCATCCAGAACCTCCTCACCGGCTGGCAGCGTGCGGTCGGAAGGTAGGGAGATCCGACGTCCACGTGGACGGATCGGGCAGAACCGTTGACGTGGATGTCAACGCTCCCGGACGCCGATGGCCTTTGACCATCGGCCAGGAAGCCGCTAGGACAGACTCAACCGGAGACGCCCATGTCCCTCCTCGCACGTATCGGCAACCTCTTCCGCGGCTTCGCCAGCCTCTTCGTCAGCGGCATGGAACGCCGCAACCCCGAAGCCCTGCTCGAGGTGGAGAAGGAGAACCTGCGCAAGCAGATCGGCCAGTTCAACCAGGGTCTCGCCAGCCACGCCGGCCTGTGCGAGAAGCTGATGGCCCAGGTGCGCAAGCTGGAGATCGAGGAGCGCGACCTGCGCGCCAAGGCCACCGCCCACCTCAAGGCCAACAA
>JAIFKN010000016.1 GCA_020049615.1 bacterium | reverse complement strand
GGCCTCGGGGCCAGCACCGTGCCGTACCGCACCCCCGAAGGCTGGCTGTGCATCTACCACGCGGTGATGAACAACTGCACCACCCGCGAGTACTCGGTCGGCGCCATGCTCCTCGACCTCGACGAGCCGTGGAAGGTGAAGCACGTCACCAAGCACCCGATCCTCTCGCCCGAGGCGCCCTACGAGATGCAGGGCCTGGTCGAGCACGTCTGCTTCCCCTGCGCCAAGATCGTCGAGCCCGACGGCACGGTGAAGGTGTACTACGGCGGCGCCGACACCGTGCAGTGCGTCGCCCTCGGCCGCCTCGACGACATCATCCACGCCTGCAAGCACTGGTGATCGGCCGACCGGCCCGCCGACATCGCCCGCGTCAACGCCGACCTGCCTCCGGTCATCGCCACGAGCGATCCTGCGCCGCTCCTGCCGCGGACGGCTTGACGGCGAGCCCAAGCACGCTTGGCGAGCGGACCGCTGGACGTGGTCTGCGAATCGTGGACTATCAACCACCTATGAACCGTTTCCTCGCGCTCCTCCTGGTCTGTTCCCTGGCATACCTGCCCGCGGCGGAGCGGACGGTCCTGTGCTATGGCGATTCCATCACCTTCGCGACCTGGAAGGAGCAGCAGGTCGGCGATGGCAACCGTTGGACGGATGTGCTGCCCAAGCAGGTCGCCGGTATCCGGACCGTCAATGCCGGGAAGAACGGCCGCACCACCGAGGATGTCGGCGGACTGAAGGAGGCCCTGCAGAAGACGGCCAACCCGGACGTGGTGATCCTGCTCCTCGGGGTCAATGACCTCAAGGGCATCGCGGACGGCGCGGCGGCCGCCGCGGCGACGACGAAACGGATGGCGATCCTGCTCGACACCGTGCGCACGGAGGCACCCAAGGCCTCGATCCTGCTCTGCGCTCCGCTCGCCATCAACGAGCAGACGCTGACCGGCTACTGGAAATCGAAGGGTTTCGGCAGCACGACCAGCGAGGCCCTCGTCGCCCTGGAGACCTCCTACAAGGCCTTGGCGGCCGAGCGCAAGATCGGCTTCGTCAGCCTGCTCAAAGCAGTCACGCCCTCGAACATACCCGATGGCGTGCATCCCAACCAGGCCGGGCATGGCGAGATCGCCGCCGCCCTCGCCGCCGCCCTGACGCCGCAGAAGTCGAAGAAATAGAGGGGTCAGACCTCGGCCACCTGGCGCCTGCGCCAGGCGCGCGGGGTGCAGCCGTAGATGCGCTTGAAGGCGCGCACGAAGCTGTCGACATCGGCGAAGCCGCAGCGTCCGCCGATGTCAGCGAAGGCCTGATCGGTCTGCAGGAGCATCGTCGCCGCGGCGCGCAGGCGCTCCTGCCTGATCCTGGCGGCAGCCGTCGTCCCTGCGGAACGCATCAGGGCCCGGTCGAGGGTCGCCCGGCTGACGCCGAGGCGCCGGGCGAATGCGGTCGCGCCCTCCGTGCTGCCGAGATGGGTCCGCAGCAGGCTGTGGAACCGCCCTTCGAGGCTCTGGCGGGCGGGATCCGGGTCGTTGCCCGTCTCGGTCAGACGCAGCAGCAGATCGGTCAGATGGACGGCGACGCGGTGGCGGTCCGGCAGTGAGCGCCACCAGCGCTGGGCCAGGGCGATGATGTCGTTGCTCCACGGGCCGGCCTGGCTCCCCTGGCGCACGATCACGGATCCGGGCAGCATGGCGGAGAGGGCGGGGCCGCCGTCGATCTCGATGCGGTAGCAGAAGGCGCCGCGACCGACGCTGGCCGTGCCGCTCCAACCGGGCGGAAGCAGCAGGAGGACCGGCGGGTCGAGACGCTGGCGGCGGCCGTGCTCGAGGGTGACCGCTGCGTCGTCGATCAGCAGCAACCGGTGGACCTGGCCGTCGCAGCCCGAGAAACGGGTCGTCGAGGCGATCCGCAGCTGATGGCCATCGGAGATGACTGGCAGGCCCGGCGTGAGACGAATTGCCGGCATTGCAGAATTATGCCGTAATCCAGCCGGCGCCAAGCGGTAAGAATGAGACCATGCCAGCACTGCCCGTCATCACCACCGGCGACCTCAACCTCGATCGCGCCCTGCGCTGCGCCCTCGGCGATGTCTTCGGCAACATCGTCCCCGTCGGCGTCGGGCTGCTCGATCCTGGCAGCCCGGCGCTGATGGCCGGACTGACCTACGAGGCCTGGACGCGCGATGCGGCGATCAACGCGTGGAACATGCTCAACGCGACCGACCCCGAAACGGCGCGTAACACGCTGAAGGGCGAGGTCCTGCGCGGCCCGGATGGCTACCGCCTGCGCGGCCAATACTGGGACGCCGTGGTCTGGGTGATCGGCGCCTGGGACCACGCCTTGTGGACCGGCGACCGCACCTTCCTCGCCTTCGCCCGCGAGGTGTCGGCGGCCTGGCTGGCGCGCATGGAGGCCGAGGAGTTCGACGCCGGGCTCGGCCTGTTCCGCGGCCCGGCCTGCTTCCAGGACGGGGTGGCGGGCTACGCCGACCGCTATGCCGACGCCGGCGGCAGGTCCTGCATCCTCGACTGGCTGCACCAGCATCCGCGCGACAAGCATGCGGTAGGCATGGGCATGCCGATGCATGCCCTGTCCACCAACTGCCTCTACTATCGCGCCCTGACCGTCCTTGGCGAAATGGATCGCTGGCTCGACCGCACCCCCGATGCCCACCACGTCGCGCTCTCCGCCCAGGTGCGGACCGGCATCCTGACGCATCTCTGGCTGCCCGAGCAGGGCCGCTTCCGCTACATGGTCGACCCGTGGGGCGCAGACGACCGCCAGGAGGGCCTGGGGCACGGCTTCGCCGCCCTCTTCGGCCTGATGCCCGGGCGCAGCCTGGGCCACCTCGCCACCGCTCCAGCCGGCCTGCCCTGCGTCACCCCCGGCTATCCGCGCTACGACGGCCTGGGCGTCGGCCGCCACAGCGGCCTGGTCTGGCCCCATGTCGAAGGCTTCGTCGCGGAGGCGGCCGCCCGTGCAGGTGAACCGGAACTGGCCTGGGCGACCATCGCCCGCTTCGCCCAGCGGGCCCTGCGCGACGGCCACTTCACCGAGTGCTACCATCCGCAGACCGGCCTGCCGGACGGCGGCGTGCAGGAGATCACCATCGGCGCGCCTGAGGACTGGCACGCGTGGTGCATCGGCCCGCGGGTCGGCATCGCCCAGGGGCACCCCGTGCACGCCTGGCTGAGCCAGCCGCGCACGACCTGGGGCGCCACCGCCCTGTGGCGGCTGGCGATCCGCGTCCTCGCCGGCCTCGACCCGCGCCCCGATGGCCTGCACCTCGATCCCTGCCTACCGCCTACGTCCGGCCCGATGCACCTGCGCGGCCTCCGCTGGCGCGACGCCATCCTCGACATCCGCATCGATCCTGGTCGGCGGCACCGCTTGACCGTCAATGGCCGTCCGGCCACCGTGGTTGCACCCGACGCAACTGGTTCCCTCTTCGTCCACCTCATCGCCGAGTGACCCCATGAGCACCTACGACATCACCGCCTACGGCGCCGTCGCCGACCTCGCCGTCAACAGCGCCAACGCCATCCAGCAGGCGATCGACGCCTGCTCCGCTGCCGGCGGCGGCACCGTGCTGGTCCCGGCGGGCCGGACCTTCATGTGCGGATCGATCATGCTGAAGTCGCGGGTGCGGCTGCACCTCGAGGCGGGAGCGGTGCTGCGCGCCTCGCCGGACATCGCCCAGTACGTCAGCTACGAGCACCTCGAACTGTTCCGCAAGTCGGACTTCTGCCGCTTCTGGATCTTCGCCCACGAGGCCGAGCAGGTGACCATCGACGGCAGCGGCACGCTCGACGGCAACTCGCCGGCCTACGTCACCGAGCGTCTGCCCACCCACACCGTAGCGCGAAATCCGCGGGCGCAGTCGGTGGTCTTCCTCGGCTGCACCGACGTGGTGCTGAGCGGCGTGCGCATCATCAACACGCCCTCGTGGGCGGTTCGGCCGGCCGGCTGCGACCGCGTCCTGATCGACGGGGTGACCATCCTCAATGACCTCGGCCTGGTCAACTCGGACGGCATCGACGTCGACTGCTCGCGCTCGGTGCGCATCTGCAACTGCCACGTCGAGGCCGGCGACGATGCGATCAGCATCAAAGGGCGGCGCGAGATCGCGGCCAGATACGGCGCCTGCGAGGACATCGTCATCACCAACTGCGTGCTGGAGTCGCACTGCTGCGCCTTCCGGCTCGGCTGCGAGTCGTTCGTCGATTTCCGGCGCATCGTCTTCAGCGACTCGACCATACGCCGTTCCCACCGCGGCATCGCCATCGACTGCCGCGACGCGTCGGTGATCGAGGACGTGCTCATCACCGGCATCGCCGTGGACACCATCCACAGTCCGCGCATCTGGTGGCACGAAGGCGAGGCGATCTGGATCTCCCAGGTGCCCTACGTGCCCGGTCATTACGGCGACGACAGCCGGGTGGCGCGGCTGCGCAACATCGTCTTCCGCGACATCGCGATCACCACCGAGCAGGGCGTCTACGTGCAGGGAGCCGACGGCGAGCACCACCCGTCCGACATCCTGTTCGACAATGTGCGGGTGCACATGCGCAAGCACTCGGCGCATGCCGCCGGCTTCTTCGACCCGCGCCCCAATCGCCCGGGCTTCGCACCGGCCGGCAGTCGCGGCGCCGAGGTCGAGACGCCGTGGGGCAGCCTGTTCCGCCACGACCTGCCGGCGTTCTTCCTCGACCGCACCCGCGACGTCGTGCTGCGCGACTGCCGGGTGACCTGGGCCGAAGGCATGCCGGCGGTCTACAGCCACGCGCTGGAGGCATGGGCCTCGCCGGGGCTGGTGCTGGAGCGCTTCAGCGGCGAGGCCGCCCGTCCGGGCCTGCCAGCGATCGCCCGGCACAGTCCGGCCACCGGATCCTGATCCGCGCGAGCTGGTGGTCGCGGCTCACGGCTTCCCGGCCCACCCCAACGCGACGATCCTGGCTATGACCGCCTCGGCGACGACCAGCTCGCCGCGCGGATTCAGATGCACACCATCGATGCGGTTGAGCAGCTGCTCGGCGGTGGCGCCGGCGGCGAGCTCGGCCTGGAAGGCCGGTTCCAGCGCCAGCACCGGTACGCCTTCGGCCTGGCCGACCTCGGCGACGACCGGATTGCCCCAATCGAGGTGCTTCCACGCCTTGGCCGGATCGGCGGCGCGGGCGGCATGATACTGCAGCAGCAGGACCTTGATGCCGGCCTGCTTCATCTGCTGCACCAGGCTGGTCAGGTTGCCGCGCAGCGTCGCCGTGACCTCGGCCAGCTTGGGAGAGTCGGGGGCCTCGCCCTTGACCTTGGCGAAATCGTTGCCGCCGATGAGCACGACGCAGATCGCCGGCTGCTCGTCGAGGACGTTGTCCTTGAGCCGCTTGAGCGCGCCGGGCGGATCGCCACTCGGGTTGCCGTGGGTGCTGTCGCCGGCGAAGCCGCAATTGACGACCGCCACCTCCCCTCCGCGCGCCCGCAGGCCAAGGCCGACCAGGTCGCACCATTTCAGGTACTGGTGCAGGTAGGGTTTGCGCGGCCGGTCGCCGGTGATGCTGTCGCCGAAAAAGACGATCTTGAGCGGTCCATCTGCGGCGCCGAGCGTGACGATGAAGACGGCAAGGAGGAGGATACGCAGCATGGGTGGCTCCGTTCAGCGTATGAGCAGGGGTTCCAGCAGTCGCAGGCCGGCGCCGAGCTGGTCGGCACCCTGGATGGTCACCAGGCGTTCGCTGCTGCGCAGGGCAGTGTCGTCGGCATGCTTGGCGCCCTCCTTGGGGTAGCTCCAGCGGAACTGGGGCGAACCGGCGACACGTATGCCGGTGAAGGCAGGGTTTGAGCCGACCGCCCACGAGTCACTGCCGGCCGTCACCAGGGTGGCGCCGTTGGCGTAGGCCGCGACCAGCCAGGCGACGCGCGCCGGATCGGGGGCGCCGGGGGCGAAGCCGCCCGGGGCGACGACGATCGCGCCTGCTCCAGGGGGCGGGATGGTCCAGGTCGCGGTGGCCTCGGCCGGCACGCCGTTCAGGCCGCGGTGCCAGCCGGTGGACGCCGCCAGGGTGTTCACCAGGAAGCCCCGGCCGTCGAGGACGGCCGTCAGTGTGGCGACGACCCGGTCATCGAAGCCGGCCGGCAATGCGATGAAGGCCTGCGGCCGGGCCGCGGCCATCGCCGCCGGGCGCGCCGGAAGCTGGCGGAGCCGGGCGACCAGCGCCTCCAGCAGGGACTGGTTGCTCTCCACATCGGAACAGGACGGCAGGGCCTCGCTGGCCACGCTACCGAGCGCCGTGGCCATGCCGGCCTGGGCGAGGATCGGCTTCCCGGCCGCGGCGAGCTGGCCGACGATGGCAGCGAGTTGGGCATTGCCGACCAGTTGCCCGGTGCGGGCGCCGTCGAGCAGCACGGCGGCGTCGTAGGCCTTGCCCAGATCGCCCTCCTTCAGCACCTCGGCCAGCTGCCACTCGCGGACGGTGTTCACCTCGGGCAGCAGCGCAGGGAGGGTGCGCAGCACGGCGTACTGCGTCTCGCCCGGGACGATCGGGTTGATCACCAGGATGCGCCGCACGGCCGGTTCGACCGGCAGGCCGCCGCGCTCGGCGAAGAGCTCCAGGGTGCAGCGCAGGAAGGCGGTGACATCCTCCGGATAGCGCGCGGTCACCAGATTGCCGTCGCGCACCACGGCGCGATCGATGTAGCTGCCGAACGCTCCGTGCGACCAGCGTTCGGGCACCTCGTCCTTGACCGTGTAGAGGGCGGTGGCGACGCGGTCGCCGATCAGGCCGAGCGAAGCCGCGATGCGCGGTCCATGGCAGATCGCCGCCACCGGCCTGCCGGCAGCGAAGGCCTGCCGGTAGGCTGCGAGGACGGCCGGAACCTGCTCCAGCAGCTTCGGCCCGTCGCCACCCGCCTGGGCGATGGCGAACCATGGACGACCAGCAGCGCCCTCGGCCGCCTCGGCTTCGGCGAAGACGGTCTTGCCGCTCTTCACCGCGCCGGCCTGGGGCGCCACCACGGTCACCCGGTAGCCGACTGCGCGCAGACCATGCCAGGTCGGATAGAATTCGGTGGTGTTGAAGCCATCGGCGATCGGCATGAGCACGATCGGCGGATCGGCCGCCTGGGCGACGGAGGCGGCAAGGAGGATGGAGGCGAGGAAACGCATCACTTCGCCTTGGGCAGCTTGTCAGCAGGCACCGGGAAGCGGATCGGATGCTTCCACGCGCCCGTGGTCAGCTGGGCCTCGAAGGCGGCGACGTGCTTGGCCGCCTCGTCGTTGCCCTTCAGCAGTTGATCCAGTTCGTGCTGCTGGCCGAGCAGCTTCAGCACCAGTTGCGCCTCGGGCGAGCCGGGGTTCTCGCTCGCCAGGGCCTGGGCGGCGGCGGCGTCCTTGGCCCAGCAGGCCCGCGCCAGGCGCGGATACCAGGCATCGGGCACGGCGGTGAGGTAGCTGTCGGCCTTGGCGATCGCCGTCTGCAGATCCTTGGCCTGCACCGCCTGCAGGGCGCGGTGGTAGTCGGCCTGCCATTGGGCCTTGCCGAAATCGACCTTCTCGCCCTTCTCCCAAGCGATCAGGCCGCGCAGGTAGTCGGCCTCGGCGCCGTGGTCGTCGCCCAGGAGCTTCACCGCGAGATCGAACTGGCCGAAGCGGTAGGCGACGCGCGGGTTGCTGGCGATGCCGGTGAGGGCGGTGGGGGCGCCTTCGTTGCCGGCGACCGTCTCCCCCTCGGGGTTGCCGCTGGCGACGATCTCGTCGTACTTCTTGCGGATCTCGACGGGGATGGCCTCGCCCTTGGCCGGAGTCGGACGGTCGAGGGGGAAGGTCTGGGCGAGCAGAACCCTGCCACCGGCATCGGTGACCTTCAAGGCCTTGCCGTCGAAGCCGCCCTTGAGCACGGTGTGCGGACCGACCTTGGCCGGCGCGGCGCCGTTGACCGAGACGGTCTGCTCGCGGGAGGTCAGCAACTCATAACTGGTGCCCTCGACATGCACGGCGGCGTCATCGTTGGCGAAGCTGACCTCGCCGATGCCCTGGGCGGTCCAGTAGCGGTGGGTAAACTCGACCGGCTGGTAGGCAGGCAGCAGGCGGCCGGGCCGTTCGAAGACCTGGCCGACGCCACCCCAGTGCTCGGCGAAATCGCACCAGAAGGCGGAATAGAGCTTGGCGGCCGGTCCCTGCTCGTCGTTCAGGCGCAGGCGGCTGATCGCGGTGGGGACGTCGTAGACGCCGACGAAGTGCCAGGGCGCATCGATGGCGAAGTGGCTGATGTCCCAGTTGCCGAGGTTCGACCAGTGCGGGCTGCTATGCACCGTGGTCGGGCCGTGATCGGTGGCGTAGCGCACCGGGTAGATGAAGCGGGTCAGCTTCACCATCGCCTCGCGGTCCTCGACCTCCTTCTCCACTTCGGTCTTGGTCTTCTTGTCCATGACCATCCTCTTCACCGTCGGCCGCTGGACCGGGAAGATGCTGTCATTCCACATGCGCTCGGCGCGCGGCATGGGCGAGAGGTTCTCCTTGCGCTGGCGCCACTTCACCAGCACCGAACCCGGCGCGACCGTGACCATGACATTGAGCGCCTCGTCGCTGAAGCGGCCATAGCGTGCGGCTTCGCGGGCTTCGGTGTACTGGGTGAAGCGCAGATCCATGGCCACGGTCCGCGAACCATCGGGGTTGGCGACCACGCGGCACGAGGCCGGCTGCTCCATGTGGGTGCCGTGCTCGAAGAAGGGGAAGCTCGGCTTGACGCCTCCCGGGGCATCCCAGCCGAGATGGGTCTTGCCCTGCTCCTTCCACCAGAAGTAGTCAACCTTGGTGGTCAGGTCGATGGTGCGGATCAGGCGGGCGCCCCAGGCCGGCACCACCCAGGCCTCGATCAGGCCGTTGTTCAGCTTCACCACCTCGACCGTGCGGTCCTCGGTGCGCATCGTCCCGCGCGGGTAGAAGCCGGAGCCGGGCGGGCCGCCGCGGGCCGCCTCGTACTCGGAAACGCTCATCGGGAAGGTCATCCTCTCGATCCGCACGGCGACGGCATCGGCTGCGCAGGCGCTGACGCCGAGGGCGAGCAGCAGCAGGGAACGGTTCATGGTCGGGATCCTCACTTCGCCCAGGCGGGGAAGACATAGGGGAAGGGCTTCACGGCATCGGTGCGGCCGAGACGCTCGTCGGGCTGCGGCGGGGCCGCGACGCTGAAGGCGGCGCGTAGGTCCTTGGCCGCGACAGCGTAGGTCGCATTGTGGGCCGCCGTGGTGACCGGCTGGGCATCGACCATCCCGGCGGCGGTGACGCCGGCGGGCAGCGGCTGCCCACGGAAGCTGAACAGCACGCCCTTCCCGTCGCTGTCAGCCGACAGCCACAGCACGCCGGCGTCCTCGGGCAGCAGGTAGGGCCTGGCCATCAGCGGCAGGGCGGCGAGGTATTCGTGGGCGATGCGCTTGAACGACGGGATGCTGAATGCGGTGTCTCCGGAGTAGGACTTGTCAGGAGCGGTCCAGCCCTTCACCGCCGCGGCGCGGAAGCACAGGCGGTCGAGTTCCTCCGGCTGGTAGTCCTTCTGGCTGGTGCCGCGGTGCCATTTCCACACATGGCGGAAATAGGACACGTCCTTCTCCCATTCCTGGACCTCGATCGAGCAGGACAGGCCAGGGAAGGCGTGGCTTTCCGCCATCAGCGCGATGCCATCGCGGCTCCACTGCGCGATGATCTCCCAGTAGGCGCGCTGCATCGGCGCCCCGCTGCCATCGCCCCAGGCGAGCTGGCTCATGAACAGGTTCTGGAAGCTGTCGATCCAGAAGCCCTGCAGGCCATAGTCGCGGGCGACTGCTGCGATCAGTCCGAGGTAATCGGCGCGGAAGGCCGGATGGTGGATGTTGCCCTTCACATGCAGCGGCTCGTAGCCGGGACCATAGCGGTCATCCGGGGTATTCAGCGACCACTTCTCCCGCTCGGGCCCCACCCGCCTGGTCAGCGGACCTCCGTCGACCACGGTCATGCCGATCCACGGGAAATAGGCGACCCCGGAGCGGGCGCAGTCGCGGCTGAGATCCTTCCAGGCCTGAGCGATGTCCTGGTCCGGGGCGAAGTCGAAGATGCTGCATTCGCCGCCGGACTTCAGCTCGGTCGGGACGCCGGCCACCTGCTTCGCCTCCTTGCTGCTGCTGCCGCGCAGCCAGCCCGGACTGTGGCTGGCGACCAGCCTCACGCCCATGCCATGCCAGCCGTCGATGGCCTTGCCCTTGACCAGCCCCTGGTAGTAGCCCGCCGTCCCGGCCGAAGCCAGCACCCCTATGCCGGGCAGGGCGGTGGGCTGGACGAACCGCAGTTCGGCGCTGACCGCATCGCGCACATGCTGATCGATCTCATGCCAGCGGGTGCGCCAGACGTGGGCCGGCTGCGGCTCCTGCGCCACCTGCGCCAGATAGACCATCGGGATGGTCTCGTGGGCCGAGGTGTTGGCGAACCACTCCTCGTCGGTCTGGCTGACCAGGCGGTCGCCGGGATAGCACTCGGTGAGGGCGCGCAGATCGCCCTGGCGAAGCGGAAAGGCGGCGAAGGCGGCATTGCCGCGGAATTGATAATCGACGAAACCGGCGCCGGCGCCACGGGCCGGCCGGGCGATCCAGGCGCCGACGCGGTGCTGGATGGCGAAGCCGCGATCGCCGACCGCCTCGGACTTCGGCACCGCCGGCGAGATGACCGGCGCGCCGCCGACGGCGCCAGGCAGGACCTCGGTGGTGGTGAAGGCCTCCTGCACCCCACCGGCGACGCCGGCGGTGAAGGCCTGCTCGATCCGGCCGAGGCCACGGTAGCGCAGGCTGACCACGGTGGTGCCGACGGCGCTGCCGCCCAGCTCCCAGGTGCCATGCGTACGAATGGTGTTGACCTTGCGCTCTGCCGGCAGGGCGAAGCGGTAGGATTGCCGCCAGCCGTTCCAGCTCCAGCCGGCGATGGTGCGGGTCTCCGGCTTCACCACCCAGGTCAGGGTGCCGGCTGGCTTCAGGTCGGGACCTGAGCCGAGCTCCGACCAGGCCTGCAGGCTCACCAGCGCCTCGGGCTGCAGGGTCATGGCGAAGCGGTAGTAGTCGCGGTGGATGCGCCCGTGGTGGGCCAGCGCATGGGCATTCAGCGCCGAACGCGCGGCATCGATGCGCGCCTGACACTCCTGCAAGGAACGCTCGGTGGCGACCACCCCCGGGCGCAGCTTGGCCGCCACGCCTGGCAGGCGTTTGCGCGCCTCGCCGGCCTTGCGCCCGAGATCCTTCTTCTGCTTGCCCTCGGTGGCGGCGTCGGCCTCGGCCTTGAGCCGATCGGCCTCGGCCAGCGCGGTCCGGTAATCGGCATGCGCCAGCACGGCGGCGTCGATCGCCGCGGTGTCCGCCTCGGCTGCCTGCACCTGCGCGGCGAGCGCTGCCGGAAGTCCGGCCTGCTGCGCCGCCACGGCATCGCCGGCGAAGACGAAGAGGCCGCGCTGGAGCCGCGGCCCGGTGCCGCCGAGGAGCTGGCAGCGCAACTCCACCGCTCCGTCCGCGACCACCGCCTCAGTCAGCCGCAAGGCCGGCCAGATCATCGGATCCGTGCCGAACTCCTGCGCCAGCACTGGCGCCTGGACGGTGGCCGGACTCTTCAGCTCGATGCCGCCGACCTGGGCCTGGGCAAGGCCGAGGAGCCGCCCGCCGTCGAGGCGGAACGTCAGCGCCGCGCCGTTGCCGAGGTCCACCTGGACCGTCTGCGGCGTCCGGCTGATGGTCGGGTCGGCGGCAGCGAGTCCGGCGGCCACGATGAGGGTCAGGCTGAAGCGGCGGATCATGGTTGTTCCTGGCGTGTAGGCGGGGCGTCCGCTGGTACCAGAGTACGCCGCCCCAGCCCTGGTGTGACGCTCCGTCGCTTGCGCCATCCGGCCGCATGATTTCAATAATCGGCAGATGACTGATCGTCGTATACTGGCAGCAGTCCCAGTCGATGCCGGATACTGCCGACGGCAGATCAGGGGCATATACCAATACGCGGCAGACCGGGGCGGCTGGGTCATGACCCGGACCGATCCCCAGGCGCTCGACCCCGGGCGGCTCGCCGGCTTCGATGGCGTCATCTACTGCCGGGTCGGACGGGCCCCGCCCGTCGCGAACCTGCTCGCCGCCGGCATCCCCCTGATCGACATCAGCAACGTCGAGGACACCCCGGGAGTGATCCAGGTGACCAGCGACGACCGGCTGGCGGGCCGCCTGGCGGCCGAGCATCTGCTGGCCCTGGGCTTCCAGCATGCCGCCTGGGCCGGTCTGGCGGCGGCGGCCTACAGCCGCAAGCGCCGTGAGGGCTTCGTCGCCAGGATGCGCGAGGCCGGCATCGAGCCTGCCATCCGTGATCTCTACGTCGGCCGGCATGAAGACGGGCGCTGGCGGAGCCAGCAGGAGCTCACCCGGGCCTGGCTGGCCGGCCTGCCCAGGCCCTGCGGCGTGCTGGTCTGCTCGGACTTCGACGCCCTGCACCTCGCCAGCCAGGCCCGCGCCGCCGGTCTGGCCATCCCTGACGACCTGGCGCTCATCGGCGTCGATGACGACGACCTGGCCTGCGTGCTGATGTCGCCGCCGCTGACCAGCGTGGCCCTCGACGGTGAGGCGGTCGGCCGGCTGGCGGCCGAGCAGCTCGACCTCCTGCTCGACGGCCGCGGCAGGCCGGGCCAGCTGATCGTCCCACCGCTCGGCGTGCGCCCCCGCGCCTCGACCGGGACCGAACCGGTCGCCGATCCCGTGGTGCGCCAGGCCGTGGCCTGGCTGCGCGAGCACAGCCACGAGCCGGTGCGGCTGGCCGACTGCGCCGCCGCCTGCGGACTGGCCGAGCGCACCCTGCGCGACCGCTGCGTGCGCGCCACCGGGCTGGCGCCGCATGCGTTGCTGCAGCGCCTGCGCCTCGCGCATGCCGAGCGCCTGCTGCGCGGCACCGATCTGCCGCTCAAGGCCATCGCCCGGCGTTGCGGCTTCGCCACCGCCGCCTACCTGTGCACGGCGTTCAGCGCGGCGCGCGGCGTCGCGCCAGGGGCCTGGCGGAAGCGGCAGTGTGCCTAGTTGAGGCCCGGCCAGGATGCCGCGTTGCGCGCCTGGGCGAATGCGGCGCGGATGGCGGCAACGCCCTCCGCTGCCAATGGACCTCGGCTGACCGCAGCCACGTTCGCCACCAGGCGGTCCTCGTCACTGCAGCCGACGATGGCGCAGCCGACACCCGCGCAGCCGATGACGAAGCGCAGGGCGAGCTCGCTCCAGCCGGCGCAGCCGTACGCGGCGGGATCCAGCCGCATGGCCGCCAACCGTGTCGCATAGGGTCGCGGATGCGGCGGGGCGGCGACCGGATCGGCCTGCCAGGTCCAGGCTGCGTTGGCCAAGGAACGCTTGGTCAGCACCAGGGCGCCGCGCCGAGCCGCAATGGGGATGGCACCCGCGAGATTGGCCTGATCGGCGAGCGACAACGAGGTTTCAAGCACGCCGACGCCATCGAGGCCCATGGCCGCCACCGCCACCTCGTTGTCGCCGCTGTAGCCCCAGGCCCCGATCTTGCCGGCGGCCTGCGCGGCTCGCAGCACCTCGACCGCTTCGCCGGCAAGCAGCGGTTCCCGGTCGTACGAATGGAGCAGCATGGCGTCGATGCGCTCGACGCCGAGCCGGGCGATGGCCAGATCGACATCCGCCATGGTGATGCGGAGCGAACGCATCGACCCATCGGGCAGCACCTCATGATGACCGCATTTCGAGATGATGCGCGCTCCCTGGCGCCGGCGCAGCCAGCGGCCGAGGATGAGTTCGCTGTCGCCGTAGATCGCCGCCGTATCGAAGGTGCGGATGCCCAGATCCCACGCCCGATCGAGCAGGCGTTCGGCACGCGCTGCGACGGCAGGCGGAACGAGGCTGGCCCCGCCGAAGGCGAGCGGCACGGTCATCGACGCACGATGCTCGAACCGGATTCGTGCACGACCGGGACCCCTGGCCTGCTGGCGGTCGCCCCCGCCGCATCGACCAGGCCGCCCTGACAGTCGCGCAGCCAAACGGCGTGGAACGGCGGCTGGTCGGCCATCCGGCGCAGCAGTTCCGTCCGTGGCGGCCTGCTCCACCGGCCGGTGTCGAGGTCGTCGCCCCAGTCGGCGTCCAGGAAGCCGTCCGGCCAGCGGATCGACAGGCCGTCGAGGCGCAGGCCATCCACGGCGTCGGCGACCACGGCGGCGCGGGCGCCGCGCGCCTCGGGGCTGTGCCGGGAGAACTGCAGGCCGTCGGCCCGCGGACCGATCTCGGCGGGATCCTCGATGATCGGATAGCGCAGGCTGATGCCGCTCAGTCGCACGCCCTCGATCCGGCCGCCGTCGGCGCCGGTCAGGACGATGCGCCCATCGGTGCGGGCGGCGAGATTCGCCACGGTGATGTTGCGCATGCGTCCGATCGCCGGGGCGTCGGGCCCGACCGGAGCCGCGCGGTCCCGGCGCCGCAGGTCGAGGTGGATCGGCCGGTTCAAGGCCCAGCCGCAGGCGGTGTCGCACGCGAGGTTGGACACCGCGACGTCCTCGATCGTCGCGCCATCGAACATGTAGCAGGCGAAGGCCCGCGGGCTGCCGTGCACGACGCAGTTGCTGAAGACGATGTTGCGGAAATCATGCCAACTCTCGGTCCCGAGCTTGAGGGCCGCGCAATAAGTCTTGAGGATGCAGTTGGTGATCACCACGCGTTCGCACGACCGCGCATCGCGCGAGGTCTTCAGTACGATGGCGTCGTCGCCGGCGGTGACGTGGCAATCGCTCATCATCAGGTCGCGCACGCCGTTGAGGTCGAAGCCGTCGGTGTTCGGGCCCCACATCGGATTGTCGACCGTGACGCCGCGGATGCGCACGAGGTCGCAGCAGAAGGCATGCACCGTCCAGCCGGGCGAGTTGCGGATGGTGAGGTCCTCGATGGCCAGATCGCGGCAGCCGGACAATTCGAGCAGCGGGCTGACCCGGTCCGGCTTGCTGCGGATCCACGAGCGCGGACCTTCCGCCGGCTCCCAGAAGGCCGGGCCGTTGCCATCGATCGTCCCGCCGCCACCGATGCGCAGATGCTCGCAGCCCCTGGCGATCAGCAGATGGTGGTCATGGCGATCCTTGTCCACCCCGGATCGGCCGGCCGCCGGGTAGTCGCCGAGTTCCGGCGAGCCCAGCAGCACGGCGCCCGGTTCGAGTTCCAGCCGCAGGCGCGAGCAGAGATGGAGGGTGCCGCTGCGATAGGTGCCCGGGGGCAGCACGACGGTGCCGCCGCCGGCCGCCGCGACCGCGTCGATGGCGGCCTGGATGCCGGCCGTGGCGAGGGTGCGACCGTCCTTGGCGGCACCATGATCGAGGACGCTGGTGATCATCCGCTCTTTCCGCTCACGGTGTCTGTGATCCCGGTTTTGGCTCGGACTTGCTTTCCTTCTCGCGTTCCCTGGCAGCGACCGCATCCGCTGCGGTCCACAGGCGGATGACGGCGAGGAATGCATCCTTGCCGCCACCGTTCTTCTCCTGCAACTCGGCCACGCCCTGGGGACTGCCTTCCATCCAGCCGCCAACGGCCATCAGGCCGCTGTCGCTGTCGATGTCGATCGCCCAGGTCATGCCGCCGACCTTGTCGCCTTCCTTGGAAACGCCGAGATGGACCCGCAGCAGGGGCTGCGTCCAGGCATAGTCGGGCATCAGGATGCCAGCCCCGTCGAGGTGCCCGAACACGGCTCCCTGCCCGGTCTTGTGCAGCGCTCCGCCGCCGACCACCAGCCGGTTCCAATCATCGTAGGCGTGGCAGACCACGGTGCCACGGCAGGCGACGACGTGCAGCGGCTCGCCGTCGCTCGGGCGCAGTTCGATCAGCCAGGACGACTTGCCGCCACCGCCGCCCCCGGCATCGAAGGCGGTCTCCATGGTCTTGTCGCAATCCTTCGGATGCGCCCGCAGGATGGTGTTGCCCCCATCGGTGTAGCCCACCGCCAGCAGGGTCTTCTTCGGCGTGATCCACAGGGCCTTGATCCGGCTGTCGGCCATGGCGGGGGCGTAGCGCACCTTGGCGTTCTTGGCCTGCTGCAGGTTCCAGCCCCACAGGCTGAGCCCCCCGCCGGTGAGGAAGGGCTGCTGCAGGTTCGCGTCGACCTGCTTGTAGCCGTAGGTGTAGGGCCCGGTCTTGCCGCCATTGGGCAGATCGCGCGGCACATCATCGGTAGCGGACTTGTCGCCAAGCACCTTGGCGGCGACCGTGTCGTCGTCCTTCACCGTGACGGACGCACCCAGCGCCCCCTTGCCCATCGCCGCCTGCACCTTGGCGCCCTTCACCTGCACGGCGTTGAACCACTGGTCGCCAGCTCCGCCGACCAGCGAGAAGAACAGCAGCTTGGGCTGCACCGCCGGGGCGAAGGCGGCACGCGCAGCCAGCCTGTCGACCGGCGGATCGCCGGCCTCGACGAGCGCGGCGAGGAGCAGCAGCGGGGCGAGTCGTCGCATCGGAGGGACCTCAGACGGTGAAGGGGTCGCGATCGTCGATGAGCACCGGACCAGCGGCGCGCAGGCCGCTGCGGTCGAGACCGGGGGCGTGGTGCGCCTCGAGCGCGGGGCCGAAGTCGGCGGGGCTGGCGCAGGCGACCTCGACATCGGCGAGGCGGACATCCCGCGCGTTGGCGACATAGACGCCGGCGACCGGGCGTTCGATCAGGCCGATGGCGCCCGGACGCAGATCGTGGCGGCCACCGGGCCACTTCGAGGTCTTCTGCAGTTCGATGCGGACGCTGTCGAGGACGACATCCTCGATGCGCCCTGGCGCGAGTGCGGCGATGTAGGCGCCTGCCTCGCCGCGGCAGAGGATGTTGCGGAAGCGCACGTGGCGGATCGTACCGGCCTTGGTCGCCGGCGTGCGCGGCGCGCTGGTGACGTAGATCGCCTCGGCCCTGCCCCACCAGTCGTCGTGGAACAGCCGGGTCTCGATCACGCAGTCGCTGAACAGCACGTTCTCGACGTTGCCCTGGTCGCGCAGCTGGATCGACAGGCCGCGCGACGAGCCGCGGATGGTGCAGTTGCTGACCGTGATGTCGCGGAAGTCGTCGACCGACTCGGTGCCGATCTTCACCGCCGCCGAGGTCGAGATCAGGGTGCAGTTGGTCACCGTGACGTTGCACGTCGGGCCGTACTTGGCGTAGGAGGCGAGGTTCTTCAGCACGATGCAGTCGTCGCCGGCCTCGATGTGGCAGTTGCTGATGCGCACGTCGCGGCAGTGGTCGGGATCGATGCCGTCGCAGTTCGGCACCTTGAGGTCGTTGAGGATGCGGATGCCGTCCACCAGCACGTCGCGGCAGCCGGACAGGTGCAGGGTCCAGTTGCCCGAGTCCTTGAGCGTCACCTCGCGCACGGTCAGGTGGTCGCAGCCGACCAGCACGAACATGTGCGGACGCCAGGCGGTGCCGCGGTAGATGTGCGGCAGCTCCTCGGTCATGAAGGCCTTGCCGTTGCCGTCGATGACGCCGCCGCCGGTGATCGCCAGGCCATGCGCCTCGTAGGCCGAGATGAACACCCGCTTCTCGCCCTCGACGCCATTGGGGTCGCCGGGCACGGCGTAGCCGGTGTAGTCGGCCTTGTGCGGACTGGCGAGGATGCGCGCCCCACGCTCGACACGGAACTCCATGTTCCCGCGCAGGATGAAGGAGCCGCTCAGGTAGGTCGCCCCGGCTGGCACGACCACGGTGCCGCCGCCCGCCGCGGCGCAGGCGTCGATCGCCGCCTGGATCGCGCGCGCATCGTTGCTGCGTCCGTCGCCAACCGCCCCGTGGTCACGTATGTCGATGCAGGCCATGGGCCCATGCTCGCGGACGGCATCCCGGCGGCAATCCGCTGCGGTTCACGGCGGCGAAGCGCGATGTCTTCCAGGCGAACCGGGCGACGCCACCGGGGCCTCGACCCGCAGCGCCTCACGCGGCCGCAGGCCGGTCGTGGCGCGGAAAACAGCAGCGAAATGAGCCGGGGTGGCGAAGCCGCAGCCACGGGCCACGACCGCCACCGTCGCACCTGGGAGGGCGAGCATGGCCCGGGCGCGGGCGATGCGCTGGCGGACCAGCCAGCGGGCGGGGCTGTCTCCGACCTCGGCGGCGAAGCGGCGGGTGAGATGCTCGCGGCTGACGCCCAGGGCCGCTGCGCAGCCCGCGATCGCCACGGGACGGTCCAGGCGGTCGCGCAGCCAGTCCATCGCCGCCAGCACCAGGCGATCGCCAGGGCGGCCCACCACCTCGGCCAGGGCGAGCAGCACCCCGCCACCCAGGCGGGCAGCCTCGGCCGCCGGCATGCTGCGATGCGCCAGGGCGGCCTGCGGCAGCAGTCGGGCGCAGGCGCGCAGGGCGGGATGCTCGGCGGACAGGGGCACGACATGCCCGCGTGCCGCGACCAGGTCGTCCAGCCCGCTGCGGGCCGCAGCACCGTCGAGATCGACGTAGAGGAAGTCCCAGCGGCCGCCCTCGGGCAGGCCATAGACCACCTCGCGATGGAGGCCGCTGTGGAAGATCATGGCCGTGCCGGGCGGCACCGGCTGCACCGGGGCGGACCCGCGCCGGCACCAGCCGCTGCCGGCCAGCGTCACCTGGACGATGCCGTTCCCGCGCGTCCGCCGGGCGACCTCGTGCCGGTAGCCGGGCAGCGCCGACTGGACCGCCACGCGGGTGAGTTGGCAGAAACCGGGCAGGGCCCCGAGCGGAGTGATGTCCAGGGCGCGATCGCTGATCACAGATCGGATGGTCCATCACAGGCCGGGGATTGCCAGTCCGCACCGGGATGGCCATCATGTCTGCATGAACGCTACGATCCTGCTCGATCACGCCATCATCAGCCTGGTCGGATCCGCCGAATCGCTGCTCACGTATGCGATGCCCGGACACGCCCCTCTGGCGCTCGCCCCGCCGCGCTGGTCGCTCGACGGCCGCGAGGTGCTCGGCGTGGTGGACGGCTGGGAGGCCGGCGCCGCACGCGACCTGCCCAATGGCTGCCGCGAGCAGGCATGGAGCGGCGGACTCGTCCAGGCCCCCGGCCACCGCCTGGAGCTGACCCTGCGCTGGGCCGCCGACGATCCGGTGCTGCGCTTCCGCCTCGGCCTGCACGGCCCCGGCCAGCTGACCAAGCCAGAGGGGCGCGACCGCCTGCGCTTCCTCGCCTGCGACCTCAGCGGCTGCAGCGACATCGGACTGGTCGAGCTGTCCGCCTTCAGCGAGCTGACCCACAGCTATCTGCCGGTCGAGCGCGACCTGCAGGACGGCATGCGCGAGATGGGCCCGATCGTGGCGGCGAGCCGCGGTGGGCAGTCGCTGCTGCTCGCCTACGAGCACGGTTCGCAGGCCAACGTGGCCTTCCTCGCCTTCACCCGTGATGGCGCGCGGCTCAGCCTCGACGCGGTCCAGGGCACCTACTGCCGTGGCGACGCCCTGCCGTGGACCTCGCCATGGCTGGAGGTCGCGGTGGTGGCCGGCGGCCGTGACGAGTTGGCTCGCGCCTACCGCCGCTTCGTCCTCGACCACCTCGCCCTGCACCCGGCGACGCGCCGGCCGCTGATGTGCTACAACTCCTGGAACCGCCAGGAGCGGGCCAAGCATTGGGAAGGGAAGCCCTACCTCGCCGACATGACCGAGGAGCGCATGCTGCTGGAGATCGGCATCGCCGCGCGCATGGGCCTCGACGTCTTCGTCCTCGACACCGGCTGGTACGAGAAGACCGGTGACTGGCGCACCTCGCGCGCGCGCTTCCCGCGCGGACTCGATCCGGTCAAGGCGGCCCTCGACGCCAACGGCATGCGCCTCGGCCTGTGGTTCGGCCCGCTGCACGCCGCGCTCAGCTCGCAGGCGCTGGCCGCGCACGGCGACTGCCTGATCTGCACCGACGGCGTGCCCTGGAAACCGCACCCGGTATGGGAGACCGAGTCGAGCCAGAACCTCTGCCTCGCCTCGCGCTGGGCCGAGGCCTTCGCCGACGAGCTGATCCGCCTGCACCGCGAGACCGGCGTCACGGTGTTCAAGTGGGACGCCATCGGCCAGTGGGGCTGCGACGCGCCAGGCCACCGCCATGGCGGCCCCGAGGCGACGCGCGAGGAGCGCGCTGCGCGCTACGCCTACCTCCTGCCGCTGGCCATGGCCGAGGTGGTCGAGCGCCTCGCCGAGGCGGTGCCGGAGGCGATCGTCGATTTCGACGTCACCGAGCCCGGCCGCGCCGTCGGCCTCGCCTTCCTCGCCGCCGGACGCTACTTCCTGATCAACAACGGTCCGTACTTCGCCAACTACGACCTGCCGAACGCGGCGGATGGCAACAGCAACATGTTCCTCGGCCCCGGCCCGACCCGGGCGATGATCTGCCGGCAGAGCTACGCCTTCGACCGCTGGCTGCCGGCCAACCTGACCCTGGTCCATTATCTGCCGGACGATCCGGCGCCGACCGCCAGCTCGTGGGCCAGGCCCAACGGCGCGGTCGACGTCCTCGAGGTGACGCTGGCCTCGGTGGTGCTCGGCCACAACGGCTTCTGGGGCGACCTGGCGGCGGTGTCCGACGCCGGCGTGGCGCGCATCCGCGCCGTGCTCGAGCGCTGGCGCACGGTGCGCGACGCGGTCACCCGGGCGCAGCCGCGCCGCATCGGCCAGCCGGGCATGGCGCCGGAGATCCACGAGAAGCTGCACGACGGCCGCGGCGTGGTCGCCATCTTCGCCGCCCAGACCGGCACCTGGGAGCACCTCACCGCCGCACCGGTGGCGGCGGGCGAGTGGACCATGCCGAGCGGCGGCGGCAGCGCCGAGGTCGTCCGCCTGCCCGACGGCCGGGCACGCATCCGCGCCGTGTTCAACGCACCCGGGGCGAGGCTGGTGGTCTTCGGCGGTTGAGCCGCCGGCGATCGCCTGCATCGGCCGGGCATGGAGTGCCTGCTGGCGACGCGACGGTTCGTCGCGCACGGCCGGCGACCATGGCTTCCACCCTGCGCGACCGCTGGCACCATGCGCCGCTGCACGCCGAGACCAGCTTCGTCCGAGGACCATCATGCCCCCATCCGTACGCCCCGTGCCCGAACGCCTGCGCTGGTGGCTGGAGGCCCGCTTCGGCATCTCCTTCCACTGGGGCGCCTACAGCGTCGCCGCCCGTGGCGAGTGGGTCCGTTCCGGCGAACGCCTCACCGTCGAGGCCTACCAGCGCTACGTCGACGGCTTCACCGCCGACGCCTTCGACGCCCGCCGCTGGGCCGCGCTGGTGCGTGCCGGCGGCGGCCGCTACGGCCTGCTGACCACCAAGCACCACGACGGGTTCTGCCTCTTCGACAGCGCCTTGACCGGATACACCAGCCTGCACGCCCCGGCCCGCCGCGACCTGGTGCGCGAGTACGTCGACGCCTTCCGCGCCGAGGGGCTGCGCGTCGGACTGTACTACTCGCTGCTCGACTGGCACCACCCCGACTATCCGGCCTGGGGCGACCGGCAGCATCCCCTGCGCTGGGACGAGACCCAGCGCGGCCGCGAGCAGCGCTGGGAGCGCTACGTCGCCTACTTCCACGGCCAGGTCCGCGAACTGCTCAGCAACTACGGACGCATCGACCTGCTCTGCTTCGACTTCTCCTACTGGGACTTCAACGCCGAGCGCTGGCGGGCCGAGGAACTGGTGCGCATGGTCCGCCAACTGCAGCCGGACATCGTGCTGAACGACCGGCTCAACCCCGGCTGCACCATCAAACGGGCCAGCCCCCCGGCCTGGGTCGGCGACTTCGACAGCCCGGAGCAGCTGGTGCCGGACCGCCGGATCCGCGACGAGTCGGGGGCTGCGATCCCCTGGGAGAGCTGGATCACCTCGAACAATTCCTGGTGCTGCAATCCGCTCGACACGGCCTGGAAATCATCGACCGACGTGATCCGGCTGCTGGTGAACTGCGTCAGCAAGGGCGGCAACCTCTGCCTGAACCTCGGCCCGGACGCACGCGGTGCGATCCCCACCGAAGGCGAACGCCTGCTGCGCGAGGTCGGCGCCTGGCTGGAGCGCAACGGCGCCTCCATCTACGGCTGCGGCGAGGCCGCGGTGCCGCGCCCGGAATGGGGACGCTTCACCAGCGACGGCCGACGGCTTTTCGCCCACCTCACCGAGACGGCACTCGGACACCTCACCCTGCCCGGCCTGCGCGGCCGGGTGCGCAACGGACGGGTGCTGGCGACCGGAGCCGAAGCGGTGATCACCGACTTCTGGAACCCGGGCGTGCAGACCTTCGGCGAACCGGACGACATCTTCTTCAACCTGGGCAAGCCGGTCATGGCGACCTTCCCGCGTCCGGACCTGATCGACACCGTGGTCGGCTTCGATCTGGTGCCAGAGGCCGAGCGGGCTGCCGAGGCGCAGGCGCAGAGCCACCGTCCGGAGCAGCGCGTACCTTTCGGCTGAGCCTGGACACGCGATGGATTGACGCAGGGCAGCGAGGGACCGCCCCTGCGCGCCATTCATCCACGATGCGGATTCGACGAGCAACGCCACGTCGTGGGCCATAGGCCAACGACGGATTCCGACGCGTCGTGGGACCGCGTCTACCATGCCCATACAAATAGTCCGTCATGTAGTTGACAGTTCATCAGTTCTTCAAAGCATGCCGCGCGGTCTTTTTCGGTCCTCCAACTGAACCCGGAATCCCAACGTGCGCATCATCGCTCTTCTCCTCGTGCTGGCTGGATGGTTGCAGGCGGTGGCGGCGCCAACTGTGACCACGGATTTCACCACCAGCGAAGATCAGGCCCTGGTGTTCAGCTTCATCGAGTTGGATGCGCTCTGCACCGTCGATGCGGCACGCACCGGCTATCGGATCACCACGCTCTTCAATGGCACCGCTACGGTCGCTTCCTCCGCTAGCGGACCCTGGTCGACGTCGCTTAGCCTGCCAGTGATCTTGACTAGCTCTTCAGGGCAGTGGATCCGATTCCAACCAACAGCGAATCTGGATGGAGCCAATCGGCTCATGCTCGCCCTAGAGGCCACGGACGGATCCGCCTTCAGCAGTTCGACCGTCGTCAACATCGACATCGCCCCCGTCGACGATCCGATCACTGCCTCGTCCCACGAATTCGTCCAGCCCCCTGCCGGCGCTCCGGACATCCGCATCCGCGAGGACAACCTCAACTCCTGGACCTGGCAGCAGCTCAAGGACACGTTGCAGATCACCGAGGTCGAAGGGCAGCCCTGGACGCTGCGCATCACCGGCAAGGGCAGCGGGACGCTGAAGACCCTGCTCGACGTCGAGATCACCACGTTCCCCACCGACCTGACCTTCACCGCGCTGGGCGACATCGCGATCAAATGGCAGCCGCCGGCCGATGTCTTCACCAAGATCGGCCCGCCGGCCGAACCGGCCCTGGTCGCGTTCACCGCCCGCGCCGTCACCACCTCGGCACCGATCACCACCAGCGCCGACGTCACTCCGGTGGTGAACCCCACCGCCACCACCCTCGGCGCCATCGCCCCACTGGTCGTCACCCGCGGGACGACGACGACGTTCACCTACGAGCAGTTGCATGCGCTGTGCTCGGGGACCAATGATGTCGATCGGGTGGGGTCCTTCAGTCTCTACTTCAATAATGCCGGGGTTAATGGTTGCATCCTCAATCATTTCAACTCGTCTGGTACGTTCACATACTCTCAGAATCTCTCGTCGAATGTCGTCGTCAATCTGTCCGAGGGATCGAGCATCCAACTTGTGGTCCCTGACAGCCTTCCCACCGGCGTCACGATAGCTGGCAGCGGGAAGCTCTATGTCACAGGCAGTGCCATTTCCGCTACCTTGGTCCCGCTTACTCTGGATGTCAGGGCGATCCCAACAGGTGGCGGCTCCGGGACTGCCAGCAGCGATGGCGGTGGTGGAGGCGGTTGCGGCGCAGGTGCTGCAGGCGTGGGCATTATCCTGTTGGGCAGCGCTCTGTCACTGCGCCGTCGGAGCCGCAGAAGGTGATCAGACTGATCGCAGGCATTTGGGCCATGCACTCGGCATTGACGGCCGCCGAGTTGATCTGGGACGTGCCCGTCGACCTGAGAGTCCGACCGGGAGCGCAGCGAACCTTCGCCTACGACATCGTTCCGGCCCCGACATCGCACATCCTGGACATCAAGCATTCCTTGACCGGTGTTCATGTCACTGTTCCGTCATCGGACGTGGATAGCGGGACCATCCGCTTCGCCGTCGACGCCGGCCTTGCCGAGTCAGCGGGAAGGATCGAAGTTCGGGCCATGCAGGGGATCGTACCACTGACGCTAAAAAACGCGGTGGATTTCTGTGTTGATCCGGCACCAGTTCTCAGAAGTCCTTCCTTCATCGTGATGGAAGACGTGCCAGCGACACGGGAGATTGAATTTTCTGACGGTGACGCTGCCCTCGTGTCTCACAGCGAGACCCCGGCTTCTACCATCCTGACTATCCACGCAGCCTCTCGCCCTCTGCCCGACCGCATCCGCCTCATCCTCCTCAGCGCCCCCGACGCCTACGGCGACAGCGCGATCCGGCTCACCCTCACCGACCTCCTCGGGCCGACCGAATTCACCATCCCGGCGACGATCACGCCGACCAACGATCCGCCGGTCGCCACGCTCAGCGCCCTGCCGGTGCCGACCATGGATCGCACGGCTCGACATCAGCCGGGGCGTCGATGCCGACGTCACCCTGGCCAACGCCACCTCCAGGCTCGGCTTCACCGCCGAGATCAGCGGGACCGATGGCGTCGATCTGCTCAGTCTGCGCGGCGATGCCGGCTACCGCGTCGAGGCCGGCAGCATCGCCGCGCTGCCGGCCGGGACCGCGATCGCCACCTGGACCGCCAGCGGCACGCGCCGCCTCGACGTGACGCTGACCGCGGCCGGCACGCAGACCCAGCTGGAGGAACTCGCCCGGCTGCTGCGCTACAGCCACGCGCAGAGCCCGGTCGCGCCGCTGACCCGCACGCTCAGCGTGACCGTGGTCGAGCCCGACGCCGCCGGCGGCACCGACAGCGCAGCCACCGTTACCTGCCCGGTGCACGTCGCCGCGGTCAACCGGCCGCCCGAGGTGACGCTGCGGCCGATCGAACTGGAGCCGCTGCGCAGCGCGGCGCTCGACCTCACGCTCGCCGACAGCGACGGGCTGGCCGCGCTCACCGTGACGGTGGTCGCGCCGCTGCCCGGCGGCGGCCGCGTCGAACCGGCCAGCTGCCGCGGCGATGTCGCGGTGTCCGGCGGCCTGCGCTACACCCACACCGCCAGCGACCTGAGCGACGACCGCGTCACCCTGGCGGTCAGCGATGGCCGCAGCGCCACCGTCTTCGCCAGCACGACGGTGGCCATCCGCGTGCGCCCTGACCGCCTGAGCTTCATCAACGATCCGCTGCTGGAGGCGGTGCGCGGGGCGACCGCCGGCCTCGATCTCGCCACCGTACCGGCCGGCGCCAGCCTGGTCCTGGCCGACTACGGCGCGCCACTGCCGCCGCGCCCAGCCGGCGTTTCGCTCAGCGGCAGCCGGCTGGTCCTCGATTGGGCGCAGATCCCGGCCGGGACGTCGTGGATCGCGCTGGCGGTGGAGGCCGCCACCAGCGATACGTCGATCCCGGCCGACCGGCGCACCGCCCGGCAGCGCATGCTGGTGCGCGTGCGCGATCTCCTGCCCGCCGGAGCCGCGAACTGATGCGTCCATCGGCCGCGCTGCTGCTCGTGGTTCTGGCCGGCTGCAGCGGCGGCGCGCAGCCCAGCGGCGCCCTCGCCTCCGACGCCGAGCTGGCCGCCGGCACCTGGGTGGCGCTCGACCTCGCCAGCGGCGCCGTCACGCCGGTGGACGGGGCCGTCGATCCGGCCTCGGCCGCGTGGCGCGGCGAGCGCGTGCTGTTCCGCCAGATCCCGGCTGGCGAGGCCTCCCTCGGCCGCGCCATCGCCGACATCGCCGCCGAGGCCGATGAGCATCCACAGCGCCGCCAGAGCATCGGCCGGGTGTGGTTCGCGGCCCACGAGCTGAGCCAGCGGCAGTGGTTCGCCCTGGCCGGCACGCGGCCGTGGCTGGCTGCGCTGCCGGTGATCGACCCCTTCCCGTGGATCGGCGACGACCTGCCCGCCTTCGGGCTGGGTCCGCGCCTGGCCGAGGCGGCCCTGGCCCGGCCGCTGGCCGACGGCTGGCTGCTCGACCTGCCCGAGGCCGACGAGTGGGAGCGCGCCTGCCTCGCCGGCGGCACCGGCAAGTTCGCCTGGGGCGACAGCCTCGACGGCGCCGCCGGCTGGGCGGTGTGCGCCAGCGCCCGTCCGCAGCCGGTCGGCGGCCGCCAGGCCAACGCCTGGGGCCTGCACGATGTGCACGGCAACGTCTGGGAGCTGGTGCGCGACGGCCTCGGCTGGCAGGTGCGCGGCGGGGCCTGGGACCAGGCCGTGGTCACGGCCCGCGCCAGCAACCGCCTGACGGTCGAGGCCGACACCGTCGGCTGGAACGTCGGCCTGCGCCCGGTGCTGCGGCGATGAGGTCGGTCGTGGTCCTGCTGCTGGCGGCGGCCGCTGGCGCCGCCGAGGTCGCGCGCCGCGACGCGCAATTGGCGGTCGAGGTCGTCGATGGCGGCTTCGCCTACACCCTCGACAGCGCGATCGGTTCCTTCGCCGGCGAGGACGCCTTCGACCGCATCGGCCTGCTGCGCCTCGGCGGCCGCTGGGCCTGGACCAGCGCCGGCAGCCAGCTGGCGCCGCTGTTCGGCCTGGACGCCGAGCTGCTCGACGCGCCGCTGGCCGGCGGCGGGCTGGACGGCCAGGGTGTGGCGCTGACCGCCGGCGCCACCTGGGCCTTCGCCGGGCCGCTGGCCCTCGACCTCGAAGGTTTCGCCGGTCTGCACCGGGCCAGCCTCGACCTGGCCGACGCCGGGCTGAGCGGCGACGGCACCCTGCAGCGCAGCGGGTTGCGCGTGCGGCTGGCCTGGAGCCTCACCCGCCACTGGACGCTGGCGGCCGAAGGCGGTTGGACCGCCTGGAGCACCGACCTCACCGGCTCCGACGACCGCTCGGTGACCCTCGACGGCAGCGGCCTGGGTGCCGGACTCGCCCTGGCCTGGCGGCCGTCGGCCCGCCCGGGAAGCGTAGAATGAGGTGGCTCGCGCTCCTGCTGCTGCTCGGCCGGCTGGCCGCCGTCGATCTGCCGACGATCGAGCGGAGCGACCCGGCCGCGCTGGCCTACGATCTCGGCGCCACCGCGCCGTGGATGCCGCTGCTGTGGGACCGCGGCACCCTGCACCTGCCCACCGGCACCAGCCGCGTCGAGGTGGTCGCCAGGCTCAGCGACACGGGCTATGCCGTCGATGCCAGCGATCTGCTGGCCCTCCGCGACGGGTACCGCGTCACCCTGACCGCGGGCGGCTTCACCGTCGCCGGCATCGCCGGGACCTGGAACGGGGTGCGCAGCGGCACCGACATCTTGACCGCCAGGATCGACCGGCCGATCAGCAGCGCCGACCTGCTGCTGCTGTGCCGCCAGCTCCACTACGCCAACCTCGGCGGCGAGCGCAGCCTGGCGCGGCGCGGGATCGTGCTGACCGTGCGCGCCGACGCCGGCGCAGGCTGGATCGACAGCGGGCCGCTGACCATCGAGGTGGATCCGGTCGCCGCCGACCAGCCGCCGAAGCTGCGCTTCGACGCCATGGCCATCCCGCTGGGCGGGGCGGTCGATTGGCGGCCGCTCGCCTGGTACGACGGCCGGCAGGCAGCCGCGCAGCTGAACTGGCGGATCCAGGCCCTGCCCGCCATCTGCACCGCCACCGGCATCACCGCCGGCACGCGCAGCGAGGCGACCGCCGCGCTGAGCGCCACGGCGCAGTCCCTCGACTGGTTCGCCACCGCCCAGCTGCAGCTGCAGGCGGGTTCCGTGCTGGACGGGGGCGTCGCCTCGCTCGTGGTCGGCGACGGCGGCGCCTCGGGCACAGCCGCCTTCGACGTGAGCGTGGTGCCGGTCGCAGGCGAGCTGGAGATCATCGGCGACCTGCCGTTCGCCGTGCAGGCCATGCAGCAGGTGCGGCTGCGCGCCTCGCGGCCGGATGTCGGCTTCGTCGCCTGCCGGGCGCATCCCGCCACCGGTCTGGACTACGGCATCACGGCTCCCTTCTCCGTCCATACCGGCAACGGCGAGATCCTGCTGCTGTTCGACCGCCTGCCGGCGGGGCAGGCCGTGATCGAGGGCTGCGCCGTGTTCGCCGCCGGCGGCAGCACCTTCCGCCTGCCCTACCGCATCGCGGTGCGGCCCGGGGTCGCCAACTGATGCGCCGCTTCCTCGCCTGCCTGCTCCTCGCCGGCTGCACCGCCGGCAGCGGTGCGCTGCCGCAGGATGCCGCCATCGCCAAGGCCGACTGGCTCGAGGTCGAGCTCGCCAGCGGCACGGTGACGGCGCAGACCGCACCCGAGGCGCGCGCCCTGGCCCAGCCGCGCTGGCGCAGCAGCCATGTGCTGTTCCGTCGCGTTCCGGCCGGCACCTTCGCCGCCAGCGGCGCCCTGCTGCCCGGCGGCGGCGAGAGCGAGGACGCCGGCGTCGGCGCCAGCGATGGACGCAGCTTCATCGCCGTGTTCGAGCTGACCACCGCGCAGTGGGCGGCGCTGACCGGGACCGCAGGCGGAAGCCAGCAGCCGCTGACCGGCGTGCCTGCCGAGGAGGTCGCGACGGTGGTCGCCGGCACCGTCCTGTCGCGCCTGCGCCTGGATCTGCCGGACGCCGGGCTGTGGGCGGTCGCCTGCAGCGCCGGCCGCAGCTCGCTGTTCTGCTGGGGCGACGGCCTGGCCGAGGACGCCGCCAGCACCAATGCCGTGCACCACCCGCGCAGCGGCACGGCGCCGAGCGGTCCGGCCGCGGTCGGCAGCCTGCTGCCCAACGCCCTCGGCCTGTACGACCTGCACGGCAACGTCTGGGAGCTGGTGCGCAGCGGCGACGGCTACGAGGCGCGCGGCGGGGCCTGGGATGCCCCGGTCCTGCACTGCCGCACCGCCAACCGCGTGGACCTGCCGGCCGATCTCGCCGTGCCCAACGTCGGCGTCAGGCTGGCGCTGCGCCCGTGAGCGGCGGCGTCAGCGCTGATACACCGGCAGCAGCTGGCGGTCGACGGCCAGGGCGAGGATGGCCATGGCGGTGCGGTAGGCCGGTCCGTGCTCGCCCTCGTTGTCGCCCGGCGGAGTCGGCCAGGCGCCGTCGGCCTGCTGGTGATCGACCAGGAGCTGGATCAGGGCCGGACCGCTGCTGGCCCACAGCTCGGGCTGGGTGCGGCTGAGGCCGACGGCGTCGTAGTAGGCGCGGTAGAAGAACCATGGCCCCTGCCAGGACAGCGGGTCGGCACGCATGCGCGCCGACACCAGGCTGATCGCCGTGCTGCGGTCGGCGGCGCGCGGCGCGTCGCCCTCGCCGGCATCGCGCGCGTCGATGTCGAGCAGGATCAGCGCCAGGCCGCGCAGGGCCGGCCGGTCCTCGCCGGCGCGCTCGTAGCCGACCTGGCCCCGGTTGTCGATCAGGCGGCGGGCATAGGCGCAGGCCTGCCGCACCACCGTTTCCGGCACGGCGATGCCGACCTGGGTGGCGGCGTGCAGCGAGAGCAGCTGCCAGCCCGACAGGCTGAGGTCGCTGCGGTCCTCATGCGGCTGGTAGCGCCAGCCGCCGGCGTGCTGCTGGTCCTTCTTCACCTGGGCGGCATTGACCGTCACCGCCACCGCCCGCTCGAGGGCGCGGCGTACACGACGGTCCAACCCTTCGTCACCGGTCTCGCCGACCATCTCCGCCAGCAGCAGGGTGGCGATGCCGTGGCCATACATGCGGCTGTTGTCGGACTTGCCGAGGTAGCCGTTCTGATCCTGGGCGCGCAGCACCGCCTCCAGCACGCCGCGCAGCCACGGCCCGGCCTGGGGGTCGGTGCAGGTGCGCCCGGCCGCCAGGTGGGCCATCGCCGCCAGGCTGCTCAGGGCGATGCCATGGCGGTCGCTGACCAGGCCGTCGGCGCGGGTCTGGCCGCGCAGCCACAGCAATCCCTTGTCGATCGCCGCATCGCGTGGCGGCGGCGGGCCGAGCCGGCGCAGGATCTCGGCGTCGTCCATCTCGGCGGCGCCGCAGCTCAGCGCGAGCAGCAGCATGGCGGCGATGCGGAGGATCATTTCCCCTCCTCGGAGAGCCGGCGGTAATAGCCGCGGATCGCTTCCTGCTGTTCGCCGTCGAACGACTCGGCGGAACCGGTACGCACGCCGCGCCGGACCTCGTCACGCAGGCGGTTCCACGCCGCCCGATCCGCACCACCGGCGGCGCGATCAAGGCCCTGGGCATCGCCAGCCTCGCCGCTGGTCTGGCCGCGACCCTGCGGACTGCCGGAGCCAGCGGCCTGACCCTGACCCTGACCCTGACCCTGACCCTGGCCCTGACCCTGTGCCGCGCTGGCCGCGCTGGCCGCGCTGCTTGGCGCGGCAGCGGCGCTCGCGGCCTGCTGCAGGGCTGCCGCTGCCTGACGCCACGCCGTCGGATTGGCGGGGGCAGCCTGGAGACCCGCCAAGGCGTCGGCAGCCGCCGTAGCCTGGGCAGGCGCCAACGACGATGCCGTCGCCGCGGCGGCCTGGGCAGACGGAGAAGCGGCCGCGGCACCACCAGCGGACGGCTGACCGGCGGATGGCTGACCGGCAGACGACCGGCAGACGGCTGACCGGCAGACGGCTGACCGGCAGACGGCTGACCGGCAGACGGCTGACCGGCAGACGGCTGACCGGCAGCGGACGGCTGCTGGCCGCCGGCTGCTGGTTGCTGGCCGCTCGCCGCGGGTTGCTGGCCGCTGGCTGCTGGTTGCTGACTGCTGGCTGGTTGCTGGCCGCTCGCCGCGGGCTGCTGGCCGCTCGCCGAGGGTTGCTGGCCGCTTGCCGGCTGCTGACCGGACGGCTGCGCCGCGGACGGTTGATCTCCACCTGCAGGCTGCTGCCCGGCCGGTACCCGGCTGGCCACCGTCGGCTCCGTCGGGCGCGTCGCAGCCAGGGCTGCGACGCCCAACTCACCAGCCTGGCGGGTGTCGAAGCGGCGGGCCTGGGCGAGGGCGGACGCCGCATCCTGGTCCGGCTGGTTCGCCATCCGGCGCGCCAGGTCGGCGGCGGCAGCGGCGGCCCGTGCCCGCGCGTCGGATCCCGGATCACCCTCGGAAGCGGCGGCCAGGGCGCGTTCGGTGGCGGCCAGGGCCTGCGCGGCCTGGCGCAGCCCCTCGTCGCGGCGCTGCGCCAGGCGGGCGGTCTCCTCGCCCGGGGCTTGTCCGCGCAGGCTGCGCTCGGCCGCTTCGGCCTGCACACGCGCCTCGCGCTTGGCGACCTCGGCCAGGCGCTCGGCGGCCTGCTCCACCGCGTGCTGCGCCTGGAGGACCGGCTTCGCCGCCGCCTCGCTCGAACCGGGCGCCGGCTGCTGGCTGCGGGCGGCCGCGATCTGCCGCTCGACGGCGCGGTCGAGCGCTTCGGCGGTCTGCCGCGCCGCGGCCGCGGCGGCGGCCAGGCGGCGGCCTTCGGCGGCGGCCGCTTGGTCGCCGGTCTGGGCGCGGGCGGCCAGCGGCTCGGCGCGCTTGGCCAGGTT
>JAIFKN010000160.1 GCA_020049615.1 bacterium | reverse complement strand
CGGCGGCCGGC
The DNA here is from genome assembly GCA_020049615.1 of bacterium. The sequence continues at coordinate 7,634 of JAIFKN010000160.1, read as the reverse complement.
GCCTGGCGCACCTCCAGCACGGTCTCGGCGACGAACTGGCAGAGGTGGATCTTCGAGGCCCACGAGTTGTCGGCCGAGGCGGACAGCTTCCACCCGCCGTCGCCGTAGATGCACACGCCCTCCTTCAGGATCGCGCGCAGGTGGCGCTTCAGCGCCGTGATCATCGCGCCGTACGGTCCGCTCTCGCGGCAGACCTCCTGCAGGCCCATCTCCCAGGGGTAGGCCAGCGCCTCGATCGCCGGGATGATCGGGGCGGTCTTGGCGTCGCTGAGCAGCGAGGGCATGATCCCGGTCGCGGGATCGGCGCTGGCGGCGATGGCCTTCGCGCAGCGCGCCGCCGCAGCGGTCGAGACCGCAGCCTCGGCGCGGCCGGCGGCCTGCAGCATGGTCGCGATGATGACGTGCGCCGCCCACATCTTGCCGGCGAGGTAGCCGTTGGCGCGGCTCTGTCCGAGGCTGTGGTCGAGGCTGTCGTAGGTGGTGATCTCGCCGCCGCCGGCCGCGCCGCGCGTGCGCTCGTCCTCGCACTGCATGAAGCCCTTGCGCTTCGCCGCGATCGGATGATCGCGGTTGAGCAGGCTGAGCTGGCACTCGACCAGCAGGCCCTGGTGGCGGGCGAGGAAAGCCCCGTCGCCGGTGCGCTGCCAATACAGCCCGGCGCACAGCACCCAGTTGGTCAGCTGCTCGCAGCTCATGTGCGAGAAGCAGATGCGGTCGAGGCCCTCGCACTCGTAGCTGCTGCGCCCGTCCGGGGTCCAGGTGTTGCTCACGCCCATGTCGTGGCAGAAGGCGACGCCGCCCGGCAGCAGGGTCTGCGGCTCGGCCGGGTCGAACACCCGCGAGACGTAGCGGTACTGGCCGGCGAACTGCTCGAGCACGTTGGCCACCGCCCAGGGGCTGCGCCGCAGCTCGTGGAAGACCATGTCGACGGTGAGGTCGAAGGTGTTGAGCATCAGGTACTCGCCCTCGTTGACCACCCAGCGCGGCCGGCCGCCGTCGTCGAGCAGTTGGGTCGAGGCGTGGTAGCCGCGGGTGGCATGCGCGACGATGAACTGGCGCTCGTCGGTCAGGCCGGAGGCGGCGAGTTCGGCGTCGCGCGTCGCGCAGGCGGCGGCGACTGCGGCGGTGCGCGCCAGCGCGTGGCCCAGCACGTCCTCGGGGCCGCTGAACAGGCGCGTATACCAGTAGGCCATCGACCGTCCGGCAGTGACGATGCCCGGTTTCCAGAAGCCGACCGCGACGGTCAGGGTGCGGGTCTGGCCCGGGGCGACCGGCACGCTGACGCCGGCCAAGCCGGCGAGACCGAAGCGCGGCTGCCGCGGCCACTTGCGGGATAGCGCGTCCTCGATGCTGAAGGCCGAGAAGACGTGCGCGTCGGCGTCGCTGCAGGCGAACGAGCAGCCGGCGCGGCTCTTCATCCCGGGCAGGCCGTCAGTGGCCAGCCACTTGTGCTCGGGCAGATTGATCGCGAACACCGCCTCGCGCGGCGTGGGGCCGGGATTGCGCACCGTCACCTGCACCAGCACGGCCGGGACGAAGGCGTCGCGCTGCGCCACGAGCGGGGCACTGGCCGGATCGGGCAGATCCTCGACCGGGGTGAGGATGCTGGCGGTCAGGTCGCCGGCGCTCCAGCGGTCGGTGGCCCAGCCGTAGTCGCGGCGCACCTCCTCGGGGGCGAACAACTGCAGCATCGACTTCGCTTCGGCGCTGCCACGCACGTAGCGCTCGCGATCGCTGGCCGACATCGGATAGAGCGGCAGCAGGCGGATGGCCGTCCCGCCGGCCTCGCAGTAGCCGAGCAGCAGGCCGCCGGCTCCGGCCTTGCCGATCTCGCAGCCCGGACCGCTGTTGCCGAAGAAGCGGCCGGCGGTGAGGCTGGCGAGGACGCCGACCGGAGCGTGGTGGGCGTGGAAATCGGCGGTGCGGCCGGCGGCGGGTCCGTGGGGGATCATGCCGTGGGCTTACGCCGGCAGCAGCATGTGGAAGCGCTTTCTTTTCGCTGGGATGCGGGCGAATTGCACGGGGGCGCTGGTCGCTGGACGTCGGTCACTCGTCGCTCGTCGCTGTTCGCTGCCGTGGCGACTCCGCTACTGCCGCTGCCGAGACGGGCGCTCCGCAACCTTGCTGCCCGTCCGCCCGCTCCTAGGGTACGACCATGGGTTTCAGCGGCCAACTCGGTACCGTCAATCTGGCGGACATCTTCCAGACCCTGCACATGAACCGGCAGAGCGGCACCATGGTCGTCGTCGGCCCGGCGGAGTCGGTGCGCATCTGGTTCTCCGAAGGCCAGGTCGTGCTGTGCAGCGCCCCACCGGTCGACGGCAGGCCGTACATCGCCCACGCCGCCATGCGCAAGGGGCTGGTCCCACCCGAGGTCTGCGAGGACCTGCTGCGGCGTCATAAGCAGACCGGTCAGGCGATGCGCGAATTGCTGCTGCATGCCGGCGCGGTGGCCGAAAACGACCTTGATGAGATCAGCGCCTGGTGCATCGAGGAGCAGATCTGCCCGACGTTCGAGTGGACCACCGGCGAGTTCTCCTTCGAGGAGGGCGCGCCGCCGCCGGAGCTGCAGGGCTCGGACGTGGTGCAGATGGGGCCGACCGGCCTGCAGACCACCTCGGTGGTGATGGAGGCGACGCGACGCAAGGACGAATGGAAGCGGATCCGCGACGTCATCACCGATCCCGACGCGCTCTTCCTGGTCGACAACGACGGGCGAAACAATCTGCGCAACCTGCAGACCGATCCGGAGATGCTCAAGGTCCTGCGCTACCTCGACGGCCAGCACAGCCTCGAGGCCATCGCCCAGGGCGTCGGCCTGACCCGCTTCGACACCTATGCCATCGTCGCGCAACTGGTGGTCGCCGGCGTCGCCCGGGCCCGCGGTGTGGCCGAGATCGTCGATGACGCGATCCAGCTCAAGGCCAGCGGCGAGGCGCAGCGCGCCCGCGACCTGCTCGAGAACGCGGCGCGCAGCGCGCCGGTGCCCGAGGTGCTCAAGCCGCTGGCCGAGGTCTGCGCCGAACTCAACCAGGTGCCGCGCGCAGTCGAGCTGTACCTGACCCTGATCCAGGGTGCCCAGGACGCCGGCGACCTGCAGCTCGCCCTGTCCTACCTCGACACCGTCATCGGCCTGTCGCCCGACGATCCCGATCTCCAGTTCGAGCGCGCCCAGGTCCACGCCGAGCTGGGCAACGTCGAGCCCGCCGCCCAGGGCTTCACCGCCGCCGCCCAGGCCTACCTCGGGACGAAGGCGGTGCAGAAGGCGGTCGACGCCTGCCACCGCGCCAAGAACATCCTGCCGCGCAGTCCCGAGCCGCACCGCTACCTCGCGCGCGCCTACCTCCTCGATGGCAACACCGAGACCGCGGTGGTCGAGTACAAGGCCCTGTGGCACGCCCTGCTGACCGTGCACCGGCCGCGCAAGGCGCTGGAAGAACTCACCACCATCCTCGACTCCGACTGCAAATACGCGGCGGTCAAGGAGCAGGTCCTCTCGCACGCCAAGAACTCCGAGGCGGTCAAGACCAGCAAGGCCGTCCGCACCCTGGTCTATGTCGCCATGGGTGTGATCCTGGCCGGCGGTCTGATCGCCGGCTGGTGGTTCTACGAACGCCATCTGCTCAAGGAAGAGGGCCTCCGGCAGGTCACCGAACTGGAAGGCTCGCTGCCATCCCGCTTCAAGAAGGTCGAGCACGTCGAGATCCGCGACCGCATCTCGATCCTGCGCGGCGAGTACGGCGTGCGCGTGCCGGACGTCGACCAGCGCCTCGCCCTGCTCGACGAGCAGGTGATGAAGGATTTCGAGGCCAAGGCCGACCAGCGCCTCGCCCAGTCCGAGGCCTTCCGCCAGGCCGGCAAGTACATTGAAAGCCACGAGGCGCTCAAGGAGCTGGAGACGCGCTACGCCGGTACCCGCGCCGCCTCCGCCGCGGCCGTGGCGCGCACCCGCCTGCGCTCCGAGGAGATCAGCACCCAGGTGCTGGCCAAGGCCGAGTCGGCCAAGCAGCGCTGGACCAGCTGGGACTGGGACGGTGCCATCGCCGAACTCGCCCCGGTGCTCGAGCGCAAGGACCTGCCGGGTGACATCCGCAAGGAGCTGACCGAGCGCCAGGTCGACTGGCAGGCCGGTCTGCGCAGCGCCAAGCGCCTGGGCGAGCGTGCCGCCGCGATCCAGGCCACCGGCGACCACCAGGGCGCCCTGGCCGCCTGGCGCCGCGCCGCCGATCCCGCCGCCGAGGGCGACGGCGACCGCGCCGGGGCGCTCAACCGCCTGATCGCGCTCGAACGCGAGGTCGCCGACGGCCTCGCCCGTCAGGCCCACGGTGCCGCCGCGCGCGGCGACCCCAGCGCCTGCTTCTCCGCCATCGACGGCCTCGCCGCCTTGACCCGCGAGGCGCGCGGCGCCGGCCCCAAGGAGGTCGCCACGGCGATGTCGCTGCCCTTCGGCATCGAGGTCGACAGCCGCAACACCGTGCTGGCCATCGGCCGGCCGGGCCAGCCCGCCGAACTGGTGCGCGCCCCGGAGGGCACCAAGGACGCCTGGCGGCACGTGATTGCCTGGCGCGTGGCCGAGGTCCTGACGGTGACCGCCTCGCGCGTCGGCTTCGCCCCGCAGACCTTCTCGGTCACCCCCGCCGCGCGGCGCACCGGCGCCCAGATCACGCTGGTACGCGGCGCGAAATGGCGCGCCGACCTCGGCGCCGCACCCTCGACCGCACCACTGGCCGTGCCTGGCGCCATCCTCGTCGGCACCAATCGGGCCACCCTTGAGATGGTCGACCCGCAGCAGGGCGTCACCCGGCCGATCAGCTTCCCCGATTCGGTCGCCGAGGTCGCAGATCTGCCGGTGATCTACGGCGGTCGTGGCTACCTCATGCTCGACGAGCGCCTGCATGCCGTGGACCTCGCCGCCCGCGCCCGCCAGTGGAGCTGGCCTGCCGCCGCCGATCCGAAGCTGCGCTTCACCGGCCGGCTGGCGGTGCAGGAACACGAACTGATCCAGGGCCAGCGCATGGTCTACGCCGCCATGCAGCGCGGCGAACTGCTGATCCTGGCGGTCGAGGCGGGCGGGCGCGTCGCCCAGTATCCCGGCCTGCGCCTCCCCGGCGAGATCACCGGCCAACTGGTCACCGGCCCGGATGATGCGGCCCGCTCCGTCCTCTTCGTCCCCGCCGCCCAGGGACTGCACGCCTTCGACCTGACGGCGGTCACCGAACGCTCCCCGCCGGCCCCGTTGTTCGCGGTGCGCACGCGCGGCGAACTCATCGGCACCGCCGTCCACGCCACCGTGCTCGGGGCGCCGTGCCTGCTGATCAGCGACGCCAGCGGCCTGGTGGTGGCGATCGACAAGCGGGTCAACGTCCCCGAGAGCAAGCGCATCGTCGCCAGCTGGGCGGTCGACGGCACCTCGCCGAGCAACCCGGTGCTGGGCGGCAAGGGCGACACCGCCTTCGTCGCCACCCCCGAGGGTCGCGTCGCCTGCCTCGACCTGGGCCGGGCTGGCGCGGTGCGCTGGCGCGCCCCGGCCAAGGGCGTCGGCCTCGGCGCCCTGGTCGGCGCCCCGGCGCTCGGCCGCCGCGGCCTCTACGTCGCCGACGGCAACGGGCTGCTGCATTGCCTCGACGTCGCCACCGGCGAACTGCGCTGGAAGGCCGACCTCGGCGGGGCGGCGGTCGGCGGCCTGCTCGCCCTCGACGGCAGGATCTTCATCCCCACCCGCAACGGGCAGCTCGTCTGCTTCGAGGAAGGCGAGGAGTAGCGGACGGTCGCAAGCCGTCGGGCTACCGCCCCACCGCCGCCATCGCTTCGCGTTCGAGCTCCCACAGGCGGGCGGTGACGTCGTCGATGCGGCGCTCCAGCTCGACGGCGTCCGGCTCCTCGGGCGGGAACACGATCGCCTCGCCGTAGTTCACCGCGATGCGCGTACCAGGCCAAGGCATGCGGAAGCGGTCCCAGGCCGGAGCGATGTCCCAGTGGCCGAGGGCGCCGAAGCCCATCGGCACCAGCGGCACCTGGTGGCGGCGGGCGATCTCCAGCGGACCGGCCTTGGGGCGGAAGATCGGGCCGGTCGGGCCGTCGCAGGCGGTGGCGATCATCCAACCATCCTCGATCGCGCGCATCAGCTCCTTCGCCGCCTCGGTGGCGCCGCGGCGGCTGCTGCCGCGCACGGTGCGGATGCCGATGCGGTTGAGATGGGCCGACATGATGCCGCCGTCGGCGCTGCGGCTGGTCAGGGCGGCGACGTGGCGGTGGTGGTGGCAGGCCGCCGCCATGAGCAGGCTCTGGTGCCAGAAGATCCCCACCACCGCCCCGCCCGGCGCGATGCGCTGGGCTCGCTCGGCGCGGTCCTCATGCAGCCGGGTGATGCGCCAGGTCGAGGTCCAGCCGTAGGCGAGGTAGTGGACCAGCACGCCGGGAACGCGGATCTTCATGGGCGTCCGGCCGTCATGCCGGAACCGCCGCCGCCAGATCGCGCAGCACGTCGAGCCGCGCGCAGCGCACCCAGTGGCCTGGGCCGGCCTCCTGCAGGCTGATCGCGCCTCCCTCGAAGGCGGCGGCGTGGCCAGGGAAGCGCTTCACGAAGCGCTCGGCCGAGCTCGGCTGCAGCGGGCTGGGCGGGTCGCCGCTGAGGATGATGCGGGTCTTGCCGGTGCCCGGCACCGCGCTCATCAGCGCCTGGGTGTAGGGGTGCAGCGGGCTCGCCAGCACCGCATCGACCGGACCGAGCTCGACGATCTCGCCGAGGTACATCACCGCCACGCGCTCGCACAGGTGCGAGACCACCGCCAGATCGTGGCTGATGAAGAGGTAGCCGACGCCAAGTTCACGCTTGAGGTCGGACAGCAGGTTGAGCACCTGCGCCTGCACCGAGACATCGAGGGCTGAAACCGGCTCGTCGCAGACGATCAGGCGCGGTTCCAGGGCCAGGGCGCGGGCGATGCCGATGCGCTGGCGCTGTCCGCCACTGAACTGGTGCGGCCAACGGGTCAGATCGTCCCGCGACAGGCCGACGCGTTCGAGCAGCGAACCGGCCCGCTCGCGCGCGCCGGCGGCGTCGGCCAGGCCGTGCACGCGGATCGGCTCGCTGATCGCTTCGCCGACCTGCATGCGCGGGTTGAGGCTGCCGTAGGGATCCTGGAAGATCATCTGCGCGTGGCGACGGAAGCGCCGCAGCTCGCCGCCTTCCAGCGCGAGCAGGTCCTGGCCGAGGATGCGCACGCTGCCGGCGTCGGCCTCGAGCAGACGCAGGACGCAGCGGCCCAGGGTGGTCTTGCCGCAGCCGCTCTCGCCCACCAGGCCGAGGGCCTCGCCCGGGGCCAGGTCGAGATCGACCCCATCAACGGCGCGGACTGCACCCACCTGCTTGCCCAGCAGACCCTTCCGGATGGGGAAGTGCTTGACCAGGCCGCGCACGCTCAGGAGGGGATCCATGGCTTGGCAAGGTAGTAGGCCAGCGGCCAGCGGCCAGCGCTCCCTGCCGGGGGAGGGGCTCGGCGTCTCCGCGACGGGGCGTACGACGCCAGTTTCCCGTCGCTGCAACGTTCGCCCCTCCCCCGAAGACCCCCACCTGGCGGCTGACAACAGCGCTGTCAGCGCCCAGCGGCCAGCGCCCAGCGGCCAGCGGCCAGCGG
>JAIFKN010000268.1 GCA_020049615.1 bacterium | reverse complement strand
GCTGCGACGGCGCGGGCCATCGGCCATGTCGACCCAGGTCAGACGCTGGACGCATACTCTGCAGACATGCACCACTCGTCGATACTAGAGGGTTAATAGAGAAATCGCCTGATCAGTGCGGTCACCCGGGTTGGTCAGCGCCCGGAAGAGCCCGATGACCGCGATGCAGAGCAGGCTGATGCAGAAACCGGCCCATCGCGCCACGAGATCAACTGTGGCCACATCCGGACAGGCGTTGCGGAATGTCTGGCGGAGGGCGAACCCGGCCATGCAGAGGCTGAGCTGAATGGAGGGACAGACCGCGGCGGACCGGGGAGTTCCGCAATAACAGGGCCACCGCCGCCATGCCCAGCGCGAAACCGCCGAGGACGGCACTGAACAGCACCGCCACGGGGATCAGGCTGTACACCTAGTTGCTGCAGGCCGAGTGCGCAACGCATGGCAATCCCGACTTGCCAACCCCGCGACCATCGTATCGTTCCATCAACATACACCGATGGAGTACACGCCCATGGCCAAGCCCGCCACCCTGTCGTCCGAGTCCATCATCGCCGATCCCTCGCTGGCCGCCTGGGGCCGCCGCGAGATCGCCATCGCCGAGCACGAGATGCCGGGCCTGATGGCCATCCGCCGGAAGTTCGCCAAGACCAAGGTGCTGAAGGGCGCGCGCATCACCGGCAGCCTGCACATGACGCTGCAGACCGCGGTGCTGATCGAGACGCTGACCGCGCTCGGTGCCGAGGTGCGCTGGGCCTCGTGCAACATCTACAGCACCCAGGACCAGGCCGCCGCCGCCATCGCCGCCACCGGCGTGCCGGTGTTCGCCAAGAAGGGCGAGTCGCTGACCGAATACTGGGACTACACCCACCGCATCTTCGAGTTCGCCGGCGGCAAGCAGGGCCCGACCCTGATCCTCGATGACGGCGGCGATGCCACCCTGCTCATGCACCTCGGCCAGGACGCCGAGAAGGATCCGAAGATCCTCAACCGCAAGCCGGGCAGCGAGGAGGAGGGCATCCTGCTCGCCGCGATCAAGGCCAAGCTGAAGGTCGACCCGACGTGGTACTCGCGCATGGCCAAGGGCATCATCGGCGTGAGCGAGGAGACGACCACCGGCGTCCACCGCCTGCTCGAGATGGAGAAGCAGGGCAAGCTGCGCTTCCCGGCGATCAACGTCAACGACAGCGTCACCAAGTCGAAGTTCGACAACCTCTACGGCTGCCGGGCATCAAGCGCGCCACCGGCGTGATGATCAGCGGCAAGAAGGCCGTGGTCTGCGGCTACGGCGACGTCGGCAAGGGCTGCGCCCAGGCCCTGCGCGGCCAGGGCGCCACGGTGTTCGTCACCGAGATCGACCCGATCTGCGCCCTGCAGGCCTGCATGGAAGGCTTCCAGGTCGTGACCATGGAGGACATGGCGGCGCGCGGCGACATCTTCGTCACCACCACCGGCAACTGCGATGTGATCACCCGCGCCCACATGGACGCGATGAAGCACAACGCCATCGTCTGCAACATCGGCCACTTCGACTCCGAGATCCAGATCGCCGCCCTCGGCAACTTGACGTGGGAAGAGATCAAGCCGCAGGTCGACCACGTCATCTGGCCCGACGGCAAGCGCATCATCGTCCTGGCCAAGGGTCGCCTGGTGAACCTCGGCTGCGCCGCCGGCCACCCATCGTTCGTGATGAGCAACAGCTTCAGCAACCAGACCCTGGCCCAGATCGAGCTGTGGACCAACAAGCAGCTCGAGAAGAAGGTCTATCGCCTGCCCAAGCACCTCGACGAGGAGGTCGCACGCCTGCACCTCGACCAGCTCGGGGCCAAGCTGACCAGGCTGAGCAAGAATCAGTCGGCGTACCTCAACGTGCCGGTTGAAGGGCCGTTCAAGGCCGAGCACTACCGGTACTGACCCGGAGTTTCCCAGCTGGCGAGCCTAGCGCTGCGGCGGACCCAGCCTGACGCGGCTGAGGTCCAGAGGGGCGGCCAGTTCGCCGTCTGCGATCCCGTCGGGCAGCGGTCCGTGCTTGGCCAGGCCACGGACGGGTGCCGACCGGCCGATGCGCAGATCATCCCCGGTCCATCCACTTGCGCGCCGCCGGTCGTCGACGCCGACGCGCGGGTGCCAGGGCCGCAGCCGTTCCTGTTCATCCTGAGCTGCATCCCCGCGCTGGGGATCCTGGAGCCGGCGTTCCAGCTCCTGTTTGATGCGCATCAACTCATCGTGGTTGGCAGCCTGGCCGCTGAGTAGGCGGTCGACCTCGGTGGTGACGCCGGCGAGATCCCCGCGCGCTGGTGCGGCGACCGAGTCCGCGATGCTCCCGGCGGCAGACATCGCCGCCTCCTGCGGCGCCATGACGAAGCCCAGCAGTCGGGCACAGCCGCCACCGCACAGGCAGAGCCCCGCCAGCGGGATGGTCAGGGCTTGGTGGCGCACGCGCACGGGCTGGTCCGGCAGGCGGGGCAGCGGCTGGGATACTTCGCCTCGGCGGCAGCGGCGAGATCGACGCCATGCAGGTTGGCGAGCGATGCGAGCCAGGCGAGACAGTCGGCGAATTCCCCCTCCAGGTCGTGCTTCCCCGGCTCACGGCAGGCCTCGGCCAACTCACCGACCTCCTCGATCAGGTACATGAACGTCCCCGCCTGCCCCCGCGCCGCATCCTTGGCGCCGTAGAGCTCCTTCATCCGCGCCTGGAACGCCGCGAGGTCCATGGCGGCATCATGTCCGGTCGGAGCAGCGACCAAGTCCCATTGCCCCGGCGCGGGCTGAAGCCCGCGGTCCTGGGTCGTTGTGTACCGCTATGGCAGCGCAGGCGTCAGCCGAGCATGCCTCCACGACCGTGGTCCCCGCCGGACGCGAGCGCGTGAAGCGCGAGCGGGGGCTCCGGGACGCGGCCAGCAGTCCCGCAGGGGGTCGCGGGGGGCGCCCCGCGTCGGGGGTTTCCAAGGGGGTCGAGACCCCCTTGGGGCGGCATCAGCCGCCAGCCAAGAGCAGGAACTGCCGCGCGTTGTCGACCTCGTCGTTCACCACCGTCAGCACCTCGACCAGCGCGGTCTTGTCGAGCCCGAGCAGGGTCCAGACCTGCGGATCGAGACTCGGCTCGTCGCAGTTGCCGCTGACGCGGATCTTCTTCAGCGCGCAGAGGTACTCCGAGAACTGGCACATCGCCACCAGCCGCGCATGCGGCTTGCCTTCGATGGCGGCGAGATCGTACTGCGAGCGCACGGCCTGGACCAGATCGACGTCAAGATTCCAGGTCTGCATCAGCCAGGCGCACAGCTCGCTGTCGTCGGTGTCCATGACCTTGCGGGTGGCGACCTGGAACGACAGGCGGAATTCGCGCGCCACGGCGATGACGGCACGGACCTCCTCCGCCGCGTTCTCGACCAGGATGAGCTTGCCGAGATCCTTGAGCAGACCGATGATGAAGGCCAGTTCGGGATCGCAGATCCTGGTCTTGCCGGCGATCAGACGGCAGATGCCGGCGCTGACCGCGCTGTGGGCCCAGAACGACTTCATGTTGAAATTGGCGCTCTGCTGCTGGAAGGCGTTGAGCACCGACACGCTGAGCGCGATCGAGCGCACGGTCTTGAAGCCGAGCACGAGGATGGCCTTCTCGAGGTCGTTCACCGGCTCAGGCAGGCCGTAGTATACCGAGTTGACCATGCGCAGCATCTTCGCCGCCATGGCCGGATCCTTGACCATCAGGGCGTTGACCTGGGCGGCGCTGGCGTGCGGGTCGTTGACCAGCCGGCACACCTGCATCACCACCTCTGGCAGCGACGGCACGGTGTGGATGCGTTCGATGATGTCCTGGAAGGATGCGCGCGAGAGGGGCATGTCAGGCCTTGTCGCTTTCCGTGGGGCTGCCGGGGAGCTTGCCCAGGATGCTGCCGAGGTCGGGGGCGGCGTCCAGACGCAGCGCGGCGCCGCGGTTCTCGGCGCTGATCTCGTCGAGCAGTTCGCCGCGCAGGATGCGGTGCGAGCGCGGCGCCTCGATGCCGAGGCGGACCTGCCCCCCCCGTCCGACCTCGAGCACGGTGAGCACGATGTCGCCATCGATCACCAGCTTCTCCCCGGCCCGCCTGGTGAGGATGAGCACGGGTCAGGCCTTGGCGGCGCGAGCGACGAGTTCGGCGAGATAGCCCTTCACCGGCAGGCGGGTATCATCGAGCACGATCTGCAGCGCCTTGCGGCTGCTACGCCCGACCAGGATGGGGGCGCGCAGGTTGGTGCGGGTCTGGCTCGCGTCCTGCTCGAGCACGACGATGGTGAAGACGGTGATGTCCTCCGGCCCCGCGGCGCCGACCGCCTCGGCGTGGGCCTGCTCGATCGCCATGTCCGGATCCAGCCCGGCGGCGAAGGGTTCCAGGCAGCAGAGCGCCAGATCCTTGCGCGTCGTGCTCTGCCACCAGCTCAGCGGCCCGGGGACGGTGCGGTAGACCAGGAACTCGCGGTCGGCGCCGAGGCCCGGGAGCGGTTCGACCAGTTCGACCAGGCTCTCAGGCTGCACCTGCAGGACACCGGAGTTGAAGGTCTCGACGCGGCGGGGACCGCTGGTCTGTGAAGCAAGGGCGGGCGTGAACATGGTAGTGGACGAGGATAGCCGAGCCGGCAGGCGCATGCAATCCATGTCATTGCCCCAGGGGTTAGGGGTTAGGGGTTAGGGGTTAGGGGTTAGGGGTTAGGGTCGTGGCCACTGACAGATATGGACCACAGGATGTCATTGCCCCAGGGGTTAGGGGTTAGGGGTTAGGGTCGTGGCCACAGACAGATATGGACCACAGGGATGGGATGGAGCGTCGTCGCCGCCTCAAGCGTCGATGCCGGTTGCCCGTCATCCTGGGGCAATGGACCAACCCCTGGGGCAATGGACCAACCCCTGGGGCAATGGACCAACCCCTGGGGCAATGGACCAACCCCTGGGGCAATGGACCAACCCCTGGGGCAATGAAGGGGCTATTTCGACGGCTTGGTCATCATCAACCTGATGAAGCTGCGCTGACCGAGCACGATCTCGGCCTCGACCGAGGCGCCCAGCGGCAGGTCGCCCACCTGCTGGTCGATCGTCACATCGATGGCGTAGGTGCCGGCTGGCGGGCCATCGCCCTGCTCGGCCTGCAGGGTGCGGTCGAGGGCGACCTCCTCGACCCGGCCGGTGCGGGGCGGACGCAGGCGGTCGGGATCGCTCTTGGGGCGGAACAGGACCACCATGCCCGGGCGGATGCGGTCGACGCGATCCTCACCGGCGTAGAGCCGCAGCTGGGCGCCTGGGCCGCGGGCGATCTTGAACAGGGCCTGGCCGAGCACGACCTTCTCGCCCTGGAAGCGCACGGCGCGGTTGACCACCAAGCCATCAGCCGGAGCGCGCACCTCGCGCAAGGCGATGTCGCTCTGGATATGGGTCAACCGCACGCGCAACCCGGCCAACGCGGCCTCAGAGGCGCGGACCCGCGCCGCCGCAGCGTCGCGCGAAGCCTGCGCCCAGGTGCCGGCGAGCAGGCCCTCGACGCGTTCCGCGCGCTCCAGTTCGCGTTCCAGGGCCTGGAAGGCGAGGCGCTCGCGGACCAGCTCGACCAGCGAGAGGCCGCGGCCGTCGCCGCTCGCCTCCATGCGCTCGAGCAGCCTGCGCCGCTCATCGACCATGGCCCGCAGGCGGGGCGCCTCGGCCGCCTGCAACGACATGTCGGTGGGGATGGCCTGCACGGCCGCCGCGACGGCGGTGGCCAGTTCGGCCTCGGCGCGGGCCACCGCCTGGGTGACGGTGTCGCGTTCCCGCTCCAATTCGCGGCAGTCGAGGCGGGCGAGGATCTGCCCCGGCTGGACCCGCTGGCCCGTCTGGGCCATCACCTCGGCGACCGTCCCTTCGGCGGCGGGGAAGACGAGGGCGTAATCGGCCGGCCGGATCACGCCCGGGGCGAGGACCCGCTCGTCCATCGGCCCGAGCAGCACGACGCCGGTGCTGATCACGGCCAAGCAGGCGGCAGCGACGAACACCCAGGTCATCCAGCCGGGGGCGACCGACTTCGGCAGGGCCTGCGCCATCAGACGCTGGCTGCGGTGGTTGTCCGGGACGCTCATGCCGGGCTCCGCTGGTGGCGGGTGGCGCCGCTCATCGGCACCATGCCCTCGACCTGGGCCTGGAACAGCTCGCGGTAGCGGCCGTCGCACTTCTTGAGCAGTTCCTCATGCGTGCCGATCTCGACGATGCGGCCGGCGTGCATCACCACGATCTGATCGGCGCGGAAGATGGTCGAGAGGCGGTGGGCGATGACCACCGAGGTGCGCCCGACCATCAGCGCGTCGAACGAGCGTTGGATCTGCTTCTCGGTCTCGGAATCCAGCGCGCTGGTCGCCTCGTCGAGGATGATCAGCTTGGGATCGCGCAGGAACACGCGGGCGATGGCCAGGCGCTGGCGCTGGCCACCCGACAGGCGCGTCCCCGACATGCCCAGGCGGGTGTCGAGCCCGGTGGGCATGCCGCGCACCGCGTCCTCGAGATGGGCGGCGCGCAGGGCCGCCCACAGGTGCTCGTCGGACCAGCCCTCGCGGCCCATGGTCAGGTTGGCGCGCAGGGTGTCATCGAACATCAGTGAGTCCTGCAGCACGACGCCGACCTGGTCGCGCAGGCGGCGCAGATCCCATTGGCGCACGTCGATGTCCGCCGGTGGGCAGGTAGAAGCCGAGCAGCATGTTGGCCAGCGTGGTCTTGCCGCTGCCGCTCTGGCCGACCAGCGCAGTCATCGTCCCCGGCTTGATCACCAGGTCGACATCGCGCAGCACGTCATCGGTGCCATCGTAGCTGAAGCGCAACTTGTCCGCGACGATGGCGCCGCGGAAGTGCTCGGGCGCCGGCTGCGCCGGACGCGTCAGATGCGGCTCCTGCGGCGTGGCCATGACCTCGGAGAGCTTGTCGGCGCTGGCGGCGCCGATCTGCATGGTCTGGCCGGTGGTCAGCAGGGTGTTGATCGGGCCCCACAGCATGCCCTGGTAGCCGGCGAAGGCGAAGAACTCGCCGAAGCTGATCTTGCCCTGGATGGCAAGCACGCCGCCGACAAAGAGGAAGATGTCGGCACCGAGGCTGGTCAGCGTGCCGAGCAGGCCGGCGACCATGTGGTAGACGGTCCAATGGCGGATGCCCTCGAAGCGCAGCGCTTCGCTCTTCTCGCGGATGCGGCGCAGGAAGGTGCGCTCGGCGCTGAAGGCGCGGATCACCTTCACCGCGCCGAATATCTCGGCCGAGGTCGCCGACAGCGCCGCGGCGCGGTCGCTCTCCTCGCGCGAGAAATTGCGCAACCGGCGATACCACGAGATCGACAGCAGGGCCGTGATCGGCATGGTCGCCAGCACCACGACGGTGAGGAACGGATCGAGGAAGAACATGAAGCACATCACCACCAGCACGGTGAACACGGCGTTCAGGCACGAACGGAGGATGGTGAACACGGCGCCATCGACATGGTTCGGATCATTGGTCAGCCGGGAGGCCACCTTGCCGGGCGACATCGTCTCCAATTCCTTCATCGGCGCGCCCATGACCCGCTCGGCGGCGTCGACGCGCACATCGTAGAGGCCGTTGCGGGTGATCTGCAGGATGTAGTGGCTCTGCCAGCCGCCGATCACCGTGCCAAGCAGCTTGAGCAGCACGCCGAGCACGACCAGTCCGGCCAGCATCCAGATGTTCGACGATACCCCGAACACCGCGTCTACCCCGGGCGAAGCGCCGGACTGCTGGCGGAAGATGAGGTCATCGATGATGACCTTGCCGAGGTAGGGCGTGGGTGCCGTCACCAGCGGGCCGAGGAATGCGAGCAGCAGGATGAAGAAGACCAGTTTCGGCTGCTTGCCGATCAGCTCCTTCATCAACCGGTAGCCGCCGGGGCCGGGCTCATTGTCAGACATCGACCGGATCGTATCAGGCCGGGGGGTGGCGAAAGGGCAGGCTCCCCTTCGGGTACGCACCCCCTTGCCGCACAAGGACTAACAGCGCCGGCACAAAGCATGCTTGCCCGCAGGCCGGAACGTCCCCTGTCAGCGTCCTGTCATGCGGCAGGGGCGCCCCGTCAGCGCGTCAGCACCAGCAGATCGTCGCGGTGCACTGCCGCCTTGGGCAGGGCATGGCCGAGCAGCGCAGCCGCCGCGTCGGAGCGCTTGCCGCAGATGCGCGCCAGTTCGGAGCCGGGGATGGCAGCGAGTCCGCGGGCGATCTCAAGGCCATCGGGATCGACGATGCCGACCGTGTCGCCGACGCCGAAGCCGTCCTCGACCCGGACGATGCCGGCCGGCAGCAGGCTGGTGCCGCGCTGGATCAGGGCTCGCGCCGCGCCGGCATCGACATGGATGCGACCCTTCACCCGCCGCGCCACCGCCAGCCAGCGGCGGCGGGCATCGACGCGCTGGCCGCGGGCCAGCACGCGGGTGCCGACGTCTTCGCCAGTCAGGGCGCGGGTCAGGACCTCGGGTTCACGCGCCGCGGCGATGACCGTGGCTACTCCGCTGGCGGCCGCGAGGCGGGCGCCCTCGATCTTCGAACGCATGCCGCCGCGGCCGCGCGCCCCGGCCCCGCCGGCCGCGGCCAGCACCTGGGCGGTGACCTGCGGGATCACCGCCACCCGCTTCGCCTTGGGATCGCTGCGCGGATCGGCGTCGTAGACCCCGTCGATGTCGGTCAGCAGCACCAGCACCTCGGCGCCGAGTTGGCTGGCGACCAGGGCCGAGAGATGGTCGTTGTCGCCGACCGTCAGCTCCTGGGTGGCGATGGGGTCGTTCTCGTTGATCACCGGCACGGCGCCGAAGGCGAACAGCGCGCGCACCGTGGCGAACAGGTTGTGGTTGCGCTCGCGGTCGGAGAAGTCGCCATGGGTCAGCAGCAGCTGGGCGGCGGCCAGACCGTGCGCCGCCAGGGCGCGCTCCCACAGATGGACCAGGCTTATCTGGCCGATCGCGGCCAGGGCCTGGCGCTCGGGCAGGCCGGGCGGGCGCTCAGCCAGCTGCAGCCGCGCGACGCCGCCGGCGACCGCACCGCTGGTGACGATGACCGGTCGCCAGCCAGCCGCCACGGCGCCAGCGACCTGGCCGGCGAAGCGGTCGAGGAACGCCTCATCGAGGCGACCCTGGGCGTCGACCAGCGAGTTCGAACCGATCTTGATCACCGCAATCCGTTCAGGCACGGGGCTTCTCCTTCTCCGGATCCGGGGTGGTCGGCGGTCCGCCGACGATGCGCGCGGCGATCAGACCGAGTTCGAACAGGGCGTAGGTCGGGAACATCAGCATGACCATGCTGAACGGGTCGCCTGGCCCGATGATCGCCGCCAGCACCACGGCACCCATGAAGGCGACCTTGCGCCAGCGCCCCAGCTTCTCCGGGGTGGAGAAGCCGACGCGGCACACCGTCACCACCACCCACGGCACATCGAACAGGGCGCCGAACAGCAGGGTGTAGATGAAGAAGTCGTCGCGGTAGGAGGCGAGGCGCAGATCCAGCGTGCTGATCGGGTCGCGCGAGGTCCATTCGATGAAGAAGCCGTAGAGGTACGGCATGCCGATGTAGTAGCCGAAGAACCCGCCGAGGTAGAACAGGATCGCTGCCGTGGGCACCAGCAGGAAGGCGAGGCGGCGCTCGCGCGCGGTCAGACCGACGGCGATGAAGTTCCAGCCCTGCCACAAGAACAACGGCACCACTACGGCGAAGGCGGCCCACATCGACAACGACATCGACACGCTCATGCTCTCACCGAGATCGAGTGTCTTGAGCAGACGCAGCGGATTGTCCTCCGGCACGACCACGCCAGCCTTGGCCGCGACCGCGGGCGTGGCGAATTCGATCGCCCAGAGCAGCGGCTGCACGAAGAGGATCTTGAGTTCGTTCTCGAAGCCGAAGGCGGCCACGAAGATGATGCCCCATACCACCACCGGCCAGATCAGCCGGCGGCGCAGCTCATCGAGGTGGTCGCCGAGCGGAGCCGGGACGTCGGGCCGGAGCAGCGCCATCAGCGCACGGCGTGGACGGCCGCCGCCAGCTCGCCGGCCCGGGCGGCGACGACGCGCACCAGGTCGGGCGAGGAGCCGTGCTTCTCGATCAGCTTGACCAGGTGGCTGCCGACCACCGCGCCATCACCGGCCTTGGCCGCGGCGGCGGCCTGCTCGGGCGAGGAGATGCCGAAGCCGATGCACACCGGTATGCCGGTCCCCTGTTTGATCGCCTTGACCTTCCGCCCCAGATCTGCGGGCAGGTCGACGCGCTCGCCGGTGACGCCGAGACGGCAGATGTAGTAGAGGAAACCGCGCGAGTTGCGGGCGAGGAACTTCTTGCGCTCGGGCGTGGTGGTCGGCGCCGCCAGGCACACCGTGGCCAGGCCGTGCGCCTGCATCGTCGCGAGCATCCCGGGATCCTGCTCGGGCGGCAGGTCGAGCAGCAGCACGCCGTCGGCGCCGGCAGCCGACGCGTCCTTGGCGAACGCTTCGACGCCATACGAAAGGACCGGGTTCAGGTAGGTGAAGAGCAGCAGCGGCAGCTGGCTGCGCGCGCGGATGCGCCGCACCGCATCGAGCACCCCGCGCAGGGTCGCGCCGGCCTTCAGCGCCCGCTCGTAGCTCGCCTGGATGGCGACGCCGTCGGCCATCGGGTCGCTGAACGGCACACCGAGCTCCAGCACATCGACCCCGGCCTCGCCCATGGCGATGGCCAGTTCGACGGTGGCGTCGAGCGACGGGTCGCCGGCGCTGATGTAGGCGACGAAGGATTTGCGGCCCGCGGCCTGGTTGGCATCCAGCTTCTCAGCGATGCGATTCACAGCTTCACCCCTTCCAGCCGCGCCACTTCCGCCACGTCCTTGTCGCCGCGGCCGCTGACATTGACGATGATGATGCCGTGCTTCGGCAGGCGCTCGCACACCGCGTCGAGGCAGCCGAGGGCGTGGCTGCTTTCGAGCGCCGGGATGATGCCTTCGGTCTCGGCCAGGCGGTGCATGGCCTTGAGCGCCTGCTCGTCGGAACAGCGCAGGTAGGCGGCACGGCCGATCTCGCGCAGCCAGGCGTGCTCGGGGCCGACGGCGGCGTAGTCGAGTCCGGCGCTGACCGAGTGGGTGCCCTGGATCTGGCCGGCCTCGTCCTGCAGGATCCAGGTCGACGCGCCCTGGAACACGCCCGGGCGGCCGCCGTCGAAGCGCGCGGCGTGGTCGCCCAGCTTCGGGCCGCGGCCACCGGCCTCGACCCCGAACAGCTTGACCCCGGCATCGTCGCGGAAGGCGTGGAACAGGCCGATGGCGTTCGAGCCGCCGCCGACGCAGGCGAGCAGGGCGTGCGGCAGGCGGCCCTCGGCCTTGACGATCTGCTTGCGCGCCTCGCGTCCGATCACCGCCTGGAACTCGCGGCAGATGACCGGGAAGGGATGCGGGCCGTAGGCCGTGCCGAGGCAGTAATGGGTGTCGCCGACGTTGGCGACCCAGTCGCGCAGCGCCTCGTTGACCGCGTCCTTGAGCGTGTGCGTGCCGCTGTCGACCCCGACCACCTCGGCGCCGAGCATGCGCATGCGGAAGACGTTCGGCGCCTGCCGGCGCATATCCTCGGTGCCCATGTAGATGCGGCACTTCAGCCCGACCAGGGCGCAGGCGGTGGCGGTGGCCACGCCGTGCTCGGCGATGATGCGCTTCTTGCCCAGGCGCTTGGCCAGCAGGACCTGGCCGAGGGCGTTGTTGATCTTGTGCGCGCCGGTGTGGCAGAGGTCCTCGCGCTTGAGGTAGACGCAGCGGGCGAGCGTCTTCGACAGCTTGGCGGCATGGGTCAGCGGCGTCGGCCGGCCGACGAAGTCGGCGAGCAGGCCACGGTAGGCGGCCATGAAGGCCTTGTCGCGCAGGGCCTTGGCGAAGCCGCGCTCGAGTTCGTCGAGAGCCGGGATGAGGGTCTCGGGCACATAGCGGCCGCCATAGGAGCCGAAACGGCCGTGGGCATCGGGGACGCGCGGAAGGGGCTTGGCCATCGGGACGGGGATCGTCCGGGCGGTCCTGGGGCTGGCCATTCCGGCGGTCCGCCCACCATCCCATCCGTGCCTACCACCGGCGTCTACCACACCCACACCTTCCGCTGCAAGCACGCCACCGGCGAGGTCGCCGACTACGCCCGCGCGGCTGCCGTCGCCGGCCTGGCCAGGCTCGGCGCGGCCGACCATACCCCCCTCCCGGATGGCCGCTGGGCCGGCGTGCGCATGCACCTCGACGAGCTGCCCGCCTACGAGGCGGCGGTGGCGCAGGCGCGGCGCGAAGTCCCCTCCGTCCGCGTCCTGCTGGGCATGGAGTGCGATATCGGCGCCCAGTACTTGCCCTGGTACCGCGACACCTTCCTGGCGCGCGGCTACGACTACCTCATCGCCAGCGTCCACTTCCTCGACATCGACGGCGTCGAGGTCAGCGCCTTCGGCGGCTGCCGCGGCGCTGCCGCCCTGCGCGACTGGTCGGGGAAATGCCTCGCCGCGATCGACAGCGGCCTGTTCGCCTTCCTCGCCCATCCCGACAACATCGCCTGCGGTGATGCGGCATGGAACGACGAGGTCGCCGCCGCGGTCGACGCGGTGTGCTCCGCCGCCGCCGCCCGCAAGCTGCCGCTGGAGCTCAACTCGCTCGGCCTGCGCGAGCGGCGCGGCTATCCGTGGCGCCCGTTCTGGGAGCGCGCCGCGGCGCTCGGCTGCAGCACGGTGCTGTCGACCGACGCCCACCGGCCCGGCGATACCGCCCAGGGTCTCGACGAACTGACGGCCTACGCAGCCGATCTCGGCCTGCGCGTGGTCGATCCGTTCGCCTAAAGCAATCCTGACCGGCCGTCAGCCTTCAGCGCATCGACGATGCCCTTGACCGCCTGGCCCTCGCCGCGCGGCACCACCAGCACGGCGTCCCTGGTCGCCACGATGGTCAGACCGTGGCAGTTGGCGGCGGCGACCAGCGGGGCGCCCGGCTCGGAGACCAGCAGGCAGTCGGAGCAGCCGACCGCCACCGTCTCGCCGCGGCTGATCGTGCCGCTGGCGTCGGCGGGCAGATGCGCCGGCAGCGCGTCCCACGAACCCACGTCGTCCCAGGCGAAGTCGCCCTCGACCGCGGCGACGTCCTTGGCGTGCTCCATCAGGGCGTAGTCGATCGACACCTTCTTCAGCGGCCCATAGACCTCGGCCAGCACGGCATCGAAGCGCGGCGTGCCATAGGCGGCGGCGACCGGCTTCAGCGCCTCGGTCAGCCAGCCGCAATGCACGCCCAACTCACGCAGCACGACATCGGTGCGCCAGGTGAAGATGCCGCTGTTCCAGCGGTAGGTGCCAGCCGCCAGGTACGCCTTGGCGCGGTCGAGGTCGGGCTTCTCGACGAAGCGAGAGACCTGCGACACGCGGATGCCACCCTGCGCCGGGAGGGCCTCGCCAAGCGCGAGGTAGCCGTAGCCGGTGGCGGGATGGCGGGGCACGATGCCATAGGTGACCAGGCGGCCCAGCTGGGCCACCGCGACGCCAGCGGCCAGCGCCTGCTGGAAGCTGTCGGCCGGCTCGATGACCTGGTCTGCCGGCAGCATGATCATGGTCGCGCCGGGGGAGAGCCGCTCGACCACCAGGGCGGCCAGCGCGGTGCAGGCAGCGGTGTCGCGCCCCACCGGCTCGGCGATGACCTGCTCGGGCTTGAGCATGGGCAGCTGACGCCGCGTCTCGACCGCCAGCTGGGCGGTGGTGATGATGAGGATGCGCTCGGCGCTGATCAGCGGCATCAGCCGCATCACCGTGGCCTGGATCATCGTCGTCTCGCCGATGATGCGGGTCAGCTGCTTGGGCGAGGCGGCGCGCGACACCGGCCAGAAGCGGGTGCCGGAGCCTCCGGCCATGATGACGGCGTAGACGATGGGAACGGTGGTCATCGCGGGGGTGTAGCAGGACCCGCGGATTTGGCCATCAGCGGGACCACCAAGGCCGGATTGAGGATCACGTCGGCCAGAAACGAGTGACGACCTGCCCCTGCAAGTCAAAAGCCGGATTGACGCCAGTGCCGGGCCCCTATACATGCGTCAACTCAGGAGCCAACCCGATGCGTTCTTCCTTCATCTCCACCAGCCTCATCGCCGTCGCCGCCGTCGGCATGTTCGCCCTGCCCGGCTGCAGCGACGAACGCCAGGCCAGCCCGGCCGCCCCGACCGTCCAGGTCGACAACCTGCCCGACTGGGTCAAGGACCCGACCATGGGCGGCAAGTACCCGCTGGCGGCCTCCGGTTCGTCGCAGTGGATGAAGTCCGGCTTCGCCTTCACCCGCGACAAGGCCCTGAACAACGGCCGCGTCGAACTGGGCCGTGTGGTCAGCACCAAGGTGCAGGCCGTGTTCAAGGACTGGACCCGCGAGGGTGGCGAGATCACCAGCCAGGAAGATCGCACCATGGCCATGACCATGGCCGAGAACATCTCGCGGTCGGTGACCAACCAGGAGATCAACGGCACCCCGCAGCGCGAGCTGTACCACGACAAGTCGAGCAACACGGTCTTCGTCTGGGTCTACGTCGATGCCGAAGCCAACAAGCGCATCCAGGAAGCGGTCGCCAAGCAGGCCCGCGGCGACATGGAGAAGCGCGCCCACTTCGCCGCCAAGATCGAAGCCGACAAGGCCTTTGCCGATCTCGACAAGCTGATCGACAAGGAGATGGG
Source organism: bacterium (assembly GCA_020049615.1). The sequence continues at coordinate 4,676 of JAIFKN010000268.1, read as the reverse complement.
CATCAAGTGAAGCCGGTAACGATCCGCCGGATCGTCACCATCGCCGCGGCTCCTGCCGCGGCGATGGTGTTTGCCGGTTGCTTCGGCCTGGGCGAGTCGCGTCCGGCCCCCGTGCAGCAGCAGCAGCCGACCTCCTACCGCCGGGCCTGGTCCGATGATGACGTGGTCAAGCCGGAATGGCTGCGGGACGCGTCGCTCGGCGGCAAGCACGTCGGCGCCTACGGTTCGACCGCACACGACCCCTACGTAGACACCGCCACCCTGCGCGACCGCGCCGTGGACTCGGCCCGTCGCGAGCTCTCACGCATGGTCGAGGTCAAGGTGCAATCGGTGCTGATGGATTACGTCGGCGAAAGCCAGGGCTCCGTCACCACCTTCACCCAGTCGGTCGGACGCAGCATCGCCAGCCAGAGCATCAGCGGCTCAGTGCAGCGCGACGAATGGCGCCACCCCAAGACCCGCGAACTGTTCGTCTGGGTGGTGGTCGATCCGGCCTACTCGGCCAAGCTGGCGCAGAACGTCGCCAGCACCGCTCGCGAGGCGGCGACGAAAGATCCGGCCCTGTCCGCCCATCTGCGTGCCAAGGCGGAAAGCGACAAGGGCTTCGCCGAACTCGACAGCCTGCTCGACAAGTCGTTCGCAACGCCGAAATAGGCAGCATGCCGGCGGCAGCCCGCTGCCGCCGGCCGAGGGTTCAGGGCGCCTTGTCCTTCGGCTCGGGCTTCTTCAGCTCCTCCTTCATTTTCTGATCGAGATCCCTGAAGGCGCGCTCGACATCCATCTTCGCCTGCAACTCGGCCGGGGACATTTCGCCGGCCGGCGCGGCCTCGACTTTGGCGCCCAGGCGAACCCAGCACAGCACGGGCTGGGCCGCATCGACCGGCACCAGGATGACCACGTCGCGCGGTGCTCCGCCGGTGACCTGGCTGTTGGTCGTCTGACGCACGGTCCGTTCACCCGGGCCTTCGGTCACCGTGGTGGTGCTGTTGCCGCTTTGAGCTGCAGCTACTCGGGCTTTCATCATGGCTCGGTCGTAGGCCATCGCCACGGTCCGTGACGAGGCGCTCCCCACCACCACCCAGCCACCGCCCTCCTGTCTGGGCTCGTCAGCGGCCCAGGCTGGGGTGCGATCCCCGCAGCTGGCATCGACGGCGGTAACCACATGCCTGAGCTTGCGCTGCTGGCTGGTCCAGGCGAGGCGCGAGGGGTGGCCGAGCGGCACCGGTAGACCAGCGGCCTCGGCGACGACTTCCGCTTCATCGACGGCCACCGTGACACCGGCTTCCACCCCGAGGGAGGCAAGCGGCAGACGGGCTATCGGCGCGGCCTCGCCGGCGGTGAGCAGGGCGAAGCACCAAAGGAGTATGCATGTACGCATGCAGGCCTGGATACCGCCCGGCGATGACGGTGCAAACCACATCCGATGGGCTAATGTCGTGCCAGGCCGACCGTATATCTCCTGGAGACCGCCCCATGCTGCCCCTGCGCCCTGCGCTCCGACCCGCCGATCCCGGCTACCCCACCCGCGAGCGCGTGCTCGGTGATCCCACGCTGCGCAGGAGGGCGCTCGGTGTGCTCGCCGCCGCCGTGCTCGCCGGCTGCGCCGGCGAGCCGGTGCCGCCACCCCCGCCGACCGGCGGCGTGCCCGTGCCGCAGCAGCCCGAGCCGAAGCCAGAGCCGCTCGGCGGTGCAATCGCCGTCCCGCCGCAGCCGGAGCCGACGCCGCTGGCCGGTGATGTCGCTCCGGTACAGCAGCCCGAGCCAGCCCCCCTGCGCGGCGAGATCGCCCCGGTGCAGCAGCCCGAGCCAGCCCCCCTGCGCGGCAGGATCGTCTCTGAACCACCCCCGCCCGCGCCGGTGAAGCCGTAGGGACGTGGACCTCACCCTGGTCCTCACCCACGCCTGCAACCTCGGCTGCGGCTACTGCTACGCCGGGGCCAAGGATGCGCGTGCCATGCCCGAACCGGTGGCGCGACGGGCGCTGACCTGGGCGATGGAGCATTGCGGCGGCGAGCTGCTGGTCGGCTGCTTCGGCGGAGAACCGCTGATCCGCTGGGATCTGCTGACCAGCTATCACGACCAAGCTGTCGAACTGGCGGCAGCGCACAGGGTGAAGCTGAGCCACACCGTCACCACCAACGCCACGCTGCTGACGCCTGAACGCATGGACTGGCTATGCGAACGCGGCTTCAGCGTCGGCGTGTCGATCGACGGCACGCGCTCCGCGCACGAGCGCATGCGTCCGCGCGCTGGCGGGGGCTCGTCGTACGATGCAGTCCTCGCCGGACTGCGCGTGGCCTTGTCGCGCCGACCTATGACCCAGACCATCTCGGTGGTGCATCCCGATACGGTCGAAGACCTGGCCGAGGGTGTCGACGCCCTGCTCGGCGAGGGCGTCCGCGTTCTATCCCTGTCGCTCGATCCATCGGCCGCCTGGGACCTCGGCACCCTGGAGACGGCGCGGCAGCAGATGGAACTCGTCGGCGAACGCTGGCTGCTCGAGTACCGCGCCGGCCGCGACCTGTGGATCGAACCGCTCGACGGCCGCATCGTCAGCCGGATCAAAGGCGGGCTGCAGGAGTGCGACCAGTGCAGCGCCGGTCTCGGTGAACTCGCTGTCGCGCCCAGCGGCCAGTGGTACCCGTGCGAACGCCTGGTCGGAGCCGACGGCGCCACCGAGCGGCGCTGGAGCCTCGGCTCGGTGCTTGAAACCACCGATGGCGGTCCCAACCCCCAGCGGGTGCGTGAGCACTCCCGGCAGCACCAGGCCGAGCCCGCCGCCTGCCAGGCCTGCCCGCTGCGCGATCGCTGCCAGCACCGCTGCGCGTGCTCGAATGCGATGGCGACCGGCCAGCTCGCCACGCCGGGAGGAGCTCAGTGCGCCTGGGAGCAGTGCGCCATCGCCACCGCCGACCGAGTCGGTGCTGCGCTGTGGAACGAGGGCAACGCCATGTTCCTGAAACGCCGCTACCGGCTGATGGGCTAGCCGCCCAGCGGCCTGCTAGTGGACGGATCCGCCGGTCGAACCGATCGGCTCCGGCGCCTTGTCGGCCGGCACATGCGGGCAGCCCCAGCCGAAGCGCTGCTCGGGGACGGCCCACTTCACCGCGTTGCGCAGCACCTGCTGCACGGTCGGGTTGTGGTAGGTCGGGTAGGTCTCGTGACCGGGGCGGAAGTAGAACACCTTGCCGGCACCGCGGCGGTAGGTCAGGCCCGAACGGAACACCTCGCCGCCCTGGAACCAGCTGATGAACACGGTCTCGAGCGGCTCGGGCACGCCGAACGGCTCGCCGTACATCTCCTCATGCGGCAGCTCGAAGAAGCGGTCGATGCCGGCGGCGATCGGGTGTCCCGGGCAGGCGACCCACAGGCGTTCCTTCTCGCCGGCCTCGCGCCAGCTGAGATCGCAGTTGTGGCCCATGAGGCGCTTGAACACCTTCGAGTGGTGGCCGCTGTGCAGCACGATCAGTCCCATCCCCTTGAGCACGCGCTGCTGCACGCGCTCGGCGATCGCGTCCTCGACCTGCCCATGCGCGGCGTGACCCCACCAGGTCAGCACGTCGGTCTCGTCGAGGACCGCGTCGGTGAGGCCATGCTCGGGCTCCTGCAGCGTGGCGCAGCGCGCCTTGATCCCGGGATCGCGGTTCAGCGCGGCTGCGATGCAGGCGTGCATGCCATCGGGATAGATGTCGCGCACCAGCTGGTGCTTGTGCTCGTGGACGTTCTCGCCCCAGACGGTGACGCGGATCGGCATGGACGGCTCCTTGGTGCGCCCGGTTATGGAAGCGCTTTCATAGTTTACGCCCACCGTTCCGCCGGCAAGCCCAGACCCAGCCGAAATCGATATCGGAGAAGTCCCCCGACGGGAACCCTGGGCAGTGCCCCGCGAACTAACGACTGCCCCGGAACGTCTTCACCAGTTGCCACACCGCCGCACGTTGCGCGGTGTCGAGGTCGTTGATGGCGCGGCTGAGCTTGACCACCTCGGCGTCATCGGATGGCGTGACGGGCGTGACGGTGCGGGGCAGTTCAGGCTCATCCGCGCTCTGCGGCTCGGGAGGAAGCAGGGCCTGGTAGGCGGATTCGTCGAGTCCCAGCACGGCGCGCAATTTCGCATGGGTCGGACCACGGCCTGGCAGATCACCCTTCAATAGCCGGGCAGCTGTGGGTACTGCCAATCCGCTGACCTGCGCGAACTTCTGCTGGTTCCAATTGCGCTCGCGGCACAGTTTGATGAGCGCTTCATGCAGCGGATGGTCGCCGACGCCGACACTACCGGTGCGATGCAGTGCCCGCGTGCCGCTCTCGCCCGATGATTCCGTCTTGGCTGGCGCCGGGACCTCGGCCGGCACCGGCCGCCGAGGCGGTCCTGCCGGGAAGGCGGCGCGCAGGCGTCCGAGCACCTCCGCGTCCTCCGGCTCGATGCCGGTGGCGAGCAGCTTGGACAAGGCGAGATACGGCAGATCATGGGTGCGCGCGTAGGCCGCGGCGCTCAGTCCGCTGGCAGCGACACGCTCGTTGGCGATCCGCGCCAACTCGCCGACCGCGGCCGGCTCAACGACGAGCGCTGAATGGACCTCGGCCGCGGCATGCGCCGTTTCGACGGCCTGCGCCGTCGGTTCGGCCTCCGCTGTCACTTCGACGGCATGGCCAGCCGCCTCGGCTTCGCCTCGCGT
>JAIFKN010000084.1:1138-27096 GCA_020049615.1 bacterium | reverse complement strand
GTGCGCTTCAGGCTAGGTCACTGGGCATGGAAGCCGGAGGATTCAGAAACCACGCCGAATGGGACAGGCTCTAGCTATGAAACTGCAGGTGCGGCGGCGCTGCTGCAAACTCATACTGTAAAGTTCGCGGAACATGGTGTGGTTGGCCGTGGCCATCGCCTTCAACTTTTCCTGATCGGCCTTGGCCATGCCGGCCATCTCATCGAGGCGTCCAACCAATCCGCGGGTGATCACCAGCGATTTGCGTTCATCAGTGATGGCGGTGGCGTCGATGGGGAAGGACAACTCGGCGAGCGGCGCACATAAGCGTTCATTAGCGGTTGACTTGCCGACGGCCTGGTCGCCGACGAGGACGGGGATTATCGGCCAGTCGGCGTTCTGGCCGGTGGCCAGGCGCTTCACCTGCCAGATAAACTGTCTCATCACGGCATTGTCGAGGTCGCGGCAGACGCCGGTGGCGCCGGTCATCCACTTGCGCAGCTCGGCGCGGCCGGCGTCGGTGGACGGGCGGCCAACGATGCGGGACAGCAGGGCGGCGCGGCGATCCTGGCGGTAGCCATCGAAGATGACCTGCGCGGCCTGCCTCACCTCCTGGTCGATGATGCGCCGGCCAGCCATGCGCTGGCCATGGCTGAATCGCAGGATGACATCGCCGTCGCTGATGTCAGCGGGGGTATCGCTGGCCGTTTTCCAGCTACACATGCCATCCGGCTTCGCGTCGCTGGCCGCAACGTAGCCGACAAACTCCTTGAACATGGCAGCGTAGTCGCCGCCGCCGGCTGCTCCAGTCGGCGCCGCAGGCGCCTGATCCCCGGCAGGAACCGGCCGGGCGGATTCCGTGGCCTGCTTCCAAGTGGCGCGCACGGTCTTCAGCGGGACCCCGAGGTGGTCACTGATCCGTTGCAACCAATCTGCCTCGACCACGCGCTGGTCAGCGACCTTGGAGGCAATGCCCATGATCAGGTCCAAGGCGTCGATGCGACCTTTGCCGGTGACGTTGGCCATCGGGTGCTGATCCAGGATCCAGCGCAGTGGGTCAACTGCGGTCCGGTGGCAGGTCTCAAGGGCGGCGGGGAGGACGGTGCTCATGCGGTCACACCTTGCACGGCCAGCAGGCTCGCCGCGTCCTTGCCACCAGGCAGCAGTCCGACCTTGGGCCAGAGGCCGGCCGACAGGCACGCCACTACGGCCGAGTCCAGAGCTGCGCGGCCAGCGTCATCGCCGTCGAGCGCGAGCACCAGGTCGGCATCGTCGCCGAGGGCGCCGTGCAGCAGCTTGGCGTGGTGCGGGGTCAGCGCGGTGCCCATGGTGCCGACGACCTCGCGGACGCCGACCTGCCAACATGCCATGACGTCGAGCGGGCCCTCGACGACGAAGCAGCGGCCGGCGCGGCGGCCCAGCTGGGCGCCGGCGATGTTGAACAGGGTCTCGCCCTTGATGAACAGCGGGGTCTCGCGGCTGTTGACGTACTTGCCGAGGCTGCGGCCCTGCTCCTTGGCGCGGGCCTCGGCCTCGGGCAGCAGGCGGGCGGTGAAGGCGACGACCTGCCCGCGGCGATCGCGGATCGGAATGGTGATGCGGTCGAAGAAACGGTCGACCAACCGGCCGTCCTTGGACAGCGCCAGATCCAGTTCGACCAGATCCTGGTCCGAGTGGCCGGCTGCCTTCGCGGCCTTGACCATCGAGCCGTATCCTGGGGCCCAGCCGAGACCGAAGGCGGCGATGGTATCGTCGGAAAAGCCGCGGACGCCGGCGAGGTAATCGCGGGCGGGCTTAGCCGGGGCGCTGCCCCACTGGTCAGCAAGCCACTGCGCGGCCCATTCATTCACCGCGACCCGGCGCTGGCGGTCGTCGGCCTTGGCCTGGGCACGCTTGCCACCGACGGCCTTCACCTGGATGCCAAGCCGGCGGGCTAGGAAATGGACGGCGTCCACCAGGTCCAGGCCGTCGAGCTTCCGCACTAGGTCGATGGCGTCGCCGTGCTCATTACATCCGTAGCAGTGCCAGTGGCCGTCGCCGTAGATGTGCAGCGAGGGGGTACGCTCCTTATGGATCGGGCAGCAGGCTTTGTAATCGCTGCCAGCCTTGACCACCTTGGTGCGCTCGCCGAACAGCTCTACGAGGTTAGTGGCCTCGCGTATTTCGCGGATCTGGTCATCGCCGATGTAGCTCACGCCGTCTCCATGACTGAAATGCATGCATTGCCGGTATCGTGTGCACGATGCATGCGGAATTTTTCATCGAGCCGGTACACCGGTCGGAGGACCCGTAGCCGGGAACTGCCGACCTTGGAGGCTTGCATTGCGCTTTTTACCGGGGTCTGCACGCCTACGGCGTGCGGTTGCCGCCGCTCAGGTGTGGCGGTCACAAGGCAATCCGCTTGGGGTCGGGCCTGGGCACCACGGCCCAGATGTCAGACCCGTTCTCATCGCGGGTCCAGACGACCAGCGACAGGGCGTGGCAGTGCGGGCAGGAACGCACGGCCTGATAGCCCCGCACCCTGGAGGTGGCGTGACCACAGGACGGGCAGGCCGGGACGCACAGGGCGGCCTGGTACGCCGTCAAAGCGGGCGTCGGCGTCCGCAGCGTCCCCGGCGTGAGGTCAATCGGGATGGGCATGCGGCTGGGAATCACGCGGCCACCCCCCTGCGCCACAGGTCGCGCAGGGCCTGGCGCAATCCACAGCCTGGACCCGCGAGGATGGCGCGGCGAACCACCTCGGCGTCTACCGTCTCCAGCATCGGCATGATGCGCTGGGCGCGCTCCACCAGGGCCTGATGCCCAGCCTCGCGAATAGACTGCGCCGCTGCCGCCCGGCGTTCGGCGCCGCTCACAGCTGCACCGCCTTGGGGTCACGGCCCGCGGCGATGGCCTCGATGACCGCCGCGTTGATCCGCCAGTCCTTGCCAACCTTGATGGCCGGCACGCGCCCGCGCACGCACCATTGACGCGCCGTCCACTCGGTGACTCGGGCCGCCTGCGCGAGGTCGCGCGTTGTTCCAGGTAATGCTACGCTCATGCCTGCACGCTAACGGATAACAATTGACCTAACACTAAACATTTAGAGATTGGTTAAGCATGACACGACAGACCCAAGAGCTGATCAAGCGGGCTATCGCCGCGTCTGGGCTCACGCAGACGGAGATAGCGGCCCGACTTGGTGTCACCAAGGCCCGGATCTCGCAGGTGCTCAATGCACCGCCGCGCCGCAGCGGACAACGCCGCCGCGGTCCCCCAAGCACCATCACAATGGAAGCTTTCGCGGACATATTGCAGGTACCCCTGTCGTCTCTCCGCAGTTCACTCGATGCGCCAACCCACGCCGTAATGGATGAATACCTGCAAAAGATTAGAAGGGCCTCCCGTCGCAGCAGCAGAGGCGGAAGTGTTCCGGAGATGATAACCAAAGCGTGGACGCGAGGCATGTCGACCCCGGATGCCGTAGATCAGGAAGGCCGGGAACACGACGACTACTTTAATGGGCTACGACTTCCCATTGCCGATAAACTCCACGTCAAACTACAAAGCGTCCTTGATCTGATTATCGCCCGAATTGCATTCAGCGCAATCGCATCTGACCCCAACTTCCCCGCTCTTTTCAGGGCAACAGCGCAAGACTTGGCGCATCAGGCACTCATGCGCCTTGTCCGCGCCCGCCAGCCATCCCTGCGTCTTCCCGTACAACCCGGCAGCACCGTTTCGGTGGCTAAAGAAGTCGAAGACTACATAGATCGCATCACCGCCGCCCTACGGGCATACGAGGGCAGGTAATGGCATCCATCCAACCCCACGGCGCCGGCTTCCGCGTCCACTACGTCAAGGACGGCAAGCGGCTCAAGTCCGAATCCTTCCCGACCCATGAGGGCGCGGAAGTCTGGATGCGCGAGCATCTGCCCAGCGTGACGGCGGAACACTTCTTCCAGCTGATCGACCTCTGGAGGGCAGACGACCCGACCCCGCATCGGACGGACGCAGCTCTGCGCCTGTCGGCCGTCGTCAGGAAGCGCGGATGGGGCAAGCCCGACCGCCTGACCGCAACAGATCTCAGGTCCTGGGCCAAGGCCGATCCCGCGCACCGCCAGCCCGGCGTGTACCTGGTCGGCGTCCTGCGCTGGCTGGCCAAAGAGAAGAACGTGGACATCCGGCCCGAGGTGCTGGCGTGGCGGCCTGACCGGCCCGTCCGCAAGGCTCCAGCCCCCCTGCTCACCGATGCCCAGGTTGAGGCGATCCGCGACTGCGCGGCCGGCTACGGCGAACGTGCGGCCGCACTGGTCGAGTACCTGCTGACCTACGGCGCTCGACCCATCACCGCCTGCCGGCTGCGCCAGTGCGACCTGGACGTGGAGGCCGGCGAACTGGTGCTGCCCAACGAGAAGCACAGCGGCGGGTGGCGCCATGTCGTCCAGCAGGAGCACATGGATGACTGGCAGCGGTTGGCGCTGCCGGATGGCGATGGGAACAGCCCCCTGTTCCCACACTACAAGGAGGACAGGCCGTGGCGGATCTCCAAGGGTCGAGCTGATGAGTTGACCCTGTGGTACCGCAACACCATCGCCAAGCGGTTGAAGCTCGGCCGGCACGCTGGCATCTACCACTTGAAACGATGGGCGATCACCAGAATGTTGCGCGCCGCCATCGACCCCGCCACGGTCGCCCTCTTCACCGGACACCTCGACGTGAACCAAGTCCTCCGCTACGCCAAGAGCAACGCGGACCTCCAAGCGGAGGCCCTGGGCAAACTCGCGTCTCTCAAGCCCCGTTCCCAGATCCGTTCCCAGGTTCCCAGATCATTTTCGTAACCCATTGTCAGCCCGAGTAGCTCAGCGGTAGAGCAGCGCATTCGTAATGCGAAGGTCGTAGGTTCGATTCCTATCTTGGGCACCATCCGATGACCCTGGCTGCACGGCCGGGGTCATCGACCATAGGCGCCATGCCCCGACACATCATCCTGCTTGTGCTGACCACCGTCCTCGCCGCCGGCGAGCCGCTGGTCTGCCGCGGCTTCGACGCGGCGAGCGCCGTGCAGGCGGTGGTCTCGAGCACCGGCCAGCTGCTGCGCCTGGATCCGGGGCTGGGGAAGCGCCCGGTGTGGTTCGCACTGGCCGGGCGCGATCCGGCCCCGGCGCGGCAGGCCCTCGCCCACGCCATCGGCTGCTGGTGGACCAGCTCAGCCAGCGGGCAGCTGACCCGCAACGCCCGGTTGTCAGCGGCTGATGCCGGGGTGCGCACCTACCCTCCCCTGCCGTTGACCGTGCCTGACGGCGAAGCCCTGCTCCGTCGGCTGCTGGATCCGTGGCTTGCAGGCGACGGCGGCCTGGCTCTCGACACCCTGAACCATACCTGGAACGCCACGGCGTCACCGAGCGGCCTCGCCCGGTTGGAGGAACTGCTCGGGGCGCTCGCGGATCCCGCTCCGCGTGCGCCCCATCTGCTGCCGGACTGCCTGCCGGCAGGCGTGTTCGCCCGTAGCCCGCGCGGTGCGGCTCTTGGCGCCTGGAGCCTCGACCTGGCCGCCTGTTCGGGCCTGGCTGTCGCCATGTCCGGGGATTGCGATCCCGCAGCGCCAGCCCCGACTGGCGACGTCAGCACCCTGCGCGAGGCCATAGCCGCCTTGGCTGCCGGTGGTCTGTCCGCGGCCCTGCATCATGGCTGCCTCTGCATCGGGCTGGCGGAACCGCTGGACCGCCTGCATCCCGCCGAGCGCGCCGCCGTCGCGATCCTGCCGATCGGGCACCTCTGCCGCGATGATGCGCAGATGGTCCAGCTGAGCGCCCAGCTGGGCGCTCGGGTCGCACCGCCTGCCTGGGACATGCCGGGCTGGGCCATCGCGGCGCTGGCGTGGCGCCGCTGCCTGCTGGTGGTCGCCGATCCACCGACCATCCATCAGGTGATGACGGCGTTGGAGGCGGCCGACCAGATCGGGCTGGAGGCCTGGCTCAGGTAGCCAGGCCGGCGCGGACCAGCTTCTCTCCGGCCGGCAGCCGCTGGCAGCGATCGAAACGCCAATCCTCGGCCATGGCGAGCAGGGCATCGTCCCCCAGTTCGCGTTTGAGTGCCAGCAGTTGCGAACGGAGGAGCAATCCCTCGCCCAGCCGTTCGACCTCACGCACGCGGGCGAGGATCTCACCGGAGTGCAGACCTGGCGCCAGTTCGGCCAGGCGATGGTACAGTTCCGGACGCTCGCCGAGTTCGCTCCAGTCGTGCACGCCGCAGAGGCGGCGGAGCGCTGCCCGCTGCTTGCTGAAACGCTCGCGGCAGGCGAACTGCAGCCATGGCCGGTCGCCGGTGGGACGCACCCACCCCATTCCGGCATCCTTGTAGGTCCAGATCGTCCAGGGCATGCCGCGCTCGCGCATGATGTCGATGAGTTCAGCGTAGGCGGCGTAGTGGGCATCGAGCGTCTCCCCCATGCCCATGGGGGAATCCGGGCCGCCGTGGTGCAGGCCGAATTCGCCCATCAGCCACGGACGCGGGAAGCGCACCGCATCGACCTGGGCGTCGAGGGCGCGGACGATGCACGAACGATCCATCGCCCGGCCTTCGATCGACGTCGGCCAGGACCCCAGCCGGTCCCACGGCAGATACTGCTGCAGATAGAGGTGCGCCTGGGCCATCACCTGCGGATCGGTGAACAGGCGTGGATCCAGCCGCGCCGGTTCCTTCGACCACATGTTCGATTCCAGGCAGATGATGTGGCGGGGATCGACCGCCCGGATGGCCGCCATCGTCTCGTGATACCAGCCGTTGAGCACCCCGTCCTCGCCGCGCGCCACGGGCTCATTGAGCAGATCGTAGCCGAATACAGCCGGTTCGTCGCGATAGCGCTCGGCCAGCATGCGCCACATCGCCGTCGCCCGTGCGCGGAGAGCGGGATGCTCCCAGAACAGCGTACGCCCGGTGTCGCAATCGGCATTCCAATCGAGCGCCTGCGCTCCGGGGGCGGCATGCAGATCAAGCAGCACGCGGATGCCATGGCTGCGGCACCAGCCGATGCAGGCGTCGAGACGGGCGAGCCCCTCCGGCCGCCAGGCGCCCGGCGCAGCGTCATCCTCGAGCAACGTCTGGTTGAAGGGCAGCCGCACCAGGGTGGCGCCAAGCTGGCCAAGATAGGCGATATCAGCCTCGGTGATGTAGGCGTCGCGGTAGCGCCGCCAGAACTCGGCTGACGTCTCCCGACCGAACACGTCGGCCATGGCCCGGTGCATGTCCCGCTCCACCGACGGCAGTCCGATCATGAAATGCTCGATGATCAGCCAGTTGCCCAGGTTGGCGCCACGCGGACACACGGCGCGACCCCCGTCGACCAGGTCGCGCCCCTCGATGCGGATGAAGTCCATGCGTGCAGTTTCCGCATCCATGCCCGCCCTGCAGGTACGATCCCGTCGGAACCGTTGAAGCGCCTCCCCTGGCCCCAGCCGAGGCGTGGCGTAGCCTGAGGACCCGATGACCGCCATGGCTGTGCCGCATCAGGCGGACTTCAGACGCAACTGGCTGGCCCACGCCGTCGAAGGCGGCCTGTTCATGGGCGCCCTGGCCCTGGTCAACGCCCAGACCCTGCTGCCGAGCGTGGTCAACGGGCTGGGTGGACCGCAGTCGCTGGTCGCGCTGATGCCGGCGCTGATGATGATCGGCTTCCAGCTGCCGCCGATCTTCCTCGCCCATCGCATCGGCGGCCTGAGACGCTTCCAACCGCTGCTGCTGTGGACCGGTATTCCGCAGCGCCTGCCCTTCCTGGTCGCCGCGCTCGTGCTGCTGCTGGTGGACAGCCCGCTGCTGGCGATCATCGCGGTTGCGGCGGCCCCATTGCTGAGCGGGCTGTTCGGCGGGATCAGCGCCACCGCCTGGCAGCAACTGGTCGCCCGCACCGTTCCGGCGGAACGCCGCGCCTCGCTCTTCGCCGTCCGCTTCGCCATCAGCGCCATCCTCGGCATCCCGGCGGGCTGGGTGATCGCCCATACCCTCGCTGAGCATCCCGGGCAGGCGGGCTACGGCCTGCTGCATCTGTACGCCTTCGCCGTGCTCATGGTCAGCTACGCGGTGTTCGCCATGATCCGCGAACCGCCGGAGGATGCGACGCGCGAACGCGAGACCGGCCTGTGGGAGAACCTGCGCAGCCTGCCGCAGGTGATCGCCGGGGATCGCGAGATGCGCCGCTGGCTGTGGACCAGCGCAAGCGGCGGGCTGGCCGCGGCGGTGGTCCCGTATCTCGGCATCCACGCCGTGCATGGCACCGGGCAGGACGACAGCTTCCTCGGCCAGCTCATCGCCTGGCAGATGGGCGGCGCGGTCGTCGGCGGCCTGCTCGCCGGCTGGGCCGGCGACCGCTGGGGCGCCAGGCCGGTGTGCATCGCGGCACGCCTCGGTTGGCTGGCGGTATGCGCCGGCGCCCCGCTGGCCGCCGGCGGTACGGCCTGGTGCTGGCTGTTCGCCCTGTTCGGGGCAGCGATGACTGCCGGCAACATCGGCATGCATGCCTTGCAGCTCGCCATCCTGCCGGCCCACGGCCGGGCCAACCGCTTGGCGGTGATGGCCGCTGCCCAGCTGCCGATCGCGCTGATCGCCGGCCTTGGCGCCGCCGCCGTCTGGTCGGCCTGGAGCCACGATTCCTTCACCGGCCTGGCCGTGGCCTGCCTGGTGCTCAGCGCCGTGTCCGTGCTGCCACTGCTGCGGATCCGGGAGCCAGGCCGGGGTCAGCCGTGATGGTAGCCGGTGCCGGCGAGGATCGTCGCGGCGCGGTAGATCTGCTCGACCAGGACGAGGTGCGCCAGCTGATGCGGCAGGACCATCGCTCCGAGCGACAGCCTGGCATCGGCCAGGGCCAGCGATGGCGCATCAATGCCGTAGGCATCGCCGACCAGGAAGGCGAGCGGACCATGCGCCGCGCTCCACTTCTCCAGCCGCTTGGCGAAGGCCGGCGAGTCGTATTGCTCGCCACGCTCATCGAGGGCGACGCGCCAGCGCGCGCCGGTCGGCCACAGCGGCACACCACCCTTCGACTCGCGCTCGACCACCTCCAGCTTGCCGAAGCGGCCGAAGCGCTTGACGTACTCGTCGCGCAGGGCGGCGACGTGGGCGTCCCTCAACCGCCCAGTCTGCACCACAGTTATTTTCATCAATCGTCGCGGCTCTTCATGTAGCGCGTGCGGAAGTCGATCGCCCAGGCGGCGAAGCGGTCCTGCTCGATGGCCAGGCGCATCGCCTCCATCAGCCGCTGGTAGAAATGCAGGTTGTGCAGGGTCATCAGCATCTCGCCCAGGGTCTCGCCGGCGAACAGCAGATGGCGGATGTAGCTGCGGCTGAAGCCGCCGGCGCAGGCCGGGCAGGTGCACGAGGTGTCGATGGCGTAGCGGTCCTTGCGGAACTTCTTGTCCTTCAGCCGCATCTTGCCGTCCCAGGTGAAGGCGGTGCCTTCGCGGGCATAGCGCGTCGGGATGACGCAGTCGTGGATGTCCATGCCGGCCTCGACCGAGGCGACCAGGTCCTCGGGCAGGCCGACGCCCATGAGGTAGCGCGGCCGGTCGGCGGGCAGCAGCGGAGCGGTGTGGCGGACCACGCGGACCATCGCCGCGTGGCCCTCGCCGACCGAGACGCCGCCGATGGCGATGCCGGGCAGGCCGAGCGCCGCGACCTGCTGCACCGCGCGCGAGCGCAGCTCGAGATCCATGCCGCCTTGGACGATGCCGAAGAGGTGCTGGTGCTCCTGCAGCTGCACCGTGGTGCAGCGCTTCAGCCAGCGCTCGGTGCGGCCGAGGCTCTCGCCGACGTAGGCGGCGCTGGCGTCATGGGCGACGCACTCGTCGAAGGCCATGACGATGTCGGCGCCGAGCCGCTTCTGCGTGTCCATCGACGATTCGGGCGTCAGCGTGGTCGGGGCCTCATCCTGGGTGAAGCGGAACTGCACGCCTTCCTCGGTGATCGTGCGCTCGGGCAGCGAGAACACCTGGAAGCCGCCGGAGTCGGTGAGGATCGAGCGCTCCCAGCGCATCAGCGCATGCAGCCCGCCGTGGCGCTCGACCAGCTGGACGCGCTCGGGGTTGGCCATGTGGTAGGTGTTGGCCAGCACGACCTGGGCGCCGGTGTCGGCGACCGCGCCGGGGAAGGCGCACTTCACCGCCGCCTGCGTGCCCACCGGCATGAAGGCCGGGGTGTCGACCGGGCCGTGCTTGGTCCAGAAGCGGCCACGCCGTGCGCTGCCGCTGCTCGCCAGCAGCTGGAAGCGCAGACCGCCGCCGGGGGTCCAGGGATTGGCCGCATCGCTCATGGGGCGGGATGCTCGGCCTGCGACGACGGGCGCAACCGGGATCAGGCCTGGGCACGGGCGCGGATGGCGGCCTCGGCGGCGGCGATCAGCGCCCGGGTGTCGCCATCGCGCTCGAGCTGGACGACGACGTCGCGCAGGCGGCCGTCCTGCACGTCGTAGACCCAGCCGTGGATGTCGACCTGCTGGCCTTCGGACCAGGCCCGCCGCAGCACCTTGCACTCGGCGAGGTTGGAGACCTGCTCGACCACGTTGAGCTCGCACATCACCTCGCGCTGGCGCATCGGCGGCAGCGCCGACAGCCAGGGATGCTTGCGCTGGATCTGCTTGATCGGCCAGATCCAGAAATCGATCAGGCCATGCGCCATGTCCTCCATCGAGGCGTTGACCGCGCCGCAGTTGTAGTGGCCGCAGACGATCAGATGGCGGATGCCCAGCACCTCGACCGCGTACTGCACCGCCGACATGCAGTTCAGGTCGTTGGACAGCACCACGTTGCCGACGTTGCGATGGACGAAGACCTCGCCCGGCAGCAGGCCGATGATCTCGTTGGCCGGCACCCGGCTGTCGCAACAGCCGATCCACATGTACTCCGGACGCTGCTGCTTGGCGAGCTTGCCGAAGAACTCCGGATCCTGGGCGGTGATCGACTCGACCCAGCGGCGGTTGTTCTCGATCAGATGGGCGAGCGGATCGGGCATGGCGGCGTCCTAGCGGCCGATCGCGCGGTCGCCAGCGCGATGCGCCGAACGGAATACACTCGGCGGGACCCCGGTGATGCGGCGGAACAGCTTGTTGAAATGATGCGGGTCAGGCAAACCGACCCGGGCGCCGATCTCACCGACCTGGTCCTCGGTGCAGGCGAGCAGGGCCTGGGCCGCGCCGACGCGTTGGATCAGTTGGTAGCGGGCGAGGGTGTGGCCGAAGCGCTGACGGAAGCGTCGCGCCAGATAGGCCGGGGTGACCCCGACCTTCGCCGCCAGGCCGGCGATGCGCCAGGAGCGCTCAGGACGCAGGCGCAGCTCCGCCGCGGCCTGGACGACGGCCCGCTCGCCACGGTTTCCCGCAGCCCCGGCCGCCGGCCGCTCCGCCAACCAGGCGAACAGCTCGAGCACGCCGCCGGCCGCCGCCGCCTCGGCCGGACCGCCTGGCGAGCCGCGCGCCCGACCGACGTGATCGATGATCCGGACCAGACGCTCCCGGACCATGTTGGCCTCATCGCCCAGCCGGACCTGCCACGGCAGCGCCAGCGTCCTCCCGCCATCCGCTTCCGGCACCGGCACATGCAGGCACCAATGGGAGCCTGGTTTCGGCAGATGGTAGCGGCTGCCCGTGCCGGGCGGGGTCACGGTCAGGTCGCCAGGCTCGAGGCGGGACTCGGCATCATCGAAACGGACCACAGCCGCATAGGCATAGAGATGCACCGCGACGAAAGGAAGACGGTAGGTCGTCTGGAAATCACGGTCTCTCAGCGTGAAATGTCCGGCGACCAGCGGCACCGACAGCCCACGGGACGGCCAGGGGAATACGCCAGAGAACAACGGATTCATACCAATAAGCTACAAGTCGGCCAAGTGACGCCAGCTGCGACGCCCGATGATCGCGGTCGGAGGCCAGACATGGATTCACGCTCCCGCATCCGCGCCATCATCGCCCGCGGCGAACCCGACCGCACCGGCTTCTGGCTGGGCAATCCGGACGGCGCCACCTGGCCGATCCTGCACCGCCACTTCGGCAGCACCGATGGCGAGGCCATCCGCCGCCGGCTTGGCGACGACCTGCGCTGGATCGCGCCCTGGTCGTACAAGCACCCCGAGGGAAGGCCGATGTGGGCGGTGGGCAAGACCGCGCACGGGGCGCCTGGACCGTTCGCCGACTGCGAATCGGTGGCCGAGGTCGAGGCCTGGCCGCTTTGGCCGGAGGCGAAGTACATGGACTTCAGCGGCACCCTCGCCGAACTGCGTGCCGCCGGACCGTACTACCGCGCCAGCGGCATGTGGACCTGCTTCTACCATAACGTCATGGATCTGTTCGGCTTCGAGGACTACCTCGCCAAGATGCACACGCATCCGCAGGTGGTCGAGGCGGTGACCGAACGCGTCTGCAGGTTCTACCATGAGGCGAATGAACTGTTCTTCCCGCAGGCCAAGGGCGAAATCGACGCGTTCTTCTTCGGCAACGACTTCGGCACCCAGCAGGACTGCATCTGCGGCCCCCGCGAGTTCGATCGCTTCGTCATGCCGTGGTTCAAGCGCTTCACCGACCAGGGCCACCAGCACGGCCTGCAGGTCATCCTGCACTCCTGCGGCGCCATCCACCGCGTCATCCCCCGCCTGATCGATGCCGGCGTCGACTGCCTGCACCCGCTGCAGGCCAAGGCGCGCGGCATGGACGCCATCAGCCTGGCGCGCGACTTCCGCGGCAGGATCGCCTTCCTCGGCGGCATCGACGCGCAGGACATGCTGCCCAATGCCTCGCCGCAGCAGATCCGCGACGAGGTCCGCCGCGTGCGCGACGTGCTCGGCCCCCATGTCATCATCAGCCCGAGCCACGAGGCCGTGCTGCCCGACGTCCCGCCGGCCAACGTCCAGGCGATGGCCGAGGCGGCGACCGAGGCACTCGCCTCGGCGTAGCTCCGGGGCTTCGCTCCTGCCTCGCGGCTGGAGTCCCGCTAGTCTGCCGCCATGCCCAACCGCGGCAGCCAGCAGACGTCGAGCCTGATCCTCGTCACCTCGTGGCTTGGGGTCCTTTGGCTGGTCTTCGTCGCCGACGTCATCCTCCGGGTGATGGACATCTGGCTGGTCGGCTGGCTCGGCCTGATGCCCCGCACGGCGCATGGCCTGTGGGGCATCCTCGGCTGCCACATCCTGCACGGCGACATCCACCATCTCGCCAGCAACAGCGTCGGCCTGCTCGTGCTCGGCCTGCTCGGCTGCTGGTACAGCCAGGGCCTGACCGGCCTCGCCGTGCTCTACAGCGCACTGGTCTCGGCAAGCCTGACCTGGCTCATCGCCCCGGCCGGCGTCCCGCACATCGGCGCCAGCGGCATCGTCTTCGGCCTGGTGGGGTTCCTGGTCTGCAATGGCCTCTTCCGCCGCAGCTGGGGGGCGTTCCTGCTCGCCATCCCGGTCGGCGTGCTGCTGTCCGGCCTGATCCCCGGCATGCTGCCGACGACCGCCAACAAGGTCCAGCTGATCAGCTGGCAGATGCACCTCGGCGGCTTCCTCGGCGGGGCGCTGGCGAGCTGGCAGCTGCGCCGCGAACGGGCGGCCTGAGCCTACGACGGCTTGGCGATGGCTGCCAGCATGGCGCTGGCGGCCGCCGCCTCGGCCTTCTTGCGGCTGACCCCGGTGCCGGCCTCGCAGCGCTCGCCCACGGTCACGGTGGCGCGGTACTCCGGCGCGTGATCGGTGCCACCGCTGCGCACGCAGGCGTAGACCGGCAGCTTCTGGTTCGCGGCCAGCGACCACTCCTGCAGCGCCATGCGCGGATCCGCGTCACCCTGGGTGCGGTCGGCCAGCTCAGCCTCCAGCAGCCGGTCGACCACGCGCACGGCCGGCTCCCAGCCGCCGTCGAGGAACACCGCGCCGATCACCCCCTCGACGAGGTTGGCCTTCACCGAATCCGGTGGCTCTGGGCCGACCTGGCCGCCGATCACGGCGTGGGCCAGCAGGCCGCAGCGCTCGCACACCCGGGCGAGCATGGCCCGCGACACCAGGTTGGACTTGGCCCGCGACAGCCAGCCCTCGTCGGTCTGCGGATTCCGCCGGTAGACGGCGATGGCGACGGCCGCGCCGAGCACCGCATCGCCGAGGAACTCCATGCGTTCGTTGGCGCTGCGGCGGCGATCCTCCGGCGTGGCCTGGGCGCCCAGGCGGCTGGCGTGCGTACAGCCCTGCAGCAGCAGATCGGGATTGGCGAAGCGATGGCCCAGGACGCGCTCGGCGAACTCCAGGCGGGTCTCGGGGCCGATAGGGTCGTTCACGCCGGGGGGTTGTAGGCAGGCATGTGCGTTGGCAAAGCGCTCCCGACCCCCAGGATCCGCCGCCATGACGGACGCCGCAGACCTCCTGACCATCTGCAAGTACTGCCAGCACGAGTTCCGCGTCCCGGCCCGCGTGGCCGGCAAGCAGCTGAACTGCCCGAGCTGCCAGCGCACCATCACCATCGCCGCGGCCAAGGTCGAGGACAAGCTGGTCGGCAAGGATGTCGGCGGCTGCCGGCTGATCCGCCGTCTCGGTGCCGGCGCCCTGGGGGTGGTCTACGAGGCGGAGCAGGTCTCGGTCGGCAGGCGCATCGCCATCAAGATGCTGAGCAGCCGCGCCGCCGCCCAGCCCGAGGTGGTGCAGCGCTTCCAGCGCGAGGCCAAGCTGTCGGCCGCCATCCAGCACAAGAACGTGGTCGGCGTGTTCGATTGCGGCATGGATCGCGGAGTGCACTACCTGCTGATGGAGTTCGTCGACGGCAACACCCTGGCCGGCCTGAGCGAGGAGCCGGAGAGCGGCCGTCTCGACGCCAAGTCGGCGACCGGCTACATCCGCCAGTGCGCCGAAGCCCTCGCCTTCATCCACGGCAAGGACATCATCCATCGCGACATCAAGCCGGCCAACGTCCTGGTCGGCAAGGATGGGGTGGCCAAGCTCGCCGACCTCGGCCTGGCCAAGCAGATCGACAACAACGACGCGGCCGGCCTGACCATGCAGGGCATGGCCCTGGGCAGCCCGGCATACATGCCGCCCGAGCAGATCCGCAACGCCCGTGACGCCGGGCGCACGGCCGACATCTATGCCCTCGGCGCCACCTTCTACCAGATCGTCAGCGGCAAGCTGCCCTTCGACGGCAAGACCGGCACGGAGGTGCTGACCAAGGTGCTGCGCGAAGCGCCGCCGTCGCTGGCAACGCTGGTGCCCGACCTGCCGGCGAACGTGCGTCAGCTGATCGAGCACATGATGCAGAAGGATGCGGCGAAGCGTCCGCAGAGCGCCGACGAGCTGATCACCCTGATCGACGCGCTGGACAAGCCAGCCGCCCGCAAGGCGCCCGCCCGCGCCGCCGGCGAGAAGAAGAAGGGTGGCTGCATGGGCCTGCTGGCCCTCGGCCTCGCCCTGGCCGGCGGCCTGTTCCTCGTCCTCCGCTGAGCTACGGCACGCCCGCGTACTTGTGCAACTGCAGGCTGAGGCGGCAGCCGCGCTCGAGGCATAACCCCACGCAGCGCTGCATATTCGCGGCATAGTCGTCGCCGACCGGTCCGTGCTCGGGGCACACCGGCTGCACGAACACCGGCTTGCCGCTGCCCAGGGCGCGATCGAGGAACGCCGCCTGCGCGGGGATCAGCACCTTCCACCAGTCGGGCTCCACGACCACCGGCTGGCCCGCCACCGCCTTGGGACTGCACGACACGAATACGTTGGCCGGGCGCGGCGGGCAGGCCCTGGTGCCGTTGGTCTCGATGTCGACCCAGGCGAAGGCGCCGCCGAGCGCGTCCAGCAGGGCCGCGTCGGCCTGCAGCAGCGGTTCGCCGCCGGAGAGGACGCAGCCCATCGCAACCGGCTCGCGGCTTGCGGCTGGCGGCTTGAGCCGGTCCAGCACGGCCTCCAGCGCCATCGCCTCGCCGCCGCGGAAGTCGGTGTCGCAGTAGGGACAGGCCGAGGCGGCACGGGTCTCAGGCCGGCCGTCCCAGGCGTTGCATCCGGCGAGGCGCAGGAACATGCAGGCCTGTCCGGCATGCAGGCCCTCGCCCTGGATGGTCGGGCCGAAGATATCCTTGACCCGATAGGTCACTTCAGGACCAGGTACCACATCCGGCCTTCGTACCACTGGCCACCGGAGCGCTGCCCGGCCGACTCGCCGACGCCCATGTACAGGTCGGCGCGACCTGGCGCGCGCATCGCGCCGCCAGTGTCCTGGTCGAGACGCAGGGCGGTGTAGGGTTCGACCTTGCCGCTGGCGGCGACGACCGAGGTCTGCACCAGCATGATGGCTGCAGGTGGGAATATCTGCTTGTTGGTGGCCACGGTCACATCGGTGGTGACCGGCTGCCCGAGCGAACCGAAAGGACCGCCACTGGTGACGGTGAAGAAGATGCCACGCGGATTCTGCGCCGCGTAGGTCGCCAGATCCTCCGGATGGGCTGCGAAATACGCACGCATGGACTGGGCCGACAGCCTGTCGGCGGCGATCTTGCCATCAGCGACCATCTGCTTGCCGATCGAGACGTACTCATGGCCGGTGGTCCCGGCATAGCCGATGTCGGCGACCTTGCCGTCGGGCAGGCGGATCTTGGCCGAGCCCTGCACGCGGACGTTGTAGGCGTCGAACGGGTCGGTCAGCCAGGCCAGCTCGCGGCCCTTGAGCTGGCCGCTGGACTCGAGCTCGGCATACGGCGGGCACGGCATCAGCGTGCCGTCCAGGCGCTTCCACGAGGCCTGCTCGTGCACCGAGCCGCCGACCAGCTGCTCCGGCCTGGTGTAGACCGGGTACTGGTACGGCCCCTCGCGGTGCCAGCTCGCGGCCAGGATCGGGGTGTAATAGCCGGACAGCAGCACGCCTCCCTTGCCATCCCAGCCCACCGACATGAAGGCGCGGTAGCGGGTGCGGAGGGCACGGTCGAGCTCGTCATCGCTGGCGGTGGCCAGGAGCCTGGCGAGATCGGCCAGCGAAGCCTGGACCAGGTCGCGCGTGATCGGCAGCTCCTTGGGGAAGCGCACCGCCGACGACGGCTTGGCCAGGAAGGCAAGGCTGTGGACGATGCCCTGCTGCAGGGCGGTGCGCTCCGCCGGGGTCAGGCGGAACGGCGGCAGGCTCGCCGTATCGACCTCGCGCAGGGCGGCCTGCCCAGGCGGCAGTTCAGCGGCGTAGTTCGGGGTCTGGACGACCGGCTTGGTGCGGTTCTTGCAGCCGGCAGCGGTGAAGGTCAGCAGGACGGCGGTGGCGAGGGCGAGGGCGCGAAGCATGGGGCGGCAGCATGCCGCCGGCCTGGGAAATGCCAGTTGGCCGGAGGGGCGGGGGTGCATCCTGCCGCCGCCATGATCCTCGACCTGCTCGCCAACCACGCCGCCTACCTCGATCTGCATCACCGTCTCAAGCCGGCCTTCGCCTGGCTGGAGGCCCAGGACTGGAGCCGCGTCCCCGACGGCCGGCAGGCGATCGAGGGCGAGGACCTCTTCGCCATCACCGAGACGGGCACCACCTTCGCACCGGCGGCACGTCGATTCGAAAGCCATCGGCGCTACCTCGACATCCAGTATGTGATCAGCGGCGGCGAGCGCATGGGCTGGTGTCCTGCCGCCGGCATGGCCAGTGGTGAGCAGGCCGGCCCCGACCTGTGGTTCCACCCGGAACCGTCGGCATCGCACCTGGTGACCGTCACCCCGGGATGCTTTGCCATCTTCCGTCCCCTCGAGGGGCACAAGCCATGCTGCCTGCTGGCCGACGCATCCGCCCCATTCAGGAAATGCGTGGTCAAGGTGTCGTGGACGTGAAGAGCTAGACCGGGCGGGATGGGTCTTGGCAACGCCGGGTGCGTCATACAGTCCCCGCCCTCACCCACCTCCTCACCCGGAGTCTCTCACCATGATCAATGCCACCCGTGCCCTCGCCCTGGCCACCCTGTGCGCCACCGCAGCGTTCGCTGCCGATGGTTCGCCTGCCGCCACTCCGAGCCCCTGGATGGCGGTCGCCGGTTCGCTCGGCGGACTGGTCCTCGGCATCATCCAGCTCGCGGTCGGCCTCGGCATCGCCGCCTTCGCCATCACCAAGGGACTCCAGGTAGTCTCGAAGCTGCTCGGCGGCCTCGACATCTGGGCCGAGATCGCCAAGAAGAACACCGCCGTCGCCCTGCTCGCCGCCGGCGCGGTGATCAGCTACACCAACGTCATCGGCTCCGGCATCGACAGCATGACCGGTGCGCTCACCACCCTGGTCCAGGGCGGCATCTGGAACGGCATCGTCGGCCTGGTCGCCGGCGTGATCAATCTGGCCGTGGCCATCATGGTCGCCAGCTTCGCCATCACCGTCACCTTCAAGGTCATGGACAAGCTGACCAAGGGCATCGACGAGAAGGCTGAGCTGTCCGGCAACAACGTCGCCATCGGCGTGCTGTACTGCGGCATCCTGATCGGCGTCAGCTTCCTGGTCAGCAACGGCGTCGCCGGCATCGGCAAGGGCCTGGGCATGTTCCTCAGCGCCCTGGCGCAGGCCTTCGGACTCTGAGCCGCCGCACAGGCTGCTCGCACGCGACCCCGGCCATCAGGCCGGGGTCGCTGCGTTTCTGAGCCGCTTCAGCGCGTCCAGCAGGGCGCGTGGGGCCGGCAGATCGGAGAAGAGGAAGCCCCGGCTCCCGATCAGCGGATCCTCAAGCAGCGGCCGCGCCTCGGCCAGCCGCTGCAGGCCGCGATCGACGCCGATGAGCAGGCCTTCGAGGGCGCCCGAGCGCAGCTGCTCCAACCGCGTCCGCAGCTGGACAAGGTGCCAGCGATGGAACAGCTCGATCGCGACCAGGCCGCGACCGTCGTCAAGGGCGAGGTCGGGCAGCACCACGGCACCCCCGGGGAGCAGGATCGGCTCGGCCTCGACCTGATTCCAGCCCGGCAGCTTGGCCGCTAGCTGGGCCAGCCACGCGGTCAGCTCGGGCGGCACCCAGTCGAGCAAGGCGAGATCGCCGGGCAGGCCGAGGCCAGCGTCGAGGGTCAGGGTCGCGTCGCCGGTCGCCCGCGGCGGCAGCACCTGGGCGGTGGCGGTCCAGGCCTGCGCGCAGGCCAGCGCCGGCAGCCACAACGCCAACTGCATGCCGTAGGCGCTGCGCTGGTCGAGGACCGCCGCCGGCCCGCTGACCGTCAGGTAGAGGCCGCCGCCATCGGCCGAGGCCACCTCGGCGACCAGCCGGCGGCGCGACAGCGCGCGCAGGAGCCGGCGCTGGAGTCCGCGCTCGCGGTCGCGCAGGTGGACGCGCAGTTCGCGGGCGCCCAGCAGCAGGCCCTGGGCGAGGGCGAGGTTGCAGCGCGCGATCAGGCTCTCCGCGTCCCAGCCCGGCACCTGGGCCAGCACGGCGCGGTCGGGCAGATCGGCATACAGGCCGTCGGCCAGCGCCTCGGGGGTCAGCGCCAACTCGCCGGCCACCGCCGAGCGATGCGCCTCGGGGCTGGCGGCCGGCTGGGCCAGACGGGCGAAGCTGGCGACGAGGGCGCGCGTGCGCAGCGCCTCGGCCGAGGCCGGATCGCCGAAGTCGCAGGCGTCGGTCAGCACCTTGGACAGGCCGCGCCCGACCAGCAACTGGTGCGAGCCGTGCAGGATGGCCGATTCCGCCTCGTCCAGTTCGCCACGCATGCGGCCGATGCCGCCACGCCAGTGCGCCAGCAGGTCCTCGGCGAGCTGGCGCACGGCCGGAGTCGGCTTCAGCCAGCGCGGTTCGAGGCGGTCGCCGCGCACGGCGAAGCGCAACAGATTGCGCGTAAGCATCAGCCGTCCCGCCAATCGAGTTCGCCGAAGGCGGCGTGGGAACGCCGGCGTTCACTGGTGAATCCCTCCGCCGTCCCGGCTGAGACCAGTTCATAGAGCACCGCCACCTTGCCGGCCTGCGGGCGGAGGATGCGGCCGAGGCGCTGCACGTGCTCGCGCACACTGCCCGAGCCGCTGACGATGATGCCGACGCTGGCCTCCGGTACGTCGACGCCTTCGTTCAGCACCTTGCTGGTCACCAGCACCGGCCAGCTGCCACCGCGGAAATTGCCGAGCATGGCGCGGCGCTCGGCCGGCCTGGTGTGGTGGGTCAGCACCGGCAGGACCATCTGCCGGCCGATCTCGTAGGCGGTGTCGTTGTCGTCGGTGAAGACCAGCGAACGCTCGCCGGCATGCTCGCGCAGCAGCTCCCACACCGCGCGCAGCTTGGCCCGGCTGGCGCGGGCCAGGCGCTTCTGCTCGCGCCAGGCGCGCAGGGCGGCGCGACCGCGCGGATCGCGCCCGGCGGCGGCGAGGAACTTCTGCCAGCCGTCGGGGGCCGACAGCTGCACCCCGCTGCCGCGCAGGAAGGCGAGGTACTGCGCGCGGTGGCTGGCGTAGGAAGCGGCCTCGTCGGGATCCATCGCCACCTCGACCACCTCGGCCTGGTAGCTGGCGAGGAACTCGCCTTCCAGTTCGTCGATGCGGGTGCGGTGGACGATCGGACCGATCAGCTCGTCGAGGCGGCCCTCCTGCCCGTCGGTGCGCTCGGGCGTGGCGGTCAGGCCGAGGCGGAACGGCGCGATGCACATGCTCGCGGTCTGGCTGGTCACCCCCGACGGCAGGTGATGGCACTCGTCGAACACGATCAGGCCGAAGCGGTTGCCGTACCACGGCATGAACAGGATGCCGGAATCGTAGGTCGAGACGGTGACGTCCTCCATGCGCTTCTCGCCACCGCCATACTGGCCGACCGGGCGGCCGAGGCGGGCCTCGAGATCGGTCGCCCACTGCACCACCAGATCGATGGTCGGCGCGAGGACCAGGGCCGTACGCCGGCAGGCGAGCATGGCGCGCAGGGCGACGTAGCTCTTGCCTGCGCCGGTCGGCAGCACCACGACGCCGCGGCGCTGCGACGACTCCCAGGCATCCAAGGCGGTACGCTGATACTGGCGCATCACGCGCGGCACGGCCTCGACCAGATCGACCTCGCGGTAGGCGCGGGCCTCGTCGCGGTACTCCGCCTTGCCATGCAGCCGACGCAGGATCGCTGCGTAATGCAAGGCCGACGCGCGGTGCAGCCGCACCCGGTCATCCCACACGCACAGCCCGGCCAGAAGCCCACCGTCCTCGGGCAGGCCGTCGAGCAGCAGCGTGCCGTCCTCGAAGCGCAGGCTGATCACGGCGCCGCCACCCAGCCCCCCTCGCGCTCCAGCCGGCGCCAGGCCAGGGCGACGAGCACGCCCACGCCCAGGCCGAGGCCGAGGCCGGCGGCGACGTCGCTGACCCAATGGCGGTCGAGACGCACGCTTGCCCAGGCCACCAGGCCGCCCTGGGCGACGGCGAGGATGCCAAGCGGTGAGCCGAGCGCAGCCAGGGCCGCACCTCCGCCGACCGAGGTGGCGGTGTGCCCGGACGGCAGGCTCTGCCAGCGTGCGCTGAGTACCGGCCCGCGCACCGCCCAGACCCCGGCATCGGTGTCGGGCCGCGCCCGGCCCAGGGTCGGTCGCACGAGATTGGCGGCCAGTCCGGCCAGCGACGCGGCGCACAGGCAGGCGATGCCGAGCTTGCGCCAGCGCTCGCGGCCGAGGATGCGGCCGAGGACGAGGAGCAGACCGGTCCACGTCAGCACATCGGTGAAGGCGCCGAAGGTGCGGATGGACAAGGCGAAACGCTGCCACGGATCGCCGGGGCGGTCGTTGGCCCTGGCCCAGGCATCGGCGGTGGAATCCCACGCCCCGCCCACAACGCCGGCCGCCACGACCAGGACGAGCATAGCGCCGGCCAGCCACGGGCGCCGACGGACCTCTCCACCGGTGGCGCGGGTCAACGCCCACAGGTTGAGCAGCACCCAGCCCCCTTCGCGCACGATGGCGGCTCGCCAGGCAGGGACGGGCTGGGGCGTCATGGGGTGGGGATGCTCGCCGGCCAGCGCGCCGGACAAGGCGATTCCCTGGCGAAGCCCGGCGCAGCGTCGTTCAGCGAAACAATGACACGCTGGCGCGCCTGGTCAGGCCACGCCAGCGCATCGTCGATGGAACCGCTCAGTCGCGGCGCCGGCGCAGGCCGAGGAAGGCCAGCATGCCGGTCAGCAGGATGATGCCGGAACCGCCGACGCCGCAGCCGGAGCCGTCGTCATCGTCGGCGGAAGCGGTGCTGCTGGAACCGCCAGAGGTCTCCCCGCCCATGCCCGTTCCGCTGCCGGAGTAGGTATCGCTGGCGGCCAGGACCACTTCATGCACGGCGATCGTGCCACTGACCTCGTTGCCGAGGACGACCAGCGGCTTGCCAGTCGGGCTGTCGGACGAGGAGATGGCGAGAATGCCTTCCGGCGCCAGATCGCCAGCCAGTTCGGCCTCGTCCGAATCATCCGGATCGAGATCGAGATGGCGGCCGGTGTAGTAGGCCGTCATCGTCGGGGCGGTCGGGGTCGAGATGTTGTAGAGGAAGAAGCCGCCCTGGCGTTCGAGTCCGATGACGGCATGCGCTGTACCGCCCACATCCAGCACGGTCAGGCCTTCCGGTTCTGGACCCTTTTTGGGGCTGCGACTGTCAAGTTCGATATCATCGTTGCTGACGTTGAATGTGGTCGTGAAGTAGGTGGCCAGGAACTGCTCGAAGGCATCACCGCTGTCCCAGACCCGGGTGCCATCGGTATTCCAGATGGTGAAACTGCGCGCACCGTAGGCGTAGAGGGAGTCGTAGTCTCCATCGTTGTCGCTGTCGCCGCCGAAGGTCCCAGGGCCGGAATTGGACACACGCAGTTCTCCGATCTGCGCATCCAGCTTCAGCGACAACTCGGTCGGGAAGGCGGTGTCATCGAGATTCAGGTCCTTGACCTTCTCCTCCTCCTCCAATGCGGTGTACTCGCGCGCGTCCCCCTCGTTGGCGGTCAGCAGGCGGCCGGCGCCGGCAAGATTCGCGTAGGCGATGGCATCCGGCATGTACATGCCCTTGACGGGCCTGTTGACCAGATTCACGGCGGCGTCGCCGCCTCCATCATCCTCATCGGAAGGATCCAACTGCGGCCCAGTATTCCAATCCTTGGTTCCCAGCGCCAGTACCGAGGCGATCTGCGGCACGCTGAGGTCGACCACCGCCAAGGCGTTGTTCTCCTGGCAGGTGACGTAGGCCGTCGCTCCATCGGCCGAGACGGTGATGTACTCTGGTTCCATGTCGGCGGTGACACTGGCCGCAGCCGCCGGGGTGGCCTCGTTGTTGTATATGCGCACTCCTGCAGTTCGCAGGGTCGCGACCACGAAGGAACCGAACCCGCACCAGGTGGCATGATTGCGCGCCTGCAGCACCCCGTCGGAGAGGTCGACGACGATCACGCCGCCCTGGGGATCGACGGTGTAGTCCTGGCTGGGCTGGCCCTCGACCGCGACCAGCACCTTGCTGCCGTCGGGGCTGAAGGTCACCATGTCGGGCTGGACGCCGACATCGCTCGCCGTGGCGGACGTGCCGTCCGATTTCTTGAGCTGCGTGGAGAAGTCCACGTGATCCAGGTACAGTCCGGTGGCGGCATCGTAGAAGAACAGATAGCCGCGGTCGCCAGCGTCGTTGGCCACACCATCCACCGGGGCGTTGCCGACCGCCACCGCCACGATGCCGTTCTTGCACGCGACGCTGGTGATGTCGTCGGCCTCCGCGACAATCAGCGACGGACGAAGGCTGCCGACCACGCTCAGGGTGCCGGAGGACGACAGGCTCAGGATGTTGATGCTGGCGGTCGCGCCGTTGACCACGAAGAGCCGGTCGGTGGCCGCGTCGAAGGCGACGATCTCGGCCACGCCGCCATCCGCATTGAACGCCCCGACCTTGGCCGCCCCGACCTTCTGCACCCGCAGGCCCTCGCCGACCGAGATCTCGAGCTTCGCGGCGGTGGTGGTGTTGGTTCCATCGCTGACGGTGAAGGAGAAGCGGTCGAAGGCGTCCGTCGCCGAAGTCGTGTGGACGTAGGCGATGCGGCGCTGGTCGATGTCATCCTGGGTGAAGGTGCCGTTGACGGCAATGGCCGTGCCCAGGCGGCGCAACTCACCCTTGGTCGGGAGGACGGTCACCGTGTAGGTGACGGCAGTGGCGGCGGCGGTCTCGTCCGTGGCGCGCAAGGCCCAGGTCCGCAGCTCCGTCGTGGTGCCGCGGCGGACGCCGAAGCCCCAGTTGCGGACGGTCGGAGCCGTGGTGTCGGCGGCGGCGATAGCGGCAGCCGTCAGGGAAACTGCAAGAAGGGTGCGGGAGACGGCCATGGGGTGGACCTCAGTTGTGGAGAGTGTCCCGGTCTTGTGTCGACCTGGGTTAACAGGGGCTGAATTGCTGATGAAGAATCCGCTGAGCCTTCATCCGCAAGTCCGCCTTACATAGCCCCAGGCGCGGCCTTGACGATAGCCTGGCCAGCACCGACAATCCCTCCATGCCCCACGCGGAAAAAACGGTCGTGCTGACCAACCGCATGGGCCTGCACGCCCGTCCGTCGACCCAGATCGCCACCGCCGCCAGCCGCTTCGGCTCCGATGTGACGATCACCAAAGACGATATGACGGTGGACGCCAAGAGCGTCCTGGAACTGCTCATGCTGGCCGCTGAATGTGGGTCAGAACTGACCATCCAGGCTGATGGTGCGGATGCCCAGGCCACCGTTCAGGCCATTGCATCGCTCATCGAAACCCGCTTCGGCGAATTGGATGTCGACGCTTAAAGCCGGCTGGCCGGTGGCGCTGGCCACCTGGTTCGGCACCGGACGGTTGCGCCCGGCACCGGGGACCTGGGGCAGCGCTGCCGCAGCCCTGCTGGCCTTGCCGCTGCTGCTCATGACCGGGCCTGACACCGGACGGGCCGTCCTGCTCGGATGCGTGGTGGCCGCCAGCTGGGCCGGCGTCGCCTGCGCCGGTGCTGCAGCCAGGTACTTCGCCGTCGCCGACCCGCCCGAGGTGGTGATCGACGAGGTTGCCGGCGTGTGGCTGGCCCTGCTGATCATGCCCAGTCACCTGCTCGGGCAGCCGCTGCTCGCCGTGGCTGCCGCCTTCGCCCTGTTCCGCGTGTTTGACATCGCCAAACCCTGGCCGGTCACTTGGTGCGAGCACCTGCCCGGAGGCTGGGGCATCATGGCGGATGACCTCGCGGCGGGCCTCCTCGCCGGCTGCCTCGCCACCGCCCTTCTGGGCTGACGGATCCGCATGACCCAACCTGCACCCAGCGGTCGCCAGCGCCAGGCCACCAAGGCCGTCCGCAAGACCCAGCCTCTGCCTCCCCCCAAGCCCGCGGCCAATCCAGCAAGCGCTTCCGGCAGAGCTCCCGCACCGCAGAACCACCCCGATGCAGCCCCCAAGCCGATCGCAGGCGCGAAGACGCGCACCGGCGAGCAGGCCAAGGGCCAGCCGGCCGGACCGCGCAGCCCGGGGCGTCAGAACGTCTCGGATCGCAAACCGCAGGCCAAGCCGCCAGCCAAGGCGACCAGCATCCGCGGCGGGCCACGCGTCGCGTTGAAGATGAAGTTCATGCTGGTCATGGCCGGCGTCACCGCCGCGGCCATGATCGTGCTCGGGCTGTCGATGGGCGGCACCGCCAACAAGTACCTCTATGGCCAGAAGACGCTTGATGGCATCGAACTGGCGCGCATGGCCTCGCAGGTCGCGGTGTGCGTCAAGGACCGCCTCGCCCATCTCACCGAGCTCGGAAAGATATCCGACGATGCCAACCAGTTCCGCCAGGTCCGCGAGTCGATGGCGGGTGACGTCAAGCGCTACCTTGAAAATGCGGTCACCTGGGGCGGCTCGGCGTTCTCGGACGTCGAGGGCATCCTCTTCGATTGTCCCGAGATCCCCGAACTCGCCTCGGCCGGCATCGGTTCCGACCAGGGCACCGGCAAAGGGGCGCAAGTCACCCATCTGTTCGTGCCCAAGATGGACCGGACCATCGCCATCCCGGAAGGCATGACCATCTACCAGGGCACGAAGACCACCAGCGCCGGTTCGGTCAGCATCCTGCGCTTCAAGATCGCCCTGCCGTCCGACCCGCCGCCCAGGGGCTTCGGCCGGGTGCGCAA
>JAIFKN010000084.1:0-1096 GCA_020049615.1 bacterium | reverse complement strand
GTGAAGGCGAACCTCGCCACCACCATCGGGGTCGCGATCCTGGTCGCCATCGCCGTGGTGCTGGGCGTGGCCCACTGGCTCGCCTCCAGCATCACCAAGCCCCTGGAGACGCTGCTGCGCGACATGCAGGTGGTGTCCAAGGGCAAGCTGTCGCACCGCACCAGTGCCCATTCCAACGACGAGGTCGGGCTCCTTGCCAGCGAGTTCAACCGCATGACCGAGAGCCTGGAGGACGCCCAGGCAGCGGTGATCGAGCAGGAGAAGGCCGCGTACGAACTGAGCCTGGCACGCGAAGTGCAGCAGCAGCTGCTCCCGGCGCAGCCGCCGCTGATCACCGGCTGGCAATGCCATTCGTTCTACCTGGGCGCCAAGGCGGTCTCCGGCGACTACTTCGACTTCATCCCGCTGGGCAATGGACTGTGGGGATTCATCATCGCCGACGTCTCGGGCAAGGGCATCCCAGGCTCGATGGTCATGGCGGTCACCCGCACCGTCATCCGCCTGGTCGCCCCGGCCCTGCGCCTGACCAACCGCCTGATCGCCAAGCAGATCAAGCGCGGCATGTTCGTCACCGCCTTCTACGCCGTGCTCGACGAGGCCACCGGCGTGCTGACCTACAGCTCGGCTGGGCACAATCCGATGGTCATCTACCGGGCGGCCACCCGCACGCACGAACTGGCCACGACGAAGGGCATCGCGCTCGGCTTCAACGAGGGGCCGATCTTCGACCGCACCATCCAGAAGGCCCAGCTCCAGCTCAACCGCGGCGACACCATGGTGCTTTACACCGATGGCTTCCCCGAGGCGATGAATTCCGCCCACGAGGAGTACGGCGAGGACAACTTCTACAACCTGGTCGGCGCCAACGGTCACCTCGAGCCGGCCTCCCTGGTCGACGCCATGGTCGCCGGCATCGCCAAGCATCGTGGCGACGCCGAGCAGAGCGATGACTTGACCATCCTGACGGTGAGGCGCTCATGAGCGGCTTCCATCGCCACGAGATGCGCATCGGCGCCGACATGGGCGAACTCGCGCACATCCGCACCGAGGTCGCCGAGGCGATCCGCATCGGCGGATTCCCCGAGACGTTCACCAA
>JAIFKN010000189.1 GCA_020049615.1 bacterium | reverse complement strand
AACAACCCCTTGCATTGCAAGGGGTTGTGTCGTAATGGGCCACCCGCAATATGTCTTATTGACTGGTTCAAATCCTGTACTGCCCACCATCAACAACCCCTTGCACTGCAAGGGGTTGTGTCGTAATGGACCACCCGCAATATGTCTTATTGACTGGTTCAAATCCTGTACTGCCCACCATCCCTAAACCCATGCAATCGCATGGGTTTAGCTATTTCTGGATTCCCCGCTCTGGGCTCCAGCATGGCCGTCGTGTTCATCAAACCCATCACCATCCGTCTCCTCGCCTACGGCCAGAAGGCCAACGTGGCGGCCATCCGCACCCGCGCCGCCGCCATGCTCAAGGAGGAGCACGGGGCGGTCCCCGCCGACGCCTTCGTCGAGGCGCCGGCCGAGAAGATCCACGCCGAGATCGTGGCCAAGCGGACCGACGACGATCCGCCGCTGAAGAAGCCCACGCCCAGCCAGGCCGGACTCGTCGTCACCCTGGCCGAGGTCAATGAGCGCATGGCCAACGAGTGGCTCAACGAGCTGCCGGCGGCCAAGACCTGCGTCGTCTTCGCCACCTGGACCGGCTCGCGCGAGCCGATGGCGTGGCAGATGCTGATCGCCGACGGCGACCGCTCGTCCGACAGCAAGCCGCTCTAAGCCGGGCTGAGCACCTGCAGCTGGACGCCGGCGACCAGGTCCTTCACCCGCTCGCGGTAGCCGGCCATGTGCGGCGCCACCAGGTGCGCCTGCAGCGCGGGCAGGTCGCGCCACTGCTCGATCACCACCACGACATCGGCGCGCGGCGCGGGCTGGATCGGGATGCCGCTCGGGACATCGACCGCCGGGCCGTAGGCGAGGCAGCCGTCCTCGGCCAGGACCGCCGGCACCACGCGGTGGAACTCGGCGAGGAAGGCGTCGCGGCGGCCGGACGTGACGGAGATGGTGGCGATGACGTGGATCATGCCTCGCATGCTCGCGCCACGACCGCGGCGGCAACCGCGATCAGGCGACGGCGGCCTGCCGCGCGGCCAGGGCGTGCGTAACGGCGGCTGGCGCCGGGATGCCGAGCGGCACGGCGAGCTGCAGGGCGACGGTGGCGAGCACCAGCGCCGTGCGCGACGGCTCCCCGGCGAAGCCTGCGGCAGCGGCGCCGAGGATGCGCTCGGCATGCGCCAGCACGAAGGTCGGTGGATCGTCGACCAGCTCGGGCAGGCCGGGGGCGGTGGCCAGCTCGAACCAGGGGCGCGGCAGCAGTCCGGCGCGGTGGCCCGGGGCCAGCCCGGCGCGGGCATGCAGCTCGGCGGCGAACGCCTCGCCCTCGGCCAGCTGCCCGGCGTGCGTCAGCAGACCGCAGACCAGCCGGCCGTAGGCGTCGTGCGCCAACTCGCCGGCGGCGACGTCCTGCTGCTGCAGCCATTCGCCGACCCGCCGCCGCGGCTGCGCCAGGGCCTCGGGGCAGAGGTCGGCGCAGCGGTGGCGCTCTGGCATGTGATAGACGGCACGTCCCTCGGCCAGGCTGCGGCCGAGCGGGAAGAGCCGGCAGGCGAGCGGCCGGGCGGCATGGACGGTGCAGCCCTCGGCGCCCAGCAGGTTGCACGCGGCCAGGCCACGGCCGTCGTCAGGGCCTTCGGCGCGCAGGCGGGTGCCGCCGTCGCTGGTCAGGCGGTCGCGGGCCTGGCTCGCGGTCAGGCCGATGGCGCGGGCTAGGCGGGCGATCTCCCAGGGCGTCACCGTGATCTGCTTGGCGTGGCAGCAGCCGCCGCCGCGCACGCAGGTCAGATGCAGCACGTCCAAGGGATGGATGTCCATGAGCCGACCAACGCAAAGGATAGGCCAAGTCGGATTTCCGGACAAGCGGCGAGGCGGGTCGCCGGGAAACACGGCATCGCGGCTGCTATCCCGGCCGTACCATGGACACCATGCGCGCCCTCCTGGCCAGCCTGCTCGTCCTCGCCCTGGCCGCCGCCGAGCCGGCCGGGGAGGCCGCCGAGTTCGATACCCTGATCGATGCCGAACTGGCCGCTGCCGCCCTGCCGCTTCAGCCGCCCGCCGACGCCGCGACCCTGGCGCGACGCTCCTGGCTCGACCTCGCCGGGCGCATCCCGACCGTCGCCGAGGCGGTTACCCCGACGACGCCACAGCGGCTGATCGGCTCGCCGGCCTGGCGCCACGCCACCTTCACCTGGCTGGCCGACCTGCTGCGCGTGCAGACCCGGCTGCAGGACCGCACCCCCGGCCTGATGTGGATCGCCTGGCTCGATGCGGCGGTCGCCGCCAACACCCGCTGGGACGCCCTGGCGCGGGAGCTGCTCACCGCCAGCGGTCCGGCCTTGGCCGCGGGCGGCGGCGCCACCGGCCACATCCTGCGCGACGCCGGCATGCCGCTCGACCACGCGGCGATCACCGCCCAGACCTTCCTCGGCACGCGCATCGGCTGCGCCCAGTGCCACGACCATCCCTACGACACCTGGAAGCGCGCCGACTTCCTGCGCTTCGCCGCCTTCAGCGCCGACGCCCGCACCGACATCCGCGGTGGCGGGGCGCTCAAGGGCCTCAAGGAGCGCATGGCCGACGCCCCGCCCGAGCTGCGCAGCATCACCCGCCAGGTCGCCAGCGTGGTCGGGACCCAGGTGCAGCCGGCGCGCAAGGACTGGCTCGAGGTGCCGAAGGACTGGCAGTACGATGACGCCAAGCCGGGTGAACGCATCACCGCCCAGGCGCTCTTCGCACCCGAAGCCCCGGCCGCTGACGGGGATCCGCGCCAGCGCCTGGCCGCCTGGATGACCGCGCCGGACAATCCGCGCTTCGCCCTGGCGATCGGCAACCGGGTGTGGAAGCGCCTGTTCGGCCTCGGCCTGATCGAGCCGGTCGACGACCTGCGCGGCGATCCGGCGGCTCCGCTGCCGCCGCTGCAGGCGCGTCTCGTCCGCCTGGTGGTCGAGAGCGGCTTCGACCTGCAGCGCATCCACCTCGTCCTCGCCTCGACCAGGCACTACGCCCGCGCGGCGTGGAGCGGCGAGCTGCCCCCCGCCGGCGGGGTGGTGCCGGGCCGCCCGGCCGCCGCCTGGTGGGACAGCCTGGTCGCCATCGCCATCGACGAACCCGACGCGCACAAGCCGGTCGATACGGGACTGGTGACGGCGCTGCGGCAGCGCCTCGCCGATGACGGCCCCGAGGCGATCGTCGACACGGCCAAGCGCCTGCTCGCGCTCAGGAAGGGCGGCACCAAGGCGGCGAAGGCCGATCCCGACATGGCGGCGGTGGCGCAGGCCCTGCGACCGCCGGTGCGCAAGTCCGGCCGCGATGCGCTGCTGCGTGCCAGCCAGCTGCCGCAACCTGCGCCGCCGGGGCATCCGCTGCGCGTGCTCGGCGGCAGCGATCGCGAACTGATCGACAACGCCAGCACCCAGCCCGACCTCGGCCAGGCCCTGCTGCTGATGAACGGGATCATCGACGGCGAGGTGCTGAACCCGCGCAGCCGGTTGATGCGCGACCTGACCGCGATCGCCGATCCCGAGGCCCGCCTGACCTGGCTGTGGCAGGCGGTGCTGGTCCGTCCCCCCAGCCCGCACGAACGCGACCGCGCCCGGATCGAGCTGGCGCGCGGGCCGACCGGGCTCGCCGACCTCGCCTGGGCCCTGCTCAACGGGGCGGAATTCAGGATGGTGCGCTGATGCATACCCGTCGCGACCTGCTCCTCCGCACCGCCGGCCTGCTCGGCGTCTCGCTGCTGCCGCCGCTGCTGTGGCCGGCCGACCCCCCGCCGCCGGGACGGGCGCGTTCGCTCATCCTCCTGTTCATGGCCGGGGGCATGAGCCACCTCGACACCCTCGACCCCAAGCCCGGCCGCGAGGTGCAGGGTCCGATCGGCGCCATCCCCAGCGCGATCGAAGGCATCATGCTCGGCCAGCACCTGCCGCGGCTGGCCGGGGTGCTCGACCGCTGCGCGCTGATCCGCTCGCTGAACTCGACCCAGGGCGCGCACGAGCAGGGCGTCTACTACGTCCGCACCGGCTACACCATGCGCGGCACGGCGCGGCATCCCGCGCTGGGCGCATGGAACGCCCGCCTGCTGCCACGGCAGAACCCGACCCTGCCGCCCTTCATCGCCATCGGCGCCGACAGCCGCCACCCCGGAGCCGGCTTCCTGCCCGCCGCCTGCGGCCCGCTGCCGCTGGGCGATCCCGAGCGCGGTCTGCCCTTCGCCCAGCCGGCGGCCGGCATCGATGCCGCGCGCCAGGAGCGTCGCCGCGCGCTGCTCGCCGACCTCGATGGCCGCGGCTGCGCGCCTGAGGCTGGCGCCGTCCGCACCTACCGCGAGCTCTATGCCGAGGCCGCCACGCTGATGGGTTCGCAGGACCTCGCCGCCTTCGATCTCGCGGCCGAGCCCGAGGCGCTGCGCGCCGCCTACGGTGACGATCCGTTCGGCAACGGCTGCCTGCTGGCCCGCCGGCTGGTCGAACGCGGCGTGCGCACGGTCGAGGTGACGCTGGGCGGCTGGGACACGCATGACGACAACGCCGATCGCGTGCAGGAGCGTTGCGCCATCCTCGACCGCGGCCTCCCCGCCCTGCTCGGCGACCTCGAGCAGCGCGGCCTGCTCGCCACGACCCTGGTCGCGCTGGTCAGCGAGTTCGGCCGCACCCCGCGCTACAACCTGCGCGATGGCCGCGATCACCACCCCCAGTGCTTCAGCGCCCTGCTCGCCGGTGGCGGGGTGCGGGGCGGGATGGTGCATGGGTCGAGCGACGAGGACGGCGAGGCGCCGGCACGCGACCCGGTGTCGGTGCCCGACCTCAGCGCCACCATCGCCCAGGCCCTCGGCTGCGATCTGGCGCGCGTGGAACACGCTGCCGATGGCAGGCCCTTCACCATTGCCGACAAAGGCAGGCCGCTTACCAATCTGCTCATATGAAGCGCATCCTCATCGCCCTCGTCCTCGCCACCTGCGCCACGGCCGCCGACGACCTGTGGACCGCCAAGGTGCAGCCCCTGCTCGCTGCCCGCTGCATCGAATGCCACGGCCCGCAGAAGGCCAAGCACAAGCTGCGCCTCGACACCATCGAGGGCATCCTCAAAGGCGGGTCCGAGCTCGGTCCGGCGGTGATCGCCGGCAAGCCCGACGAAAGCCCGCTGGTCAAGGTCTGCGTGATGAAACCCGACGAGGAGATGGCCATGCCGCCCAAGGGCGAGCGCCTGACCGCGGCGGAGATCGCCGTGCTCAAGGAATGGATCACGGCCGGCGCCAAGTAGGTCAGCCCGCGTCCGACTCCACCGCGGACTGAAGCCCGCGGTCCTCGCTGGTGGCGCGGCGCACGGCAGCGCCACCATGCGGGCATGGCGCTGCATGTCCGTTATCTCCACGGCTTCGGTTCCGGTCCGCGCAGCGAGAAGGGGGCCGCCCTCGGCGCCGTACTCGGCGACAGCTGCGCGAGCTACGCGGTGTGCGACCTCGAAGGCTGCGATTTCACCGGCTTGACCATGGAGAAGATGCGCGACCGGGTGATCGCCTGCTGTCCGCGCGACGGTCGTACCGTGCTGATCGGCTCGTCGCTCGGCGGCTACCTCGCCGCCTGGCTGGCCGCGGGTCGCGCCGTGCCGGGCCTGGCCGGCATCCTGCTCATCAGCCCGGCGTTCGGTTTCACCACCCGCTGGGCCGAGCGTCTCGGCGCCGCCGGCGTGGCCGCCTGGCGGCGCGACGGCCAACTGCCGTTCTTCCACTACGGCGAGCAGCGCGAACTGCCGCTCGGTCTCGCCTTCCTGCTGTCGTGCGAAGTCCTGCCCGAAGAGCCGGGCGATCCCGGCGTGCCGTGCGTCATCGTGCATGGCCGTGGCGACGAGACCGTCGACCACCGCCGCTCGCTCGCCTTCGCCTCGGCCCATCCGGCGGTCGAGCTGCATCTGGTGCAGGGCGACCATCGCCTGAACGAGCCCCGCCACGTCGCGCTCATCGCCCTCGCCACCCGCGATCTGTTGGCGCGGGCCTGATGGCCCAGCCCTTCGCTCCGGACCCGCCGCCGGCGCCGGTCGACTTCCATCTGCACAGCAATGCCAGCGACGGCGACCTGCCGCCTGCGCATGTCGCTTCGGCGGCGCGCAAGGCCTGGCTGTCGCACTGGGCCCTGACCGATCACGACACCCTCGCCGGCTGGCGCCTGATCGCCGGATCGCCCGGGCTGATCTGCGGCGTCGAGGTCACCGCCGGGGCCGAGGATCGCGAGGTCCACATCGTCGGCCTGGCCTTCGACCCCGGGCATGCCGGTCTGGCCGCGCTGCTCGCCGGCATCCGCCAGCGCCGCCTCGAACGTCTCTACGTCCTGCTCGCCCGCCTGCCCGCCGACGTGCGTCGCGGGCTGACCGCCGCCGAGGTCAAGCCGCCCGAGGCGGACAGCGTGGGCCGGCTGCACCTCGCCCGCGCCTTGGCCCGGTGCGGCGGCGTTGCCAGCGTGCGCGACGCCTTCGCCTTCCATCTCGCCGATGAGCACCTCGCCGATGCTTCGCTGCCGCAGTTCCCGCCCATCCCGGACGTCGCCGCGACGATCCGCGCCGCTGGCGGGGTGGCCATCCTCGCCCACCCAGGCGCGTATCGGACGATGGACGCCATCGCCCGCCTGGCCGAGGACCTCGATGGCGTGGAATGCGCCCATCCCGGTCTTGACCGGGAACTGCAGCATGGGCTGCTGAGACTGTGCGCCGAGCGCCAGCTGCTGGTCAGCATCGGCAGCGACACGCATAGACTCTCGGCGACGAGGCGTCCGGGCTCGGTGCGGCTGGCGTCGTCGTTGCTGGCTCCCCTGCTGGAACGCGTCGGCGGGGGGGCCTGACGACACGCCTATTTCGCGATCATCTCCGAGCCCAGCTTGTCGACCAGCCCCTGGCGCTGGTCGTGCTCGAGGACGGTGCGCAGCTGCTCCCATTCGACCGCCTCACCCGTGTCGAGGCAGCGGCGGCAGCGATCAGCAGTTCGTCCTCGCAGACCTGGGCCAGCTGGTCGAGGGCGTTGCGCGCGTCGGCGAGGCGGCCCTCGGCCTGCAGCAGCTGCACGGCGTGGCGGTAGCAGCGCGCGGCCATGCGTTCGTCGCCCAGGCCGGCGGTGACCTCGGCCAGCTGGAGGGCGATATCGGGATCGCGCGGATGGGCGGCGAACTGCCGCGACAGCAGTTCGACCGCGCGTTCGACCTCGCCGGCTTCGAGCAGGTGGTCAAGCAGCTCGCGGGCGGCGGTGCGTTCGCCAGCGGCGTCGCCGGCCCGGCGCAGCAGTTCGACCAGCTCGCCGCGGGCCTTGAAGCGCTGCTCCTCCTGCGGCGGCGGGCGAGCTCGACCGCCGAACCGAAGTCGGCGCGGCGGATGGCGAGGCGCAGGGCGTCGTGCACCGCGGCCGGCTCGTCGGCATCGCCCATCTCGTGCAACAGCTCGGCCAAGCGCAGACGGGCGACGAGGTCGTCGGGCCGCAGGGCCGCCAGGCGCAGCAGGAGATCCTTGGCGAGCTCGGCGTCGCCGGCACCGCTTGCCAGGTCGGCGGCGCGGCGCAGTTCGAGCTGGGCCACCACGCGGTTGCCCTGCCGGAGCGCCGTCTCGGCGGCGCGCGAACGCAGCGCAGCCGAGCAGGGGGCGCGGGCCAGCGCCTCGTCGACCACCAGCTTGGCGGCGTCGAGCCGGCCGGCCTCGGTGGCGAGGTCGATGGCGCGGCTCCAGGCGTCGACCGCGGCGTCGGAGCGGCCCAGCCGGTCGTGCGCCTCGCCGAGGCGGCGCAGCAGATCGATGTCCTCGCCGCCGAGCACGACGATGCGTTCCAGCGTGTCGACCAGGGCGAGGTCATCGCCCTCCTTCTCCTGGCGGTCGGCGATCAGGCGCAACTGGCGGGTGGCGCCGTCGCGGTCGCGGCGCTTGGCGTAGGTCTTGGCCAGCCAGTCGTGCGCGGCCCCGTCACCAGGAGCGAGCTTGGCGAGCAGCTCCCAGGCCGCGAGCTGGACCTCCTCGGGGGCGTTGGCCGCCTTGGGCAGGGCGGCGCGCAGCACGGTGGCGGCGTCCTCGGTGCGCTTGGCGGCGGCGAGCAGTTCGGCGCAGGCGCGGGCCGGCTCAAGGCGCTCGGGTTTGAGCTGGACCAGGGCCAGCCAGGCCTGGATCGCCTCGTCGGAGCGCTCGTGCTCGGTCGCCAGGCGGGCGGCCTGCTCGTATTGGATGGCGGCCTGGGCGACGTCGCCGGAGGCGGCGGCCAGCCGGGCCATCATCATGCCGGTGACGACCTTGTCGGCGCCGAGCTGCTGCGCCTCGCCCAGCGCCTCCATCGCCCGGGTGCGGTCGCCGCGGTTCTCGTACAGCCGGACCAGGGCGAGCAGCGCCTCGAGCGTCGCGCGGTCGTCGCCGACGGTGAGGTTCAGCGAGACCAGCTGGGTCAGCGGCCCCTCGGGGTCGGCGCCCAGGCGCAGGCTGAACTTCAGCGCCTGGATCATCAGCTGGGGGGTCTGCAGGAACGGCACTGCGGCGAGGCAGTGGGTGGCGGCGGCGGCGCGGTTGCCGGCCTGCTCGGCGAGGTTGGCGAGCATCTCGCGGATGCGCGCCCCGTCGTGGCCGAGGGCGACGGCGCGCTCGAGGATGCCGTAGGCGTCGGCGTTGCGGTTCTGCTCGCGCGCCTGCTCGCCCAGCGCGGCCAGCTCGCCGGCGGTGACGACGCGCAGCAGGCCGGCGCGGCGGAGCTCGACCAGGGCGCGGACGGCGCGATGCGGCGGCAGCAGCGGATGGGCCAGCAGGTCGCGGCAGGTGGCGGCCCCGCCGCAGCGTTCGAGCACCAGGTTCTGGTCCTCATCCGCCGGTCCGGCCGAGGACTGCTCGCGGCGCAGCACGTCCCAGGGGTCGGGGATGAGCTCGCCGAGCTGGGCGCGTTCGTCCTGGCGGCGCAGCGCCTCCAGCAGCAGGGCCGGACCCGAGAGCGCGAAGCCGCATTCACGCTGGAATTCGACCCACGGATCCTGGGTGGTGTCGGCGATGGTGTCGAATGCCGGCGAGGGCCACGCCAGGACGGTGGCCATGTCCTCGTCGGCGCACAGGGCCAGGGCCTCGCTCAGGGCGTCGGGCTGCAGCTCGCCCTTGGCGCGCAGGTGCTTGGCCAGCTGGACCGGATCGGGGTCGCCGCCGAGGGCGCGCTGCGCCTCGCCGACCATCGACGGAGTCAGGGCCCGCGACCAGCAGATGGCGCGCGACAGCAGGTTGCGCGGGGTGCCGCCGACCGCGACCAGCTGGCCGTTGGCGAAGTGCAGGCGGCGCTCGTCCTCGCCATGGCGCACCTGCAGGACGCAGGTGCGGCGGGCGCCAGCCAGCGACTGGATGACCGAGGGCAGATCGACGAGGGAGGAGACGTTGATGGTCGGACGGGACGCCACGGGCCGGACTGTAGCATGAGGCGGCAGCCGTCCACAGCTGCGCCCGTCGGCGGCCGGCGGGTGGCGGTCACGCGCCGGTCGGCTAGCCTCAGCGCCGGAGCCGCCATGCCCCTGCCCCATGACACCGTCGAGGCCCTGCGCCAGGCCCGCCTGGGCGATCCGTTCAGCGTCCTCGGCCTGCATTCCGAGGGCGGGGTCCTGCACGCCCGCGCCTGGTTGCGCGGGGCGACCGCGGTCAGCGTGGTGCGCCGCTCCGACGGCAGGCGCTTCCCGCTCGGCTGCCGCCATCCCGACGGCCTGTTCGAGGGCGCCATCCCGGATGCGGCCCAACGATTCGCCTACGACCTTGCGGTGACGGCCGCGGCCGGCGAGCGGATGCAGCCCGACCCCTACGCCTGCTGGCCGCAGCTGGCCGAATTCGACCTCGGCCTGTTCCGCTCCGGGCACCATTGCCATCTCGGCGACGTGCTCGGCGCCCACGCCGTCACCGTCGACGGGGTGGACGGCGTGCGCTTCGCCGTCTGGGCCCCGACTGCCGAGCGCGTTTCGGTGGTCGGCGACTGGAACGGCTTCGATGGCCGCTGGCACCCGATGCGGCCGCGCGTGCCCTATGGCGTGTGGGAGATCTTCCTGCCCGGAGTGAAGCCCGGGATGCTGTACAAGTACGAGATCCGCGCCGCCGGCGGCGCCCTGCGCACCAAATCCGATCCCTACGCCCTGCAGGCCGAGCGCCCACCGGCCACCGCCTCGATCGTCGCGCACCCCGACCGCTTCGCCTGGACGGATGCCGACTGGATGCAGGCCCGGCTCGAGCGCGACCTGCTCACCGGCCCGATGTCGATCTTCGAGGTCTGCATCGGCTCGTGGAAGCGCGGCCGCGAGCCCGACGCCTGGCCGAACTGGCGCGTCCTGGCGCAGCAGCTCATCCCCTACGTCAAGGCGCTCGGCTATACCCACCTCGAACTGCTGCCCATCGCCCACCACCCCTACGAGGGCAGCTGGGGCTACCAGGTCACCGGGCAGTACGCGCCCAACGCCAGGCACGGTTCGCCCGACGACCTGCGCTTCTTCATCGACCGCTGCCATGCCGAGGGGCTCGGCGTCATCGTCGACTTCGTCCCCGGCCACTTCCCCAAGGATGACTTCGCGCTCGGCCGCTTCGACGGCTCGTGCTGCTACGAGTACGAGGACCCGCGCGAGGGCGAGCACAAGAGCTGGGGCACCTGCGTCTTCAACTTCCGCCGGCCCGAGGTGCGCAACTTCCTCATCGCCGCGGCCCTGCACTGGTGCCGCCACTTCCACATCGACGGCCTGCGCGTCGACGCGGTGGCCTCGATGCTGTACCGCAACTACGACCGCCAGGAGGGCGAGTGGGTGCGCAACGAGTCGGGCGGCAACAGCAACGACGAGGCCAAGAGCTTCCTCCAGGAGATGACGGCGACGATCCGGCGCGAATACGCCGGCGTGGTGCTGTGCGCCGAGGAATCGACCGCCTGGGAGGGCGTCACCGCGCCCACCGACATGCAGGGCCTCGGCTTCCACCTCAAGTGGAACATGGGCTGGATGCACGACACCCTCGGCTACCTGGCGCAGGACCCGGTGATGCGCAGCGGCTGCCACAACCGCGCCACCTTCCACCAGTGGTACGCCTACGACGAACGCTGGATCCTGCCGCTGTCGCATGACGAGGTGGTGCACGGCAAGAAGAGCCTGATCGACAAGATGCCGGGCGACTGGTGGCAGCGCCGGGCGCAGCTGCGCCTGCTGCTCGGCTACCAGGTCGCCGTCCCCGGCCGCCCGCTGCTGTTCATGGGCGGCGAGTTCGGCCAGGGCCGCGAATGGGACTGGGCCAAGAGCCTCGACTGGCACGAGGCGGCCGAGCCGGACCGCGCCGGCATCACCGCCTTCCTCGCCGAGGTCCTGCGCCTCTACAAGGGCAAGCCGGCGCTGCATGCGCACGACGACCGTCGCGACGGCTTCCAGTGGGTCGACTGCGAGAACTGGCAGGAATCGACCCTCGCCTTCCTGCGCAAGTGCCCCGGGCAGCGCGACATCCTGGTGGCGATCAACTTCACGCCGATCCCGCGGACCGACTATCCGCTGGGGGTATGGAACGCCGGCGGCTGGAAGCGCCTGGTGAGCAGCGATGAGACGCGC
Organism: bacterium; assembly: GCA_020049615.1. Next base: position 3,499 of record JAIFKN010000189.1, on the reverse strand, counting down.
TTCGGCGGTTCCGGGCTGATCGACGCTCCGGTGATGGATGCGCGCAACGAGCAGCGCGGCGCCTTCCCCTGCACGCTGCGCGTGACCCTGCCGCCGCTGGGCATCGTCTTCTGGGAGGCGCCCGGGTGAGTGGCGACTGGCTGCTGGCCGCTGGCTGCTGGTTGCTGGCCGCTGGCCGCTGGCTGCTGGCACACCGACGCGGGCTGAAGCCCGCGGTCCTGGGCCTGCTCGCCGCCGGCTGCTGGTCCGTCGAATCGGCCCGCGTCGTGCGCGGGCCATGGTGGTGGCACGGCGCCGACGGTTCGCCCCATGTCGCGGTGGCGGTAGCCGGCGTCCCGGCCGTGCCCGCCAGCGGCACCCTCGACGGCCGCGCCTGCCAGCTGACCAGCAGCATCGTGCCGTTCGCCGATTCCGGCGACGGCGCGAACCAGGTGGTCGTGCTGCATCTGGCCGCTGGCAGCCAGGGCCAGCTGCGCCTGGATCTGGCAGGCCAGCCGATCTCCGCCCGGCTGCGCCTGCCGCCTGCCGCCGACGCGCCAGCACGCATCGCCCTCGCTGGCGGCCGCGCCTGGCCCGACCGCGCCGCGCTCGCCACCCTCGGTTCGGCCCTGGGCGGAGAACCGCAACTGGTCCTGGCGCTCGGTCCCGATGTGCCGGCCCGGCTCGGGAGCGGCGGCTGGGAGGCCGAGCTGCCCCTGGCCGTGGTCGCACCGGCCGACCCCAGGCTGGAGGCCTGCACCAATGGCGCTGCCGCTGCCTGGCGCCACGGCCTGCGCGTGGGCCTGCTCGGCCTGCCCGCCTCGCCGGATCGCGGCCGGGCCGATCTCGCTCTCGCCCGCGACCTCAGTCCATGGCTGGTCTACCTCGACGTGCCGGCCGGCTGGGATCCGGCGATCGGCAACAGCGAGCCCAGCGATGTGCGAAGCCTCGGTGTGCTGCTCGCGGCCTGCCAACGTCTGAAAGTGCCGCTCGCCCTCGGCGCTGGACGGTCCGGCCTGGTTTCCGAACCGCTGACCATGCAGGAGGGCGGCCGCGTGGTCGTGGCTGCCGGTGGTGTGCGCTACGTCCTGCCCGTCCCGGCCGAGGATGACGGCCTGGCACGGATGCCGGCCGAGACCGCGTTGCCGCTCGAGCAACCCCTGCTCGCCGGCCTGACCGCCACCCTGGCCGAGTTGCGCCTGGTGCTGGCGCGTCCAGGTGAGGCCGACGCCATCCAACTGGTCTGGCGTCGCAACGAGGATGCGCCCGAGCAGCCGGCGGTGCTGGTCCGGACCGTCACCACCGCCGAGACGCTGGACGCGCCGGCGGTCCGCCAGGCCGCGCTCGCCTGGAGCTGGCTGACCCGCCACGAGCTGGTCGGCCATATGCCGCCGGTCGAGCAGATCGCCCGCCTGCGCGATGAAGGCGGGGCCCAGGGTCGAGTCCTGGCCCGGCGCCTGGCGCTGATCGTCGGCGAGGATCCATCGCTTGCCGCCATTCCGGGGGAAGCCGATCCGTTCGCCGCGCGCGACCTGCTGCTGTGGCGCCTGGCCACGGTGCGCGGCCGCGAGGCCGCGAGCTGGCGCAGCCAGGCTGCCGCCACCACCGATCAGCTCGTCCTGCGCGCGCTGCTTGCCGACCTCGGCCGCGACCCGGAGCACACCGTGCTGCCGGCCCTGGTCGAGCGTCTCACCCTGCAGGCTGACGGCATCCTGCCGCTCGATCCCGATCCGCTCGACCAGCACCGGCTCTGCGCCGCCGTCTTCGACGACGTCCGGCTGAGCCCGACCCCGCTGCGTCCTCTGGCGCTGAAGCTGCGTGAACAGGTCGCGCCGCTGGCGCGTGGCCCGATCGACCGCTTCATCAAACGCCACGGTGAAATGCGGCCTGTTGGCCCGTAGGGCTCTGCCCTACGTACCCGCCGGGGGACTTCTCCCCCGGAACCCCCGCTCGACACGCCGCGCTGACGCGCGTCGATCTGCCAAGCGATGTCGCCCGTTCCAGCTGCGCTACGCGCTCGTGGCTCGTCCACACAGTGAACCAGGAACCCGTCCGCCACTCGCTTGGTCGCTCCGTCCAAGCACGGTCACCTGGCGAGCACGGTCACCGTCTGAGCACGGTCACCGTCCGGGCGGTGCTGTCCGTAACCGTCCGTGGAGCGAGCGCCCGGGCGAGCGACGATCGATCGGATCAGCACCCAGTGGTAGGTGTCGCGAGGCCGCAGCGAGACTGGAACGGGCGACCACGATACACCGGATCGACGCGCGTATGCGCGGCGTGTCGAGCGGGGTGCAGGGGGCGAAGGGCCCCTGCCGGGTAGTAGGGCAGAGCCCTACGAGCCGACATGCGTGCCCTTGATCACCATGTTGAGCAGGATCTGCACCTTGTTGGCCAGCGCCTCGAGACCGGACTTGGTCACGCCCAGGGGCAGCGGATCCCGCGATTCGCTCCAGCCGCGGAGCTCGTCGCGCATGCGTCCGAGTTCCGCCTTGTTGGCCGCCATGACCGCTGGATCGACCCGGGCATTGTTCTCGCCGGCATGATCGGCCATCCAGCGCACGATAGCGTCGTAGCGTGCGCGCTTGCGCCGATCATCGGCCAGCACCGCGCTCCAGCCGCGGTTGCGGCCGGCTTTGGCGATGTCCTCGCGGGCATAGACCTTGGTCACCAGGATGTCGAGCGCGGCGGCGCCGTCCTCGCCGAAGCCGGCCAGCCCGTCGAGGGCGGGGCGCAGGGCGGCGACATTCGGATCCTGGACGCGCGACAGGGCGACGATCGCCAGGCCGCGGGTACCCGTGTTGTCCAGGGCCTCGGTCAAGGCCGCGACCACCTCCTCGGCGGCGGCGGCGGACTCCGGCGTCCGCGAGCTGACCAGCGACCTGCCGAGCAGTTCGGCGAGATCGTCCTTGGGCAGCTGCGCGGGCCGGCGCTTGGCCAGGCGCGGCAGCAGGGCGATGACCTGGGCGCGAGCTCCGATCAGCCGTTGGCGATGGACCACGAGCAGCGCGCCAGCCACCACCACGTCATCCATGTCGGGGGCGAGGAACGGAGTGAGCTGGGCGGTCAGCTCGGCACGCGCCTTGGCGTCGCCTTCGCCGATCTGGAAGTTCCTGCCACCGAGGCCGGCGAGGCCGAGGGCGACGCTGTCCGGCTTGCTCAGCAGACCGAGCAGGGCTGCCGCGTCCGCTGGCTGGGCATTCGCCTGCACACATTCGGCCACCGCTGGTGCAGCGAGCAGGGCGGCGCGGTGCGCTCCGGCGAGGGCGACGAGCAGCGGCTTGACCCCGAGATTGCGCTTCTCCAGCACCTGGCCAAGGGCCACGGCGACGGCGACGGCGCGTTCGGGCGCCAGCTTGCCATCGGTCGCGGCACGCGCGAGGTCGACCTCGGCGTTGGCAGCGGAGATCTTCACCAGCAGGCGCAGGGCCGGCGCGGCCAGTTCTGGCTGGGAGTCCGAATTCAGCGCCCAGGCCGCCAGTCCAGGCGTCACGCCCGGGCCGCTGCCGTCGTCGGGCCACAG
>JAIFKN010000304.1 GCA_020049615.1 bacterium | reverse complement strand
TGACCTGGCGGATCGCCTGGCTGGTGCCGACGATGCGGTCGAGCGCCTCCTCGTAGCCGAGTTCGCGGCGCAGCGCCTTGTTCTCGCGGTTTGCGCTGGCCAGCCGCCCGGCGCTCTCGACCGTCGCACGGAGGCGGGCGATGTCGACCGGCTTGGTCAGGTAGTTGAAGGCGCCCTGCTTGATCGCCGCGACCGCGATCTCCTCGGAACCGTGCCCGGTGATGAGTATCCACGGCACCGCGCCGGAGCGCTCATGGGCCAGCTCCATGGTGGCCAGCCCGTCCATGTTGGGCAGCTTGAGATCGCACAGTACGACGTCGACCTGCGCCGCGCCCATCTTGGCGAGGCCGGCCTCGCCGCTGGCGGCGGTGAGCACGCTGTGCCCGTCGTCCTCCAGCACCTCGGCGTAGGTCTCACGGTTGCCCTGGTTGTCGTCGATGACCAGCACGTTCGCCATGGTTCAGCCTGTCTTCCTGGTGCGTCTGCGTTTCGGCGGGTTCGCCTTGGCCGTATCGACCACCACCGCCTCGGCGGCGGGCATGGGCAGCTCCATGCGCGCACGGGCCGGACCGAGGGGCGTGGGCAACTCGACGGTGAAGCTGACGCCGGCGTCCTTGTCCGAGCTGACATGGACGGTGCCGTGGTGCAACTCGACCAGTTGGCGCACGATGGCCAAGCCGAGGCCCGTGCCGCTCTCCTTGTCGGAGGTGAACGGCTGGAACAGGTGCGCGGCGACGCGCTCGGGGATGGGCGGGCCGTTGTTGGCGATGACCACGCGCACGCTGCCGTGCGCGCCGCGGGTGGCGATGAGGATGCGGCGGTCGGCGGCGCGCCCGCCCAGCGCCTCGCGGGCGTTGACCAGGATGTTGCGGAAGACCGCCGCCAGCTGCGCCGGATCGGCCGGCACCGCCGCCAATCCCTCGTCGGGGTGGAAGGCGACCACCACCTGGTCCGCGGCGTTGGCTTCGCTCTGCTCCTCGATCAGGTGGTGGATCACCGTGTTGACGTCGACAGCCGCGGCGTCCGGCCGGCCGGGCCGGGCGAACTGCAGGAAGCTGGCGACAATGGCCTGCAGGCTGCGTACGCTCTCGCCGATGCGGCCGAGGCGGCGGAGCATCTTGTCGCGGTCGGGGCCCTCGGGCATGACGCGCCCGACCTGTTCGCGCAGCAGGTCGGCATTCATCGACACCACGCCCAGGGGATTCTTGATCTCGTGCACCAGCCCGCCGGCGATGCGGCCGAGCTCGACCAGGCGGTCGTCTCCGGGCAGCGAGAAGCCGGCGTTCTTGCTCATCGCCGTATCGGGCTCCCCGCCTTGCCGGTTTCCTCGCGGTAGGTCTTCTCCAGCTCCTTCAGGCGCTTGCGCACCAGGCCGAGCTGCACCGCGGTAAGGTGGTCGACGAAGACCGTGCCATCGAGGTGGTCGAGTTCATGCTGCACGACGATGCCGAGGAACTGGCCGGAGCCGACGTCGAGACGCTCGCTGAACTCGGCGCCGTGGACGTCCTGCCAGTGAATGGTAAGGCGGTCATGGCGCTTGACCTTGGCGTAGATGCCGGGGAAGGACAAGCAGCCCTCCTCGTACACCGTGGTCCCTTCCGTGTCGGTGATGCGCGGGTTGATCCAGATCCGCGGGCAGGGCGACTCGCCATCCTTCCTGCGTGCGTGGTCGGTGACGAAGATGCGGCGCGACACGCCGACCTGCGGGGCGGCGAGGCCGACGCCGCGTTCCTCATCCATGACCTCGAACATGCGCCGGCAGAAGGCGGCCAGGGCGCCGTCGAACGCCGTCACCGCGGTGGCGGGGCGGCGCAGCACTGGGGCGGGATAGCGCACCAGGGTGGGATGGTCGGGGTAGTCGGCGGGTGAAGCGGTCGTGTCCATGCCAGCGTGCCGGTCCTTGTGGGAGAGACGGCATCATCAGAATGTAAGGCTCCATGCAAGACGCTCTGCGTCTGAACGACACGATTCCGAGGCGTTACGGACCATGCCCGACCTGACCAAGCATCTCACCCGCGCCAAGCAACTCTTCGACAAGGGCGCTTGCGACGACGCGCTGACCATCCTCGGCGAATGTATCGAGGTCGATCCGGCGAACGTCGAGATATTCAAGCTGCTCATCCCCATATCGCGGCGCAAGGCCAAGGAGACGGGTGGCAAGACCGGCCTGTTCAGCGGCCTGAAGATGCCGGTGATGAGCACCGATCCGCTCAAGCAGTTCGCTGCGGCAGCCAAGCAACTGGGCAAGACGGGCGACCCCAAGTCGCTCGCCGCCGCGATGGAGGCGGCGGTGAAGCTGTCAGCCACGGTCAAACCGGTGGCTGACGTCGCCATTTTCCTCGGCGAGGAGTTCCGCCACACCGGCATGTTCAACGACAAGGTGCTGTGGCAGCTGGCGCACATGTACCTAGAGCGCTTCAACTCGTCCGGGAAGAAGGATGAGGCGGCATTGGAGAAGGCCATTACGACGATGACCTCGCTTGAGAAGGCCATGCCCAACCACCCGGAAGCCGGGCGGACGGTCAAGAACTGGCACGCCATGCAGTCGATGATGCGGCGCAACGCCGGCGGCGCCGGCCAGGCCACCGACTACCGCAGCCAGGTCGCATCCACCGATGCCGCCCGCCGCCAGGAGGTGCTCAATCGCAACGTTCGCACGCCCGAGGACGCCCGCGAGGTGCTCAAGTACATCGACGAGGACCTACAGAAGAACCCGGGTGACAAGTTCCTCTGGGTGAAGAAGGGCGACACCATCCGCCGTCTGCATGAACTCGCGCCTGGCGATGCGACGCAGCTGACGGCCACGCGTGCCGCGTACGAGAAGGCCCAGGCCCTCGATGTGCACGACTTCACCGTCACCATGAAGCTGGGCGACCTGCGCATCTTCGAGGCGCGCGAGCGGCTCAAGACCCTGCCGGCAGGCGGTCCGGAAGCGGCCGCTGCGCGCAAGCAACTGCTTGATCTCGAGATCACCGAGTACCGTGCGCGCGTCGAGCGCCAGCCCACCGACATGGGGCATCGATTCAATCTGGGCCGCAACCTGCTGACCGCCGGCGAGATCGACGGGGCGGCGGCCGAGTTCCAGAAGACGGTCAACGACCCCCGGCTGCGCAAGAGCAGTCACCGTGGTCTGGCCATCTGCTTCCAGAAGCGGAACCTCCTTGACCTGGCCATACAGCAATACAAACTCTTCCTCCCTCTTGTGGAGGACGAGCAGTCGGACGAGGCCAAGGAAGGGCGCTATCAGCTGGCCAAGCTGTACGAGGACCGCGGGCAGAATGCCGAGGCCATCGTCGAGCTTGAGAAACTGGTGACGCTCGACTTCGGCTACAAGGACGCTGCCGCCCGCCTCTCCAAGCTCCGCGGCTGAACCGCCGCAGCTCTTGCCCACCGCTCGACCACCTTCCCCTTACAGGTCCCCACCTCGATGCCGCACAACAACAGCGCCGCCAAGCGCCTGCGCAAGAACGAGACGCGTCGCGTCGCCAACAAGTCACGGCTGACCGAGCTGAAGTCGATCCGCAAGACGCTCGAGCGCCACCTCCACGACGGCCAGGTCGAGCAGGCCAAGGCCGTGTACAAGACCTTCGCCAAGCGCGTCGATCAGGCCGCCAGCGTCAACACCGTGCACAAGAACACCGCCTCGCGACTCAAGTCGCGCCTGGCCCTGGCCCTGGCCAAGCCGGTCGCGAAGCCGGCCGCCACCGCGCCCAAGAAGTAACCTGAATCCCTTCCGCTGGCCATCCGGCCGGCGGCAGCACCCCGGGGCCGCAAGGCCTCCCGCCGCATCCACGGCGGTCCATGGAGATGCCCATGCCTGAAACCAGCCGTACCTACGAGACCACCATCCTGGTCAAGGCCGCCGACTCGCGCGCCGACCCCGATGGCACCCTCGCCACCATCCGCCAGATCTACGAGGCGGAAGGCGCCACCTTCCTCGAGCTTGAGAAGTGGGAGGAGCGCGCGCTCGCCTACCCGATCAAGGGCGAGACCAGCGCGACCTACTATACCGGCTACTTCTCCGCCCCGCCGGCCGCACTCGAGAAGATCGAGCGTCGCGTCGTCCTCGGCACCGCCATCCTGCGCCAGCTCGTCGTCGCCCGTCCGGGCAAGGAGCTGCAGCTGATCAAGGACCAGCGCGCCAAGGCCAAGGAACTGGCCGCCGCTGCCGCCGCCGCCGCCGCCCTGGCCGCCGCCAACGCGCCGCCGGAGATGTGACGTGGCGAACATCAACCGCGTATTCCTCGCGGGAAACCTGACCCGGGACCCGCAGGTCCGCTTCCTCGCCAACGAGAAGGCGGTTGCCGAGTTCGGTCTGGCGATCAACCGCAAGTTCAAGGCCGGCGACGGCAGCCTCAAGGAAGAGGTCACCTTCGTCGACATCGAGGTCTGGGGCCGCACCGCCGAGCTGTGCAGCCAATACCTGACCAAGGGCCGTGGCTGCTTCATCGAAGGCCGCCTCAAGCTCGACACCTGGGAGGACAAGAAGGACGGCAGCAAGCGCAGCAAGCTGCGCGTCGTCGCCGACAACGTCCAGTTCCTCGACGGCGGCAAGGGCCGCGGCGAGGGCGCTCCTGCCGGTGATGCCGGTGGCGACACCGAGGGCGATGCCCCGGCCGCTCCGGCCCGTCCGTCCCGTCCCGCGTCGCCGGCCCCCGCCGCCAGCGACGACGAACCACCTTTCTGATCACGTAAAGAGACAACCACCATGGCTTTTTTCGGCCCCGCCGGCAAGAAGAACAAGAAGGACTTCAAGAAGCGTCCGAAGCGCGCCAAGCGCGTCGAGGCGCCGAAGCCCTGCCGTTTCGAGAAGGAAGGCACCTTCCAGATCGACTACCGCGACACCGCGACCCTCAACCGCTACGTGAGCTCCCAGGGCAAGCTGTCCTCGGGCAAGCGCAACGGGAACACCGCCTTCTACCAGCGCCAGCTCGCCCTTGCGGTGAAGCGCGCGCGGTACCTGGCCCTGCTGCCCTACGTGGGCGAGTAAGGAGAGGCTACCGTGGCAAAGCGCACTGAAGTCCTGCTCGTCAAGGACGTCCTCAAACTCGGCAACATGGGCGATGTCGTCCGTGTTGCCCCGGGCTACGCCCGCAACTACCTCTACCCCTACGGCCTGGCCATCCACGCCGACGGGGCGGCCAAGCGCCAGATCGAGGTGCTGCGCGAGAAGGCGGCCAAGAACGAGACCGAACGCGAAGCCAAGGCCCAGGCCCTGGCCAAGACGGTCAACAACGCCAGCGTCCAGATCGCCCAGCGCGTGGCGCAGGATGATGAACTGTTCGGCTCGGTCGGCACCAAGGAGATCGTCGCCGCCCTGGCCAAGGCCGGCGTCGTGGTCGACGGCAAGCAGATCCATCTGACCGACCGCATCCGCAAGCTCGGCCGCTACGCGATCGAGGTCAGCCTGCACAAGTCGGTCAAGATCACGGTCAACGTCGAGGTCGTGAACAGCGATCCCAACGCGCCGTCGCTGGCCGAGACCCTCGCCGCCGTCGCCGCCAAGAAGGCGGAGCGCGAGGCCGCCAAGAAGGCCGAGAAGGAGGCCAAGGCCGCCGGTGCCACTGCCGAGGGCGAGGCGAAGCCCGAGGGTGAGGCCAAGGACGAGAAGTCCGACAAGCCCGCCAAGGCGGAGAAGCCGGCCAAGGGCGAGAAGCCCGCCAAGGGCGAGAAGCCCGCCAAGGCTGACAAGTCCGCCAAGGGCAAGGGCGAGAAGAACGACAAGCACGACAAGAAGAAGAAGGGCTGATCATGAAGGACGAGATCCATCCCAAAGTGCGCGAAGTGGTGTTCCAGGACATCGTGTCCGGCGCCGTCTTCCTCGTGCTGAGCCCGATCAAGACAGAGCAGAAGATCGAGATCGACGGCAAGAGCTACCCGCTCTACAAGGTCGACGTCTCGAGCGCCTCGCACCCGTTCTACACCGGTACGCAGCGCATCCTCGACACCGCCGGCCGGGTCGAGAAGTTCGGCAACAAGATGGGTGGCAAGACCACCGGTCTGGCCGCGACCCTGCTCAAGAAGAAGACCGCTTCGACGCCCCCGGCGAAGTAGCGGCAACCAGCCCGTCGTACGCGAACCCGCCGGGCATCCCGGCGGGTTTTCGCGTGTCCGGGCGATACTCACATGACCGACATCGAGACCTCCCTGGCGCGACTGCACGAGCGCTGGCGCCGCATGGCCGCCCAGCTCTCCGATCCGTCGTTCATCGGCGGGCCGCAGTACCAGAAGACCCTGCGTGAGCACGCCCGGCTGACCCGGCTGATGGCGCCGTGGGAGGACTACGCCAAGGCGCGCGAGGACATCAGTGGCGCCGAAGCCCTGCTCGCGGACCCGGAGATGAAGGCCGAGGCCGAAGGCGAGATTCGCGCCCGCCGTGCCGATGCCGAACGCATCCTGGCGGCGATCACTGAAGCCATCGCCACCGGATCGGGCGGCGGCGACCGCGACTGCATCCTCGAGATCCGCGCCGGCACCGGCGGAGACGAGGCGAGCCTCTTCGCCGGCGACCTGGTGCGTATGTATACCCTGTGGACCGGCCGTCGCGGCCTGCGCATGCTGCCGATGTCGGTCAGCCCCGGCGAGGTCGGTGGCGTCAAAGAGGCGATCTACCAGGTCAGCGGCACCACCGCCGACGGCCTCGGCGCCTTCGGCCTGCTGCGCTGGGAGAGCGGCGGCCACCGTGTGCAGCGCGTGCCGGCGACCGAGGCCCAGGGCCGCATCCACACCAGCGCCGCCACCGTCGCGGTGCTGCCCGAGGCCGAGGACGCGGAGATCGAGATCCGCACCGACGACCTCAAGATCGACACCTACCGCGCCGGCGGCGCCGGCGGCCAGCACGTCAACAAGACCGAAAGCGCCGTGCGCATCACCCACATGCCGACCGGCGTGGTGGTCTCCTGCCAGGAGGAGCGCAGCCAACTCGCCAACCGCGAGAAGGCGATGAAGTGGCTGCGCGCCCGCCTCTTCGAGGCCGAGCAGGAGCGCCTGCGCGCGACCCGCGCCGCGGCGCGCAAGGAGGCGGTGGGCAGCGGCGACCGCTCGGACCGCATCCGTACCTACAACTTCCCGCAGAACCGCATCACCGACCACCGCATCGAGCGGACGGCCTACAGTCTCGACCGCTACATCGATGGTGAATGTGACGACCTGCACGCCGCGATGAGCGAAGCCGAGAAGGCTCGCGTCCTGGCGGAGTGGGACGGCGAGTTCTAGCTTTCTGCTCGTGGGGCTCTGCCCCACGTCCCCGCCGGGGGCCTTCGCCCCCGGAGCCCCCGCTCGACACGCCGCGCTGACGCGCGTCGGATGGCCAAGCGGAAATTCCCGTTCCAGCCTCGCTACGCGCTTGCGACATCTACCACAACCTGCGGCTCCAACCGATCGTCGCTCGCTTGGTCGCTCGGTCCGGCGGACGCCAACCGCGAGCGCCGGAGCGAGGCGGGCCAGACCTGTCCGTCAGCGAACGTTGCCCGTGCCGCGCACCACCCACTTGTAGGTGCACAGTTCGCGCAGGCCCATCGGGCCGCGGGCGTGCAGGCGGTTGGTGCTGATGCCGACCTCGGCGCCGAAGCCGAACTGGCCGCCGTCGGTGAAGCGCGTGCTGGCGTTGTGGTAGACGCAGGCGCTGTCGACCTCGCGCAGGAAGCGCTCGGCCGCCACCAGGTCGGCGGTGACTATGCCGTCGCTGTGCTGGCTGCCGTAGCGGGCGACGAAGGCGATCGCCTCATCGAGTCCGGCCACCGTCTTCACCGCCAGGATCAGGGCGAGGTACTCGGTCGACCAGTCCGCCTCGCTCGCCGGCTTGGCTCCGGGTAGCAGCGGCAGGGCCAGGAGATCGGCGCGGAGTTCAACGCCCTGCCTTGCCATCTCGGCGGCCAGCAGGGGCAGGAACCGGTCGGCGACCACGGCGTCGACCAGCACGTTCTCGATCGCGTTGCACACGCCGGGACGCTGCACCTTGGCGTTGACGATCAGGCGCAGCGCCATGGCCAGGTCGGCCTGGGCATGCACGTACAGCGAGCACACGCCCTTGTCATGCTTGATCACCGGCACGCGCGAGCAGGCGACCACCGCCTTGATCAGGGCCTCGCCGCCGCGCGGCACGACGATGTCGATGGCGTCGTCGCGGGCGAGCAGCTTGGCGATCAGGGCGCGGTCCTGCTCCTGCACCAGTTGCACGGCGTCAGTCGGCACGCCGGCGGCAGCCAGGCCGGCGCGGAAGGCCTCAGCGAGGCGGCGGTTGCTGTGCACGGCCTCCTTGCCACCGCGCAGGATGCAGGCGTTGCCCGAGCGCAGGCACAGCGCCGCCGCGTCGACGGTGACGTTCGGCCGGCTCTCGAAGATGATCGCGACCACGCCGATGGGGATGGCGACCTTCTCGGCCGGCATGCCCTGGGCGATGGTGCGGCGTTCGAGCACCGCGCCGACCGGATCAGGCAGGTCGGCGACGGCGCGCAGGTCGGCGATGACGCCGTCCAGCCGCTTGCCGTCGAGGCGCAGTCGGTCGATCATCGCGTCGGAGAGCCCGTCGGCGCGGCCCTGCGCGACATCGCGGGCGTTGGCGGCGCGGATCGCCTCGCCGGCTGCGGCGATGGCGTCGGCGGCGGCAAGCAGCGCCTGGCGGCGCGTCGCGTCGGACAGCACCGCCACCGCGCGGGCTGCGGGCCGTCCGCGGGCGCAGAGGTCGGCGACGTGTTCGTCGATGCCCATCACAGCACCTCGATCACCGTCGCCAGGCGGTGGGTCGCGCCAGGCGCCAGCTGGTAGCCGTCGGCGAGGGCGTTGGCCGCCTCGACGCAGAGCATGCCCGGCCACTCATGGTCACCGAAGTCGGGCATCTTGGCCGCTTTGGCCACCCACGGGTTCCACACCACGGTCGAGCGCGAGCCGCGCTTGGCGATGCGGAGGCGGCGGTGCAGCACCGCATCGTCGACCACCACCTCGCCTGTGTGGCCTTCGAACAGCAGGTCGGTCTCGGCGGCGACAGTGAGCGGTTCGCTGCCGGTGATGGCGAACGGCTGGGCCACGCGGTCGGTGCCGGCGGCCCCGCCGAGGCCGCGCACCGCCACGCGGCGGATGTCGGCGACCGCGAGGTAGGTGTGCAGCGCCTCGCCGACGGTGAAGGCGGTCGAGCCGATGTTGGTCGCGGCCAGCTCGACCTCGAGTCGGCGGCCGAAGCGGGCGGTCAGCAGGGTTTCGCAAGCCGGCTCAGGCAGGGCGAGGCGCAGCACGACCACGGCGGTGCCGTCTCCATCGATGGTCACCGAGATCAGCTCCCAGTCGGCAAGACGGGCGAGGCCGTGCGCCGGCCGGCCGGGTTCGGCCGCCGGGCCGAACCACGGCCAGCACACGGGGATGCCGCCGCGGATCGGCTTGCCGGCGGCGAACCAGCTCTGGCTGCCCATCCAGATGACCGGGGCCTGGCCGCAGGGCTGCCACGCCGTCACGTGGGCGCCATGGAGATAGATCTCGCCGCGGCAGCTCGGAGTGGCGATCGAGACGCGCGGCAGGCCGCCGCAACCGGCGTCGATGGTGATGGATCCGGGGATGGCGAAGCGCTGGATGGCGGCGGGATCGGTCATGGGGCTGGCAGCGTCGGCATGGCGGAAGGTCGCTCAAGTGCCTGGCCGGCGACATCACATGCAGACATGACAGGGTCGGCCTCCAGACATGGGGGGCGGTGCCCCAGGGGACAATCTACGAGGGCCTACGGAGCACATATGCCCGCCACCGCCCCTTCCTCCATCCACACGCTCGGAGCCAGCACCCCGGGTCGCGTCGACCGCCGGCTCACCCCGGCCCAGGTCAGCGGCTTCGTTGACGACGGCTTCTGCTGGGCGTCCGGGCTGATCAGCCCGGACGAGCTGGCCGAACTCAAGGCCGACATGCTCAAGCTGGCGCGTGGTGGCTATCCGTGTCCGCAGCTGAAGGTCGCGGATCCGGCGGTACCCGACCAGGAGGTGCTTGGGGGCATCCTGTGCATCCACCAGCCGCACTTCATCAGCCCGGTGATGAAGCGGTTCTGCGAGCACCCTGCCATCGCCGGCATACTCGCGCAGATCGTCGGGGCGCATCTCGCGCACTGGGATGGCGCGGTGAAGTGCATGCAGTCGATGCTCTTCGTGAAGGGCCCGGGCAAGCCCGGCCAGGCCTGGCACCAGGACGAGCAGTACATCCCCACCCGCGATCGCTCGCTGTGCGGCGCCTGGATCGCCATGGACGACGCGACGATCGCCAACGGCTGCCTGTGGGTGGTACCGGGGTCGCACCGCCATGGCTACTTCTTCGAACGCCGGCCGCCACAGGACCTCGAGGAATACGACGGCTCCGAGCAGTGCTGCGGCTTCGACGAATCGTTGGCTGTCCCAGTCGAGGTGCCGGCAGGCTCGGTGGTCTTCTTCAATGGCTACCTGCTGCACAAATCGCTGAAGAACCGCACCGGTGGTTACCGCCGGGTGCTGGTCAACCACTACATGAATTCCTGGTCATTGCTGCCGTGGGGTCCGCAGGAGGGGAGATCCATCGCTCAGACCGATTGCCGACGTGTCTTCCAGGTCGCCGGCACGGATCCATACGCCCGGTTGGGAACCGAGCAGGCGCCAGGGGAAGTCTACCTGCGCGGCTGGGGCAAGGCTTGGGGCGGGGACGCTGGCAAGTCGTAGGTTGCCATCCGTGCAGGGGGGAGATCAGCGCAGCCGGATCACCGAGCCGTCGTCGGAGCCCACCCACACGCAGCCGTCGCCTGGCAACGGCGAGGACTGCACCGGGCCACCGGTGCGGTGCTGCCAGCGGATCGCGCCGGTGGCCAGATCGACGGCGTGGACCTGGCCGTCGTCGGTGCCGATATAGACCAGCCCGCCGGCGATGGCCGGTGAACTGTTCGGCTGCGAACCCAGCTTCGTCTCCCACAACGGGGCGTAGAGGTCGCCGCGGAAGGCGCGCAGGACGCCGTCCTGCTTGGCGAACACGGCGATGCCGTCGTGCACCGCTGGCGAGGCGTGGGGGAAGAAGTTCAGCGCACCGCCCGGGGCCTGGCGGGAACGACCGGAGATGCGGCCATCCGCCGGATCCATACGGAGGCAGGTGTCTCCGGCGTCGTAATAGAGGCCGTCGGGTCCGGCCGCGACGCTGGCGTGGCAATGGTGGCCGTGGCCGCGCCAGCGCACATCGGTGGTCGCAAGGTCGATGCCCCACAGCACGTTGTCGTTGCCGGGGAAGACCAGCAGCCCGCCGAGCACGGTCGGCGCCATCGGCCCTTCATTGGGCTTGGCGGCTCGGCAGCGCCAGACCTCGGTGCCGGTGGCGGGATCGAGTCCGACGACGTTGGATCGCGGCGACCAGCCGTTGACGCCGACGAGCAGGACCCCGTAGGCCAGGGCGGTGGAATTGGTGATCGGGAACTGCTTCGGGTTGGCGGGTTCGTTGGCCCAGCGCCACAGCTCGCGCCCGTCCTGCAGGTCGAGGGCGTACATGAATCCGGACTTCGCACCGATGAAGACCCGACCTCCGGCGATGGTGGCGCTGGCCTGCACCGGGCCACCGGCGGCGAAGCGCCAGCGTTCCGCGCCGGTGGCGGGGTCCACGGCATAGACGTTGCCGTCATCGCTGCCCACCACCAGCACGCCGTCGGCGACCACCGGCGACGAGCGCACCGGGCCGCCGGTCTTCAGCGTCCAGGCCACACCCGACACGGTGGGCAGGCCCGAGACGGCGAAGGACCCGGTGCGTGCCAGGCCACCACGATAGGTGCGGCCGATCAGCGGGTCGTAGCCGGCAGGGTCGATGCGCAGTACCACCGGCGGCTGGTTGTCGGCCGCGCTGTGGGCGTCGGGCGCGCAGCGCACCACGCGGAAGCCGGTGGTCGGACGCGCTGCCGACTCCTGCTCCTTGAGCGCGGCTCGGGGGCCGATGCCGACCGCTTCGCCGGCGAAGCAGCCACCCATCATCGGCATGCCGAAGAGCCCGTCGCGCCCGCCCTTGGGGTTGCGCGTGCGCAGTGGATCGGCGGCGGGCGCGTCCCCGACCCATTCCCTGACGTTGCCATCGAGGTCGTAAACGCTGTAGGCATTGGCCGGACGCGTCCCGCAGGCGTGGGTCGTGCCGCCGCTGTCTGCGGCGAACCAGCCGCGCTGGTGCGCGCCGGAGGCTGGCGCTGAAACGGGGAAGCCGTCCGAGGAGGTCTTAGAGGCATCGCCGGCGCGGTAGGCGGCGCACCACTCAGCATGGGTCGGCAGACGGTAGCCGTCCGCCGACCAGCGCACGAACACCTCGTCGCGCAGCGAGTTGACTAGGCTGCGCCCGCACATGGCGATGCGCCAGGCGCTGGCGCGCCGGTAGGGCCGGGTCAGCTCCTTGTCCTCGTAGTAGCAGGGGGTGCGACCGTCGAGTTCGGACAGGGCATTGCACCAGGCCACCGCGTCGTGCCAGCCGACCATGGTCACCGGTTCCTCGGCTGCGTGGCGCATGCTGGGATCGCCCACGGCGGCGCTGCCGAGGTCGCCCGGGCGGTCAAACCGATAGCCGTTCGATTCGGCCCAGATGCGCACGCGATTCCACAACGCGAAGGAGGTCTCATGACGGCTCATCAGGAAGTCGCTCAGCGAGACCTCGCAGCCATCGTCGCGCAGGTAGCGGGCCCCGTTGACCGGCGCCAGTTCGGCATCGCCGAGTCCGGCAGGCTTGACCGCGGCCACCACCGGCCGGGCTAGCGCGAGCGGCACCTCGGCCGGCGCATGGTCGGCCGCTCCGCGCACCACGCGCAGTCCGGTTTCGGGCAGGGAACCGGCCGCCGCGATGCGGCCCTCGCCAGTGGCCGGGCCGTCGCCGGCGGCATCCCACAGCCATTCCGCCGGACCGTCGGCGATGCCGGCGAACCCCGCCGTGCGCAGGCGGGCATGCTCGGCGCGGGTCGGCAGGCGGTAGCCTTCGGCTGCGGGCTTCAGCCAGACCTGGGGTGCCCAGCCGGCGCGCTTGGGGTCGTCGCGGTCGCAGGTGCGGCGCAGCGGCTGGGTGCAGGCGGCATCGGCGTAGTAGGCGGGGGTCAAGCCTTCGAACTCGGACAGCGCATTGCACCAGGCCACGGCATCGAGCCAATTGATGCGCGCCACCGGTTCGGCGGCGGCGTGCGGCTGGCCATCGCGCTGGCCGGCGATCTCGCCGTCGTTGCGGTAGGTGTAGCCGCCTTCCTCCAGGTCCCAGCACCACTGGTTGCGCGCCGACCATTGGTGGATGCGTCGCCACAGGGCGAAGGACACCTCGCGCTCCTGGGCCAGCAGCGCGCCGGCCGGCTTCAAATCGGTCTGCCAGCCGGGCCGGGCCGGCCGGTTGACCGTGGCGTGCAGGGCAAAGGCGTTCCATTTCACCGCCACCACGCCGGGTCCGCCGCGATCGCGGAAGATGTGGAAGCCGACCGCCTGCACATCGTCGAAGGAGCGGG
>JAIFKN010000261.1 GCA_020049615.1 bacterium | reverse complement strand
CACCAGCGCCTCATCCGCGACCCGCGATTCGTGAACAACGAAGTCACCACCAAGTGGGTCGACGACGTGTTCATGAAGGGCTGATGCCCCACCGATCGGGCGTTCGTCTCCGACTGGGGCGTTGAGCGCGTTGACATTACTGGCGACGTTGTCCAGGTGCGCGGCGAGGCGATGTCTGTCAACCTGGGCTGCATGTCGAACCACAGTGTCTGGCAGGGACGTCCAGGTACGATGACCTCATGTGAGCGTCTTTGGGCATCGGCGTAGCGTTGAACCTAGGCGGACAGGGCAGCCATTCTCGCGACTGCGAAACGGAGGCCTTACGGCATGAACCGGAATTCCTTCTCTGCCTGCCGCATGATATTGCGGAAAAACAGGCCAAGAATGTCTATCCCATCAATCCAGTGCAGCAGCAGATGGTTGTGTCCCTGCTCAAGCGCCAGGTCGGTCAATGTGCCCGGAACCTTGGCTGCGCTTGCTGTCCGGCCGTTGATCCACAACTCGACTTTGCCTGCGCCAGTTAGGTCACAGAAGGACAGTGCCTCGGGGTTGGGCACGCCGAGATTGGTGGCGAGGTTCTGGCGTGCTACCGGGCTGTTGATCACCAAGTAGAGCCAGTGCTCGCCGGGGCTTGTGGAGAAGGAACCTTCGGTGAGTTCGAGCGTCTCCCAGGTGCCGCGACCGAGGATCGGCGTCGACAGCATGCGCTCGGGCGAGAAGGTGCAGTCGGCGAGCATCTGAGCCACTTCACTCTTGTTTACCGCGCCATGGCGGATGCGCACACGTTCCGGCCAGCCCTTCGATGCTGCCGGACTGCCGGTGGTACGTTCACCGACGAGCAGGTCTTGCGCTGGGACCACGCCGAGGTTGGCGCGCAGGCGTCGGCCCGGCCGCTCCAGGCGCAGGCGTTTCACCGCCCCGTGGGCGTCACGTGGCGGCGCGAACTGGTCGATGATCACTTGGCCCTTGCCTAAGCGAATTACGCCGGCGACTACGCCGGGCACCGGTGCCGGATGAAGGCTGGCGGTGCGGGTATTGGCACGCAGCGGCTCGGATTTGCCACCGTGCACGAACATCTCGGCGAGCAGCGCCGTCGTCGGCAGTTCCCACAGTGCGGCGAGGCCATCGGCCGGGGCGATCGCCAGGCTGCATACCGGCAGGTTCTCGCGGCCGCCCGGGCAGTAGGTCCAGGCTTCGATGCCGCAGGCGTCCTCGTTGCTGATGCCGGCGGTCAGCGTGTCATCGACTGCACGCACCGCCTGGTAGCAGCCGTCCTGCGCCAGCGGAGCCAGCGCGATGCCGGTGGCCGTGCTCCACGCCGCCAGGCCGGCGGCGTCGAGCGGACCGGCCAGCACGGTCGCTCCCGCCTTGGCCTGCTTGAGCAGGGCGCGCGGATCGCCGTTGCCGGCCTCGATCACGCGGGCGGCTGGCGTCGGCTTCCACGCATCGGCGTGCGCCAGCAGGTTGGCGAGCAGACGCAGCGCGGCAGGGTGCTCGACCGCCTTGTCGGTAAGCAGGAACTGGCAGGCGATGACCAGGCCGCGGCCGACCGGGGTGGTGAACAGCGGGGTGTGCTCCAGTCCGCCGTTGCCGAAGCCGCCTTCGCCGGATTCGCACAGCGGCAGCATCGCCGCGCCGTCGTCCTTGCGGTACATGCGGCTGGCGACCAGGGTGTCGGCGACGACCTGGGCGTAGCTGTCCTCGCCCCAGTCGCGCAGGTCATCCTCGTGCAGACCGGCGAGGGCGGGATGCCCAGGAGCGCGGATGAACGCGGTCGACACCGGTTTGGCCTCCAGCAGCAGACCGGGGAACAGGCTGGCCTCCTGCTCCAGCACGATGACGCGACCGCCGGCGGCGGCGAAGGCACGCACCGCCACATGCTGCTCACTGCCCGGCTGCACCCAGTTGCGCTCGATCACCAGGGTGCGGATGCCGCGCAGGGCGTCGAGGCGCTTCAGCCGCTTCGCCTTGACCCCGAGCAGGCGGAGCAGGCGGGTCGCCGAGCCGTTGCCGACCACCGCCACAGCGCCGCGCAGGCGCGGTGCCGCGACCGCATCGATGAGCACGTCGCGCTCCCACATGTCGCTACCGCCAGGGGCGGTGAAGCAGGCGCGGTAGGTCCAGCGTCCGGGTGTCGCCGAGGCCGGGATCTCCAGATCGACCATCACCGAGGCGGTACGCCCGCGGCCGGCCTCGATCGGCAGGCTGGAGCGCGCCAGCACCTCGCCGTCGCGGGCGATCAGCACATCGATGCGGCCGGCGACAGCGGCGCGGGTGTCGTTGACCAGGAACAGCTCGCGGCGGAAGCGGCCGCCGGCGCGGTAGCCAGTGCGCCGGCGGCGATCGATCAGGGCGAGCGGGCGGAAGGCGTGCGCCTGGGTGTCGAAGCCGGCGCCGGGGGTGTAGCCGGCGCCACCTTCCCAGAAGCGGAACTCGCTGGCCCCGGCGGCGACGCGCAGCGGCTTGGTGCCGGGCGCACTCCAATCGGTGTAGGCCAGACGCACCTCGGGATGCGGGCGCGGGTTCTGCAGCGAGCACAGGTTCCACGGGCCGAAGGCGCACACTCCGACGGTGCGACCGCTCTCGACGATCAGCGCGGTGTCGCGGGCGGCGGCCTCGTCGACGACGGCGAAATCGGCCCAGGCGCGGTCGCCGGCGAGATGGCAGGTGTTGTTGGGGCCGCTGTAGTGGTACAGCGACATCTCGCCGCAGTGCAGCGGCTGCAGGCGGTTCCACCAGCCCAGACCGCTGCATTCCTTGCCGTAGTGGCGGCTGACGACGGCCTGCTCGGGCTCGCTCCACAGCGAGCTGTCGCCTTCGTGATAGGCCGGCCGGGTCGGGTCGAGCTCGTTGAACAGCAGGCGCAGCTTGGGCAGCTCCTGCTTGGTCAGATCGGTCTTGTCTCCGTTCCAGCGCATCTCGTTCTCGACCGACCACATGATCACACAGGGGCGATTGCGGTCGCGGGCGACGAAGCGGCGGACGTGGTCGCGCGCCGCCTCCCAGTAGCGCGGGTCGTCGGCCGCCTGCGAACCGCCCGAACCGTGCAGGCCGGCTTCGCCGGTGACCAGGATGCCTTCTTCATCCGCGAGCTGCAGTACCAGCTCGGGATGCGGATGGGTGTGCAGGCGGGTGTGGTTGAGGTTGGCGTCGCGCATCATGCCGAACCACTGGCGGATCCAGCCTTCGGTCTGGTAGAACGGGGTCATCTTGTGGCCCCAGTCGCTGAACAGGTGGACCGGGTGGTCGTTGAGCATGAGGTCGGGCCCCTCGATCCACACCTCGCGGAAGCCGAAGCGCTCGACCTGGACCTCGCCGCCGGCGCCGTTCAGGCGCGAGACCAGCTGGTAGAGCTGCGGCCGGCCTGGCTCCCACCACACCGCGTCCGGCCACGGCTGCTCAATCTGCACGGTGGCGGTGGCTCCGGCGGCGAGGCGCACCTGGCGGCTCGGCAGGTCCAGCACCGCCGGCGTGGCCAGGGGGTCGCCGTGCCTGGCCCACGGCACCACGCTCGGCGCCAGGGTGACGCTGCGCGCGTGGCCGCTGTCGTTGGCGATGGTCCAGGTGACGCTCAGGGTGCGGGTGCGCGTCGAGGTGCGGATGTCGACCGCGGCGACGCGGACCTCGCCGCGCTCCTCTAGCCAGACGTCCTGCCAGATGCCGCTGTGGCCGCCGGGGATCCAGTTGCCGGAGGGGACCAGCACGCGCTTGGGCCGGCCGGCCTCGCGCTCGTAGTCGCAGATGCGCACCGCCAGCTCGACCGCGCCGTGGCCGAGGTGGTCCTCGACATCGACGGCGAAGGGCAGGGTCGGATGCACGTGGTGGGCGACCTGGCGCCCGCCGACGAAGACCCACGAGCGCGGCATCACGCCGTCGAAGCGCAGCCAGCGCCGGCGACCGGGCTTGGCCGGAGCGGCTTCGAGGTTGCGGCGCAGCCAGCCGGCGCGGGTGCGGTTCCACGCTTCGGGATAGCCGTAGGCGTCGAACAGGTATGCGCTGCCGCTCGGCGTCTTGTCGCCCACCGCGCCGGGCGGGCTGTGGGTGTCCTCGGCGCAGCTCCAGCGCGTCTGCCCGGGGGCGCGCACCGCGTCGAGCGGCTTGTTCCAGGTGCTCGGCACCAGCATGGCGGCGGGCAGCCAGCCGTCGCCCGGGACGCGTTCGGCGGCCTCGTCGGCCCCCGGCAGGAAATCCCACCAGCCGTCGAGGCAGCTGCGGGTGACGGGTGCGTTGTCGATGCTGGGCATGATGCTGACGAGGCTAGGCAGGTGAAATCGCATTGTCAGAGGCGACCCTGGGCAGAAATTGACGATTCTGAGCATGGGCTATTTCGACGACATCGAATTCGTCAATGGTGGCGTCCACCCGCGCTATCAGATCCACCTCGACCGCACCCCCGAGGTCGGCTCGCTCGAGCTGTGTTCCGACGGCGCCCTATACCACCAGCGCGGCGACGGCCAGCGCCTGAGCTTCACCGGTGCTTCGGTGTTCTGGCACCGTCCGGGGCAGCGCTACCGCTACGGCCCGCTCACACCGCCTGGCTGGTGGTACCACCAGTGGGTGACGTTCCGCGGCCCGCGCGCCGAGCGCATCTTCGCCGACGCCCTCGAGCCGCTGTCGCCCCAGCACGCCGTCGCCCTCGCCGACGCCGCCGTGCTGCACCGCCTGTTCGTCGAACTGGTCGGCCTGGTGCATGGCGTGCGCCGGCGCCAGGGCGAGGCGGTGGCCGTCCTCGAACGCATCGTCGCCGAACTGGCGGCGGCGGCCGCCCCGCCGGCGGTGCACGCCGGGGCGGTGGAAGCGGTGGCCAGCACGATCGCGGCACGGCCCTTCGCGGTGTGGGACTGGGGCCGCGAGGCGCACCGGCTGGGCATGAGCGAGGCGCATTTCCGCCGCGTCTTCCGCGACGTGGTCGGATCCCCGCCGGCGCGTCATCTGCTTGGCGTGCGCATGCGCGCCGCTGGCGACCGCCTGCTCGCCGACCGCCGCCCGGTGCAGCTGGTCGCGGCATCCCTCGGCTTTACCGACCAGGCGGTGTTCACCCGCTGCTTCGCCCGCGTCCACGGACTTACCCCGCACCGCTGGCGAGCGATGCACGCGGTACCGCCAATTGGGGGTTGAACTCATGTCATGTCGATTGGCCATGTGTCACAAACGCATTGTGTTGCTTCGTGCCGCGGCGCTGCTGAGCATACCCAGCCAGCGACTCAACTGTGCCGCTGGTTAAACCAACGGGTGGCGGCATCGAGCCGGTAGAGTTCTTGAACCTGCCCGACGGACGCTTCGATGCCTATGTTGAGGCGACGATCGCCGAAGGCGCCGATCTGGGAGTCGATCCCTCGGTGATCCGCAGTTGGCGTCGTGGTCGCCAGCGCGCCGGCTTCCGGGCACGGCCTACTGGTGACCTGGAAGCGATCAAGCAGGGCGTCGTCGGCCAGGGCTTTGGTGAAGCCCTGGTGCATGGCATCGCGGGTGGCAGTGGTGTCGTGGCTGGCGCATGGCCTGCTTGGCGCCGCCGCGGAACCCTGGCCGAGTCAGCGCTGCGTCGTCAGCTCGCTCGACAGCAGCGATGCCTCCAGTCCGGCGAGGATCCCGGCCTCCCTTCTACTGATGATGAACCCGAGGTGGTAGACCGTCGTCGCCTTGGTATGAACATACAACCCGGCTCTACGCGTCGACGACACTAACTAACCTCTAACGAGCGGAGTTCGACTATGGTTGGTCGAGAACCCCCACCGCCACCGCGCCCTCGGTGGATCAACGTTGTCCTCATCATCGCTGGTGTCGCCATTCTCGGCGCGGCGGGCATCGCCGGCGTGGTCGTGCACGCCGCATATACCACTCCCGCGCCGGTCACGACCCCGGCGCCTGCCATAGAGGTCGCTGCTGCCAAGCCGCAGCAACCCGGGTTCCAGCACATACTGGGCCCCGTGCTGGCTTTCCGCGTCGAAGCCGGGAAGAGCAACTTCTACTATTCGACTATGATGCGGACGGAGACCAACACCGTGTCGGTCACCCGACAGGGCCATACGACATGGATGACGCCGGAGGCGTTCGACGCGCTTGTGCCGGAGGATGATCCGCCGAGCCGCCCCATCGAGTTCTACACTTCGGTGGAGATCGAGTTGCAGGCTGATCCGCGGTACATGTGCGACCGGGAGCGCACTGAGGTCTGCACCGTCAAGGTGATACGCTGCGGGCAACCGCTCTACGTGACCCCGGCGTTGGCCGCGGTGTTGCTGTCCGAACCCGGCAACGACGGTCGGGTCGCAGTCGCCAGGTCCGAAGGGCCGGCGGTGTACCGCGCTTCGGTTGCCGCTGGTGTTGATCTTGTCACCGGCGCGCCGCTGACCATGGAGTTGCAGGCTGCTACCCCCGCTGAACTCCAGGCCCGAGTCGAGGAGACCCAGGCTTTCATCGCCGCACGCATGGCGGAGGGCACCCTGCCAGTTCCAACTCAAGACGGTCTGATGTGGCTACCGGCCAAAGTCGCCAAGGAGATGGCCATGATGCAGACCGCAACAAATGCTAACATCGAAGCCTACAACCGGCTGAATCAGCGGCTCGCCAGCCCCGAGGCCATGGGCTTGCGCTCTGTCGCTGTCGCCACAGGGGTGCCTACGCACGGGAATACTCCAGAAGTCCAGGCGGAGATCGACGCGATGATGGCGAAGCAGGCCGCCATTGAGAAAGAGGTCGCGGACGAGATCGCTCGGCTCGAAGCCGCGGCGAAAGCTATGCGTGACGAGTTGTTGCGCAGCGCGGCGAGCAAGCGGGAAGAGGCGGATATAAACATGATCATACTCTCTCACCAAGGCGTCACCCGCGACGCCAAGGGACGGAAGATCCCCGTCGAGGAGCAGATCCGCAAAGCCGGGCTCAGCGATCGGCTGCCGCAGTTCGAGCGTATGTTCGCACTGGTCGTTCAAGTCGATCAGCTCCGGGCTAGTGGTGTTTCGGATCGGCTGAGGGCCCTAAACGGTAACGCGCCCCCGGCTCCGCGTGGCGACGATCGCCCCATCGTGTGGCGTGAAGAAGCCGCGAACGCCGATACCCCGTACACGGGCCCCGGGCAGCGGCTTGAGAACGGGGACGTGCTCCTCGCGGGGCGCGAGGTCGAGCCGAAGAAGCCGGCGCGGATCCAGAGGGCGCCGGTGATCCCCGACCCCATCGGGCTCGGTGAGCGGCTCGTCCTCATCGACACGCTCGCCGAGAAGTTCGGCGTCGACAAAACGTTGCTCGTGGGGTGCAGCGTTGGCGATCTCGTCGTGATGTACTGGGGCGAGGTCAAGAAGTCGGGGCGACCGGCGCCGTATCCCGAGGCTCCCGCACCTCATGCCTCAGCGCCGACAAGCCCATCGCCGTCGCCCTGATTCTTCCCGTTCTATCCCATTACTCCCAGCGCCCGCCGGCAACCCAGCGGGCGCCTTCGTTCTGGAACCCATGCAACTTGTCCACCAACACCGCATCCATGCGTGCTGCCCGACAACCCAGCATGGAACCGCCGTCGCGGACCCAGCCTACCTGCACGCGACCAGCGACAGGCGCGGCATGATCGCCGAGGCCTGCGACACGGCGGCCGACAAGCTGGCGTAGCAGAACCCGAGCTACCTCGGTTGGCTCCGCAGAGCGGCGTTAGCCGAAAACGCTCCATTGTGCCATGGCAACGACAGGGGGCCTGAAAAGCAAAACCGCTGCATGGCTATGCCGTGCAGCGGTTTGTCTGGTGCGCGATCTAGGACTCGAACCTAGGACCCAGGGATTAAGAATCCCTTGCTCTACCAACTGAGCTAATCGCGCATCGTCGTGAGGGCG
>JAIFKN010000038.1 GCA_020049615.1 bacterium | reverse complement strand
GCGGCGTCATCGACCGGGCCGAGCGGCACCTGCGCCGCGCTGTGCGCCAGCATCACCTCGACCTCGGCCGAGGCGATGAAGTCGGCCAGTCGGCGCGCGGCGTCGGCATGGCGGCAGTCCTTCATCACCGCCACGGTGTTGGGGATGACGATGGTGCGCTTCGCCTGGTCGGCCGGCAGGTCGGCGAGCATGCCCAGGCGCAGCGGCAGCATGGCCAGCGGCTTGCCGGCGGCGACCGCCGAGACCGCGTCATCGCTGTCGGTCAGGCCGAGGGCGACGGTGCCGGCGGCGGCGAGGTCGCGGGTGGCCGAGTTGCCATCGACCAGGCGCAGGCCGCGGGCCAGGGCGCCGTCGTGCCAGGCGGCGAAGCCGGCCTCGCCGAGCTGCTGCCACAGCACCGCGCACTGCGTCAGGGTGGTGCCGTAGATCGGCTTGGCCATCGCCGCGTCGCCGAGCTGGCCGCGCCAGAACGCCGTCACCGCCGCCTCGTCGGAGGCCAGCTTCGGCGGATGGACCGCGGCGATGCGCAGGCGGGCGCCGAAGCCGGTCCACAACCCGGAGGGATCGCGCAGGCTGCTGCGCTGCCAGCCCGCGCCCAGATGCGGCTGCAGGCGCCCGGCCTGCGCTAGGCTGAGCGTGCCAAGGATCTCGTTGTTCCAGAACACGTCGCAGTCGCGACCGCCGTCGCGCGCCAGGCGCTCGACCAGGCCGAGGCTCTTGGTCGCCTCGCTGTCGTAGCGCACCACCACCGGGATGCCGGTCGCCTTGGTGAAGGCGGCGACGACCTGTTCGGCGTACACCGCATCGTGCGCGCACCACAGCTCGACCGAACCGGGTTGCGGCCGCCACAACGCGAACCAACTGATGATCGCCAGCACGCTGACGACGAGGCCGATGAGGACGGTGCGCATGCTATTCCTTGGCCGGGACGAGATCGTCGAAGTACTTCTTCACCGCGTCGCGGTAGGCTGGCGGAAGGTCCTCACCGCCGACCGCGTCGCTGGCCTCGCGGCGCGCCGCCGAGAGGCGCTCGCGGTAGGCCTCGACCACGGTGCCGCGCTCCTGCGCGCCGGGCGCCTGCCAGCTGGCGACGATCTTGCCGGCGGTCTGCTGCGAGCGCGAACGCTCGTCGGTGAAGTCGGTCTTGGCGGCGGGATCCTCCTCGGCGACGCCGCCCTGGCCCTGGCCCTTGTTCGGCCCCATGCCCTGGCCGCTGCCGGCCTCGCCGTCGAGCAGCTTCTGGAACATCGCCTTGTAGTCGGCGAGCGAGCCGGGCTTGCCGCCCTCGCCCTCGCCTTCGCCGCCGCCCTGGCACTGGGCGCAGGCCTTGGCCAGACGCAGCGTCTCCAGCGCCTGCTTGAGCGCCTCGCGGTCGCGACCGCCCTGGGCCAGGCCCTCGGCAGCGGCCTCGGCCAGCTCCAGCTCGGCCTGCAGCGACTCCATCGCCGCCTGGGCCAGCGCCGGATCGGCGGCCTCGGCCAGCCGGTCGAGGGCCTGCTGCACCGCCTGCGCCGCAGCGCCGCCGCCGGCCAGGGCGCGCGACAGCTCGTCGAGCTTCTGCTTGAGTTCACGCTGCGCCGCCGCCTTGGCCGCCGGCTCCATCCCCGGCATGCGTTTGGCCAGCTCGGCGGCCTGCTCGAGGGCCCGCTTGACCTGCTCGGCCTCGCCACCGGCGAGGGCCTGGCGCAGGCCGGCGACCGAGGCCGGGTCGAGGCCACCGACCCGCTGCAGGCTGCGCTCGGCCTGCTCGGGCAGGGCGCGCTCGTCGGTGCGTTCGAGGGCGGCGGAGATCACCCGGCGCTGGGCGTCGAGGGCCTGCAGGCGCGCGGCACGGTCGGCGGCCCGCTCGCCCAGGGTGGCGAGCAGGTCGTCGAGCGCGCCCTCGACCGCGGCGCTGTGCTCGGCCTCGGGCTTCTCCGCCAGCACCGCGGCCAAGCGGCGCTCGGCCGCGAGCTGCGCCGCCTCGGCGGTGGCCAGGCGCTCGTCGCGCAGCCGCTGCTGGCGCACGCGGCCGAACGGGTCGAGCTGCGGCAGCCACAGGCTGGCGGCGAGCAGCACGAGGGCGATGCCGGCTGACAAGCTCACTCGACGCCACGGATGCCACGGTACGATGGCGCGGGGATCGGCGGCGCAGCGCGCGGCGGCCTGGGCCTGGACCACGGCGCCCAGGCCGCCGGCCGCGGCTGGCAACTCGCTGGCGGTCAGCAGGAGGTCGTCGCCGCCCAGCCGCGCGTCGGCCAGGCGGGCGGCGGCTTGGCGGTCGATCGCCCGACCGCCAAGCCAGCCGGCCAACAGGGCGGCAGCGGCGGCGATCGGCAGGACGGCGGGATGGGCCCAGCCCGGGGCGACGCCGAGCAGGCGCGAGCCCAGGATCAGCACAGCCAGCAGCGCGGCGCAGACCAGCCAGGTCCGCCAGGCCACGGTGGCCCTGCGGGCGAGGCGCACCCGTCCCTGGACGGCGCTCAGCACGCGTTCGAGATCGCTCACGCTGCCGCTTATCGCTTGACCCCGGCGATCGGCAACGTCGGAAGCGCATGCCGGCCAGGGGCGGCATGCCGCTTCCCCACCTTTCCGATTGCACTCCCCCGTGTGCTTCCTACCGTCCCGCCCTCCACCTGAGAGACCAGAAACCCGTATGGCCGTCTGCATCCGCCTCAGCCGCTTTGGCCGCCTCCACCGCCCCTACTTCCGCGTCGTGGCCATCGATCGCCGCAATGCGCGCGAAGGCCTGTCGAACGAGGTGCTCGGCACCTACGATCCGGCACTCGAGGACGGCAAGGCCCTGACGGTCAAGACCGACCGGGTCGAAGCCTGGCTCGCCCAAGGTGCGATCCTCAGCGACGCCCTGCGCAACCTGTTCAAGCACCACGGCATCGCGGTCAAGCTGCCGGTCTCGGCCAAGCTCAAGGCCAAGGCCAAGGACACGGGTGGACCCAAGAAGGACGGCAAGAAGTTCGTCCCGGCCACCCGCCGCGCCAAGAAGAAGCACGAACTCAAGTTGAAGAACGAGCGCAAGGTCAAGACCGCCGCCGAAGCCGCCAAGGCCGCTGAAGCCAAGGCTGCCGCAGCGGCTGCGCCCGCCGCCGAAGCTCCCAAGGCCTGAGCCTCCGGCGCTGACAGCGACCAGCAGGCCGGGCATCCGCCCGGCCTGCGTCGTTTCCCGACATGATCAGGATCCTGCTGCTTGGCACCGCCGTGGTCGGCATCTGGGGTTCGGCCTGGGTGGTGATGCGTGCCGCCCTCAGCCAGCACCATCTTTCGCCAGGGGGCATGGTTTTCGGACGCAACCTGGTGGCCAGCCTGGTTTGCGCTGTCGTCCTGCTGTGGCGCCGGCCACCACCATTGCAGCGCGGCGAACTGCTGCGCCTGATCCTCGCCGGCGTGGTCGGCATCGCGCTCTACTCCCTGCTGTCCGCCTGGGGTCAGCGCAGCACCGATGCCGGCACCGCGGCGGTGATCATCCAGAGCGCCCCGGTGTGGACCGCGCTCGGCGCCTGGTGGCTGCTCGGCGAGGCCGTCGGCCGCAGCACCTGGCTGGGCATGGCCATGGCGCTGGCCGGGCTGGCGCTGATCGGGCTCGGGGCCAGACCGGGCGCCGGCGGCACCTTGCCGGACCTCGCCATGCTGTTCGGCGCCAGCCTCGCCTTCTCTGGCTACAGCCTGTGGACACAGCCGATCGCGGCACGCATCGGCGGCTGGTGGCCGACCACCTTCGCCATCTGGATCGGCACTTTCGCCCTGCTGCCGTGGAGCGGCGACGCCCTGGCCGACCTGCGCGGCCAGCCGCAAACCACCCTCACCGTCTGGCTGTTCCTCGGCCTGCTCTCCACCGCCGCCGCCTACGCCGCCTGGACCGCCCTGACCGGGCTGCTGCCGCTGGCTCGCGCCGCCGTGTTCCTCTACCTGGTCCCGGTGCTGGCCCTGGCGCTGGGCTGGGCCATCCTTGGCGAACGCCCAGGCACCCTGGGTCTGGCCGGCGTCGGCTGCATCCTCGCCGGCGTGGTCGTGGCGCAGCGGAAGCCCTCTGTGAAAAAGGCATGCACAGCACCCTGACCGTCGAGATCGAACGCCTGATCGTGCCGCTGGCCCGCTTCAAGGGCCGCGAACCGGTCGGGCTCGACCACCACCTGCACCCGTTCATCAGTCGGGCCTGCGGCGTCGCCGAGGGCGACGTGCTGTCCTACGAGATCGAACGCCGCTCGCTCGACGCCCGGCAGAAGCCCGACCTGCGCTTCGCCTACCACGTCCGCGCGCAGCTCCGCGATGGCTCGCCGGTGGCGGCCCAGGCCGGGGTCACCGTGCTCGACGCCCCGCCGCCACAGGACGACCAGCTGTGGCACCTGCCGCTGCGCCCCGACCTGCCGCGCGAGGCGCTGGTCGTCGGCACCGGCCCGGCCGGGCAGATGGCCGCCTACCTCCTGGCGGTGCACGGCTGCAAGCCGCTGCTCATCGACCGCGGCCGCGATGTCGAGCGGCGCGGCGCCGACCTCGCGCGCCTGCACGAGCGGCGCGAACTCGACCCCGACTCGAACTACCTCTTCGGCGAGGGCGGGGCTGGGACGTACAGCGACGGCAAGCTGTACACCCGGGTCAAGGACCGGCGCATGCGTTTCCTGCTCGAGGCCTTCGTCGCCGCCCGCGCCCCGCGCCACACCGCACATCGGCAGCGACATCCTGCCGCACATGTGCCGGCGGCTGCGCGGCATGATCGAGGAGCGTGGCGGCAGCTTCCGCTGGGACGCCGAGGTCACCGACCTGATCGTCGAGCAGGGCCGCTGTCGCGGCGTGGTGCTGCGTTCCGGCGAGCGCCTGACCGCGCCGGCCGTGATCATCGCCCCCGGCCACAGCGCCCGCGGCCTGATCGCGGCGATCGCGCGGCGGGGCGCGACGCACAAGGCCAAGGGCTTCCAGCTCGGCTGCCGCATCGAGCACGACCAGCGCGTCATCGACCTCGGCCAGTACGGCTGCATCTCCGGGACCGACTACCCGCGCCATCTGCTGCACGCCGCCGAGTACAACCTGGTGTCGCGCCCGCCCGAGCACCTCAAGGCGCAGAGCGTCACCACCTTCTGCATGTGCCCCGGTGGCGAGATCATCGCCGCGACCTCGGACCGCGGCCAGCTGTCGACCAACGGCATGAGCCGCTACGCCCGCGCCTCGGGCTTCGCCAACGCCGGCCTGATCGTCAACCAGCCCGACGACCACCGTGACGATCCGCTCTCCGGCTTCGACGTGATCGAACGGCTGGAGCGCGCCTGCTACGAGGCCGGCGGCTCCGACCTCGCCTGCCCGGCGCAGTCGGCCGCCGCCTTCGTGCGCGGCGAGGCCGGCCCGCCGCCCGGCGCCACCAGCTACCGCTTCGGCCTGCGCCCCGGCCGCCTCGACCGCATCCTGCCGCCGGCGACGGTGGCCTCGATCAGCGCCGCGCTGCGCTATTTCGAGCGCGTCATCCCCGGCTTCATGAGCAAGGGCACGCTGGTCGGGGTCGAGGCGCGGGTGAGCAGCCCGCTGCGCTTCGAGCGCAACCCCGACACCCTGGAAAGCAGCATCCCCGGACTGTGGCTGGCCGGCGAAGGCGCAGGCTACGCCGGCGGCATCGTCTCGGCCGGATTGGATGGTCTGCGTATCGCCGAGACGATCCTCACCGGGATACCGGCCAAGCGCGAGAAGTAGCCCCTGGGAGCGCAGGCTTCAGCCTGCATGGGTTGGAGGCCCATTGCCCCGGCAGGCTGAAGCCTGCGCTCCCAGGGCCATTGCCACCGCTGCCTCGCAGCCATCATATCACGCCTCATGCCCGAACCCGTGCTCATCGCCGTCCCTCCGAAAGGCGGCTCCTTCGACGACGTGCTCAAGCGGCTGGTCCAGCTCGGCTGGCTCAAGCCCGAGCTGGTCGCGCATCTGCGCCGGCTGATCAAGGAGGACAAGCGCCGGGTGAAGTTCGAGGAGGGTCTGATCGACCTGTGGAACGACCACGGCGCCGACGCCGACGCCACCATGCGCGCCGCCGACCGCGCCGGACACGATCTCGGCGACGTCGAGACCGCCCTGGCGCGCATGCGCCGGCTGCCCGGCGCCGACGGCAAGCAGCGCCTTGGCTACACCCCGATGGCGGGTGTGCAGGCGATGCTCGGGAACTGGCTGGCCGATCCCGACAGCGATGTGCGCGAGGCCGCCCTCTGCCTGCACCTGCAACTCGACATCACCCGCCCGGGCAAGCCGGTGCGGGCGGTGTTCAACCAGTGCGACTTCCTGTGGCAGGACGTGCGCGGCGTGCTCATGGGCACCGAGCACGAGGTCACCCCGACCTGCCTGCGCAAGCACAAGCGCGACCTCTCGCTGACCTGCTATGACGCCTTCCACAACACCCTGCTCGACGTCCTCGACACCGGCCAGGTGCGCAACTGGCAGGAGCTGCGCGCCCATCTGACCGCCGGCGAGAACTCGCAGGTGCGCATCCTCGGCTCGCTCGGGCTCGACGATTACCTCGGCCACTGCGTGCTGATGGACAAGGCTCGCGCACAACGCATCAAGGCGCTCGGCGCCTCGCGCCGCTGGGCTGACCGCGCCGACGATCCCAAGCTTGTCGAGCTGCGCGGCGCCCCGGTGCTGATCGATCCGATGTACGACGAGCTGTACACCAGCGTGCTGGAGTCACCGAAGCTCGGCCTGCGCTTCGAGGCCGGACCGAAGGACATCGAGCGGGTCTGCGCCGAGGAGGGCCGTACCGCGATCTACATCGTGCGCAGCGGCTCGACCGTGGCGCTGATGCCCAACCTCTGCGTGGTCGGCGAGGAGATCGTCACCAGCGAGACCATCGTCGCGGCCAACGCCACCAGCCTGGAGAAGAACCGCGGCGTCGCCGTCCTGGTCGAGGCCCTGGCCCCGGTGCAGACCGACCACGCCCCGGCGTGGCGCGCGAAGCTGGCGAAAAAACTCGGCGACAAGCTGGTTTAGCGTCCGGCTCGACACATACCCTGCAGCAACCCGCAGGCATTTCACAGGAGACACAGAGGCACAGAGGTCCGAGGAGACCGAACCCAACCCCCTCGCCTCCTTCGTCCCTCTGTGTCTCTGTGCCTCCTGTGAGCAAACTCGTATGCATCGGGTTGCTCCGGGCATAGGCGGTCCCGTCGAACCGGCGATGAACGCCCTTGGAAAGTCCTGCGTTCGACTAACGTCTCCCCACTGTCATGAGCGCCGACCAGAAGATCATCGTCCCGGGTACCGACAACCCGGGATCCATCACCAAGGTGCTGGAGGCGCTGTGCAAGCAGCAGCGCGTCGCCACCCTGATCGTGCGGCGCGGCGAGCGCTTCCTGCTCAAGATCGTCGAGGTGCGCAAGGAGGTGGTGATCGGCGAGGTGCGCTGCCTCAACTGGTCGCCCGACATGACGCGCAAGATCTACCAGCTCGCGAAGAACGGGCCGGAATGGAGCAGCGGCGAGGGCCGGCGCGAGATCCTGCTCGCCGACGCCGTCGACCGCTTCGCCGCCGAGGCCCACCGCTACCGCGTCTACATCCCCATCGACGAGGTCACCGCGGTCTACGAGGACCTCGACGACCGCTTCGACCAGACCCCCTTCCTGCCTTTGCCGTGATCGGAACACGCATGCACCGCCTCTGCCTGTCGCTGCTCGCCATCGCCTCGGGCTTCGCCGCCGAGACCATCCCCCAGCCAGTGCCGGTGCAGCCGGTCCCCATCGGCGACACCATCGCGCAGCCGCTGCCGCCGGCGCCGCCCGCCCTCGATCCAGCGGTGGCCGACCTCAAGTCGCGCCTGCCGGCCGTGCCGGCGGTGGTCGAACGCGACGGCAAGCTGTGGTGGCAGGGCAAGGACGCCTCCCAGGCCGTCGTATTCAGCGGCATCGACGAGCGGCGCCAGCCGCAGGTCGCCGCCGCCTGCGGCACGGTGACGGTGCAGCGCCGGCTGATCGAGGACGGGCGCACCGACGCCCTCGCCGCCCTGCTCGTCCTCGCTCCGCTGGCCAAGGAGGCCGGCATCGCCGGCGAGTTGCGCTTGGCCGAAGGGCCGCTCACCGGCCTGCACCTGCGCGGCGCCGAGCACGTCGTGCTGCCCGGCGGCGTGCTGACCGCGCAGAAGCTGGCTGGGACCGACCGCGCAGCCGACCTGCGCGAGTTGAGCGCGGCGATCGAGGCGCTGAAGGCCGAGATGCCGAAACTCGACCTCGACGAGCCGTCGCGGCGCGCCCTCGGCGCCGTGCTCGACAAGCTGCCGGCGACCGAGCACAACGGCGAGCTCGATGACGCCTCGCCCGATTTCTGCCGTCGCGTGGTACGCAGCGGCTGGCTGCGCCAGTTCTTTCCCACGGTGCAGAGCGATGACCGCATCGAAGCGGCGGTGCGCCAGGCCGAGAAGCCGGCCTCGGTCAAGAGCTGGAGCGGTCCGGCTGGCGAGTTGGCCGAGGTCAACGACGCCTTCGGCCGCGGCGGCTGGGCGCTGCGCAGCAGCACACGCTCGGCCTGGCTGACCGAGCATCCCGATCCGACCTACTTCAGCGGCCTGCCGTCGATGGTCACGGTGGTCGAACTCGATCCGGGCGCCGATCCGCTCGCCGCCGACGCCGCCAAGACGATCCGCGGGGCCCGCTCGTGGCGGCAGGCCGACACCGACTGGATGCCGGTCGGGGTGTGGAACGCGGCTGACGGCAGGCTGGAGCTGCCCGCCGCGACCTGGGCCGCGGCAGTGCCGCGCCGCAACCGCTCGCCGAACGTCGGCGACTGGCTGCCGGCCCACCTGCTGGTGCTCAGCCCGCTTGGCGACGTCCTCGCCCTGGCCACCCCGCACGGCACGGTGCGCCCGCCGCGCGACGGCAGCCCACCAGAGGGCGAGCGTTTCCTCGCCGAGGCGGCCCGCGCGCTGCCCGATGCGGCCAGCCTCGACCTCATCGGCCAATACCTGCTGCGCTACGTCTACGACAGCCCCGACGCGCGCCGGCCGACCCTGATCGGCAACAAGCGCGACAAGGGCGACATCCACCAGACCGCGCTGCAGACCCTGGCGACCACTGCCGGCGGCATGTTCCGCGGCGACTGCGACGACCTCGCCGAGCTCTACGAGACCATCGCCGAACGCCAGGGCCGCACCGCCCACGTCATCGGCGTACCGGGCCATGCCGCCTGCGCCTGGGCCGAGAAGCGCGCCGACTCCTGGCACGTCTTCGTGCTGCAGACCGGGCCGGCGCTGGAGTTCGCCGACGCCGTGCTCGGCCAGGCGCTAGGCAAGGCCTACAAGCACTTCGACGACAGCGACACGTTCGACCCCAACGGCCTCGGCGTGCTGCTGCGCTTCACCGACGAGAACCAGCGCGGCTCGTGGCGACTGTCCTACCGCATCTTCGGCGATCCCGAATACGCCCGCATCATGATCGATGTGCAGAAGGACTGGCACTACTCGACCTACCAGCGCGGCATCGCCAAGATGCTGGCGCTCATCGCCTCGAACGAACTGGAGAAGAAGGAGACGGCGAACTACCGCGAGCTGTCCGGCCTCTACAGCTTCACCGGCCAGTACGCCCTCGCCGCCGAGTTCCATCAGAAGGCCATCGATCTGACCGCCGGCGACCCGGTGTCTTCGCTGTACATGGACGTCGAGCTGATCGGCCACCTCTTCGATGCCGGCAAGGACCATCGCGCCCGCGAGGTCGCCCTCGACCTGCTCGAACGCCAGCTGCCGGCGCAGCAGAAGGCCCTCGGCCCGGCACTGATGCAGGTCAGCGCCCAGCTCGCCGGCACCCTCGCCGGGCACAAGGCCCGCGACCTCGCTCTGCGCTCGCTCAAGCCGGGCCTCGGCATGTTCAACGACCGCCTGGTCGAGGCGCTCGGCCGCAAGCAGCAGCGCCCTGGCAAGGCCGACGCGCTGCAGCACCCGGTGGCCGGACTCAACGCCCTCGGCGACTGGCTCGAAGGCCCCGAATTCGACCAGAACCTGTGGGACAACCATCCCGCCCTGCAGCAGTTCCGCCGCCTCGCCCAGTCGCTCGCCGGTACCGCCATCGCCTGCCTCGACGGGGCCGGCCAGGCCGACCTCGCCGCCGACCCCGACCTGCAGCTGGTCGCGCGCTTCGCCCAGGTGTGGCTCGACCGCGTCGCCTTCCGCGACGTCGACGATCCGGGCGAGGCGCTGATGCGCTACGCCACCGCCGGCACCGCCTACGCCACCCTGCTCGGCGCCGACCGCTTCCAGGCCCTGCTCGACGCCGCTCCCAAGCCGGCGAATCTTGCCGATGTGCCGCGCCGCCGTGTCGGCGGCATCGCCCAGGTCGTGCTCGATGCCGGCTGGATCAAGGCCTGCCCGCCCTACTGGACCGGTCGGCTGATGGAGCTCTTCGACCGCGACCGCGAAGCCTTCGACGCAACGGGTGCGATCGCCTTGGCTGACCAGGCGCTCGAGGCCTCGAAGTCCATCGGCGGCACACCGCTCGACAGCCCGCGGCTGACCCTGCAGGCCCACCTCGTCGGGCTGGTCCGCGCCCTCATCGCCAAGGACGAGCAGGCGCTGCGCGCGAACCTCAAGCAGGTCAAGCAGCGCGGCGACAAGGACTGGTACGACGAGACCTCGCGCATGATCGGCGACACCGCCCGCCGCCTCGACCCGGCCTGGTTCGCCACGGTGCTCAGGGCCTGGGACGAGGAGGTGCACTACGAGCCGAAGTACTTCTGGATCGCCTGGCGTGCGGCGCTGGGCAAGGCTCCGGCGCACGCGCTGATGGCTGCCGAGCTGGCTGTACGGGAGTTCCCAGCCAACCCGGCCTATCCCGAGGAGCTGGCCTTCATGCGCCAGGTGCTGGTGCAGCCGGGCGCGGCCAAGCCGGCGAAGTAGTCAGCGCACGTTGACCCGCGACTTCGCGGGCAGCCCGCGACCCAGCACGACAACCTCCAGCGCCTTGCCCTTGGTGTAGTTGTAGCCCTGCTGGCGCAGCAGCACCGCCACCGGCAGTGCGCTGCCACCGGCCTCGTCGTAGTAGCGCGCGGTCGCCACCAGCACCGCTGGACCATTGCCCTCGCTCCAGGTGCGCAGATCCCCGGCGCCGTGCAGCGTCGCGATCGGTCCGCGCTCGGGGCCGAGGTAGAAGTACAGGCTCGGTTCATCGAAGCCGCAGGTGCTGATCGGCGTACCAGCCGGGACGCGGTCACGGATCTGCGCGGCCACCACCGCAGCCGGCTTGTACGGCTCCAGGCGCCAGACGTTCGCCGCCAGCGCGACGGCCACCGCTGCCATGCCGAGGGCGGCTCCGCCAGCGAAGCGCGCCCGCGAGCAGGTGAAGGCGTACACGGCGAGGAAGGCGAGCCCCGCGGCAAGGGCCGGTGCCGCCAGCAGGGCCAACGGCAGCGGCGCCTGCAGCATCCCGGCCGCCTGCAGTGCGCCAGCGAAGCCTGGGGCGGTGATCAGCGCGACCGCTACCAGCAGCAGCAGTCCGGCCTGGACCCGTCGGCCCCA
The DNA here is from genome assembly GCA_020049615.1 of bacterium. The sequence goes on along the minus strand of JAIFKN010000038.1, from coordinate 1,920 downwards.
GCGCCACCACGCCGCATGCCCGTCGGCCACCGCCACGGCCAGCAGCACAGCGACCGGCCACAGCATCGGCAGAATGTAGTGCGGCAGCTTGGTCTGCACCAGACTGACGGCGACCAGGACGGGCAGCGCCCAGGCGAGCAGGATCAGACGCGGACGCGGCTCGAGCCCGGCGCCACCAGCGCACTGGCGCAGGGCCACCGTCAGCGCCGGCAGCCAGGCGATGCAGGCTGCAGCCAGGACCGGCAGGTAGTACCAGAACCTCCCGCCATGGCTCTCGCGCTCGACGAGCATGCGGTTGATGACGTGGTCGCCGATCATCTCGCGCCACAACGCGCCATCCAATGAACGGTCGGCGGGGACGAACCACAGCGCCGCCAGCCCCAGCCCCATACCCACCGCCGCCAGCAGCACCGCCCAGGTGCGCCAGGACACCAGACCGCGGCCGGCAGCGCTGCGCGCCCAGGCCGTGACCACCGCAACCGTCGCCAACGGCACCAGCAGGGCCATCGGGCCCTTGGCCAGCAGGGCCCAGGCGATCGCCGCGCCGGCGGCGGGGACCTGCCACCAGCGCGGACCGTCGAGCAGGCAGCGCACCACCACCCACATCGTCGCACTGATGCCCAGCAGCAGCACCGCGTCGGTGGTCGCCGCCGAACCGCTGACCAGGACCCACGGCGAGCCAGCGAGCGCCAGCATCGCGATGACCGCGGTCCGTCCCTCGACCAGCCGGCGGGCGGTGAGGCCGAGCAGCAGCACGGCCAGGGCCATGCACAGCACCGCCGGGATGCGGCAGGCGAGGTCGGCCGGCAGGCCGGTGCGCAGGCAGACGGTCATCAGCCAGTACGGCAGGATCGGTTTGTGCAGGCGCGGTTCGCCATTGAAGGTCGGCACCAGCCAGGCGTCGTTGGCGATCATCCGCCGCCAGCGCGTTGCGCGGCTCGTCGCGGTCGAGCAGGGTGTGGCTGGCGGCCAGCGCGGTGAGCAGCGCGGCCAGGCCGGCCGCCACCACCCAGGAAGGCGGCAACCAGCCGACGCGCAACCGGCGCCGCAGCCACGGCCACAGCGCCCAGGCGAGCAGGGCCGGACCATAGACCAGCAGGAACACGCGCAGCCATTCGACCTTCGGCGAGACGCTGGCCCACACCACGGCGGCCACCCAGGCGGATGCGGCCAGCCCCAGCCACAGGCGTCGGTCGGTCAGCCAGACCTTGGGCCGCTGCGGCCACAGCCCGGTGGCCATCACACCGCCGAGCAGTCCGACCGCGGCGCCGCCGAGCACGTCGGTCGGCCAATGGTAGCCCAGGACCACCCGCGACAGCGCCACCCCGGCGGCGACAGCCAGCCCTCCGAGCCGCCACCCCCACGAGCGCGCGAGCAGCGGCACCAGGGCGAAGGCGGTGCTGGTGTCGCCACTGACGAAGGAGTACGCACCATCGTTGGGTCGCACGCGGCCGACACCGAGCTTGAACACCCAAGTGATCAGCGCGGCGACGATCAGCGCGGTCAGCAGCTGGGCGCCGAGCCGGCGCCGGCCAGCGGCGGCGATGGTCAGAACCAGCAGTACCGCGACCTCGCCCCGCCCGAAGGGCCGCACCAGATCGAGCAGCGCCTGCACGCCGGGCAGCGTGCTCCAGGCCCGCGCCGGGGCCTGGATGGACTCATCCCAGGGCAGGATGGCCAGGCTGGCGAGGCCGAGCAGCACGGCGCTGACCGTCCAGGCGGGGCGCCTGCGGCAGGCAGTCAGCAGCTCGGAGGTCCACGCCGGCATGGGCGGGCAGGGTAGGAATCCCCCCCGCACGTACCAGCGCCACACCCTTGCAGCCAAGCCACTTCCGGCGACCCTGCCGCCACCGGAGCATCGCCATGGGCAAGAAGCGCAAGGACGTCTTCATCGGCAAGAACTTCCTCCTCCAGAGCGAG
>JAIFKN010000028.1 GCA_020049615.1 bacterium | reverse complement strand
GCAGCGGTCTTGACGAGAATCTGGCCACCGCCAAAGGTCGCCTCGCGGCCCGCCAGCAGGCCCTGGAGGAGGCGCAGCAGCGCGAGCGCGAGCTCGCCGTCCAGCGCGCCGAGCTGCTGGCCGCGCTGGCGCCGGTGCGCGACAGTGAAGCCAAGCTGGCCAGCCTGCGGGCCCGTGTCACCATGGCCGAAAGCGCCTTATCCGCCGAGGCGCAGCGTGACGATCTGGCGGCCCAGCTCGCGCAGGTGGAACGCGACCTCGCGGCCCAGGCCGCCCGCCAGGCCGAGCTCGACCGCCTGGGCGAACGCAACCGTCAGGTCGAGGCCGAGATCGCCGCGGTCGGTCCCGGTGGTCGCACCATGCTGAAGCGCCGCGCCGATAACACCCTGCGTCCACAGCTGGTCGAGGTCAGCGCCGCCGGCGTGCGCCTGCTGCCCGGCGAGCTCGCCCTGCCGCCCACCCCGGTCGCCCAGGCTATCGCCGACGGCGGTGCGCTGCGTCGTGCTGCTGCGACCACCGCCGACGGTGCCACCTGCGTGGTTCTGCTGGTGCGCCCCGATGGCGCGGCCGAGGCCCGCCGTCTGGGCGGCGCGCTGCGCGACCTGCGCGCCGTGTTCACCTCCGAACCGGTCGATGCCGACTGGAATCTCGCCGGTCTGGCCGAGCAGGCTGCCGGAGCAGCGCCATGAGCGGCGAAGAAGTCAACAGCACCAACTCCTTCGTGGACATCATCGCCAACACCACTGGCATGATCATCAAGCTGACCTTGCTGGCCATGCTGCTGGGCCACCAGCAGAGCCGCCAGGTGGATACCCAGCTGGTGCGCGCCGACCAGGCGCGCTTGAAGGCAGGTGAGCTGCGCGCCGAGCAGGCCGGCCTGCCCGACCGCCTCGCCAACGCCGAGCGCGATCTGGCCAGCATGCGCGAGCGCCTCGACGACACCACCGCCAAGGCTGAACAGGCTGATGCCAGCGTGGCCGCCGCCCTGGCCGCGATCGAGGCGCTGCGGGCCGAACTGGACCAGTTGCGTACCGACGCTGGCCAGGATGCCGGGCAGCTCGCCGCCCGACGCCAGGCTGCCGAGGTCGAACTGGCGCGCATCCTCGCGGCTGCCGAAGCCGCCCTGCGCGGCGCCCTGGAAACCGACCTTGCCGCCCTCGGTACCCGTGCCGCCACTGCCCAGCAGCGCGTCGCCGAACTGACTCGGCAACTCGCCGATCTGCGTGCCCGCCAGCAGGCCACCGAGACCGCTCTGGCCGCAGCCGAGACCGCTGCAGCCGAGCGTCGTCGCGCCCTCGACGCCCAGCGCGCCGCCCTCATCCACGAGATTGACATCCATCGTCCGGCCTCGCAGCGCCCCTACGGCAGCACCCCGGTGCTCGCCGAATGCTACCGTGACGCCAAGGGCCTCGACCGCATCCGGCTGCTCACGGCCACCAACTACCGGCGCGAGGACGGCGCCTGGATCCCGCTGCGCGACGGCCCTGAGGCCGGCGCGGTCGGCCAAGCCGAGGAGTTCAAACCGCTGTTCGGCGCTGCCGCCGACGCCAAACGCTACCTCTACCTGCTGGTACGCCCGGAAGCCTATGCCGGCTTCCGGCTGGTGCGCTCCGCTGCCGAAACGCGCGGCTGGTGGGTGGAATGGGACGCCCTCGAAAGCGGCAAGCCGCTGACCATGGGTGCCCGCCAGAGCCCGTCGGGGTCGCCATGAGCCATCAGAGCGTCAGCTTCAACCGGCCCGGCCGCACGGGGTCATCCAAGAGCCCGCAGCGCCTGAGCCACCGCCGCCTCGTCCAGTTCTCCGCGATCGCGCAGCGCGAGAATGCGCAGCCTGGCCTGGTCGATGGTCAGGATGCCATCGGCTACCAGGCCATGTATGGCGGCAATGGCACCTTCAGCCTTCCCCGCCGCGCGGCCCCGCGCTTCTCCCCGCGCTTCGCCTCGCGCTTCGCCCTTGGCTTCGATGTAGTCGATGATGGAGATCATATCCGGGTCCTCGACGGTAGCGCCGGCTTCAGCCGGCCCGACCGCACGGAGTCATCCGAGAGCGCGCAGCGCCTGAGCCACCGCCGCCTCGTCCAGTTCTCCGCGATCGCGCAGCGCGAGGATGCGCAGCCTGGCCTGGTCGATGGTCAGGATGCCATCGGCTACCAAGCCATGTATGGCAGCAACGGCACCTTCAGCCTTCCCCGCAGCGCGGCCCCGCGCTTCGCCTCGCGCTTCGCCCCGCGCTTCGCCTCGCGCTTCGCCTCGCGCTTCGCCCTTGGCTTCGATGTAGTCGATGATGGAGATCATATCCGGGTCCTCGGCCAACAGGTGATGGTAGGCGGCCAGCTCCTCGGCCAGCAGGCTAGCCAGATGCTGGATCAGGGGAAGCAGCGCTGGCAGCAGGTTGGCGCCGTTGCGACTGTGGCGCAGCAGGTGGGCGGCCCGATAGGCGGCCTCGGGCCGCGGCCGGTCGCGCAGCAGGGCGGCCAGCACCGCCAGCACCGGCGAGCGGGTCCGTTCCCAGCGTGGCAGCAGATCACGATCAAGGGCGATCAGGCGGCAGCGGAACGAGAGGATGGTTTCGTCACCGATCTGCGAGCAGAAGCCGTTGGCGAGTTGGCTCCCACCGCTGCTGACCACCACCACAGGCAGGACCTCAACCCCGGGATGGCGTTGCAGCAGCGCCACGGTGTAGAGCGCGACCCGCGGCAAATCGACATCGCCGGCACGGCTGAAGTGCTCGGTCAGCAGGATGATGGCGCGCTGGCCGTCGGGCCAGCGCAGGTGGATCGCCAAGTCAAAGAAGCGCGAGCGGCGCAAACCCTTCACCCGCGGCAGCACCTCGACCGACTCCAACTGCGCCTGGGCCGGATCGCCCCAGGTGCCGGCCAGGTCCTCGGCGAAGGCCAGCAGCACCTCGCCAGGGGCTCCGCTCAACAGCAGTTTGAAGGCCTCATCGTGGCGCATAGTGGCAGCATGGGTTTGTATGTGCCAAAGTCAATAAGAACCCGACCCCGTCAGCCACCCCTGGACCACGCGCTGTTGGCCCGCTCGTCGCAGGCCCTCTTTCGTCGAATTCCTCTGGAGTCCAACCATGTCCCGCGTGCGTAGTCTGCTTGCCTATGCGGTCCTGAGTGCCGGCATCCTGCTTGCCATCACCGTCTTTGGGCACCGACCCGACGGCGGTCCCGGTCGTGCGGAAACCACGCCCGGGACCGCCGTCGGGAAGGGTCACAGCACCATCCCCGCCTGGCTGGACCCCGAGTCCGAGCCACCTGCTGCCCCGGCCGCCCCCGCCGCCACGGCCCTGCCCCCCGCCGTCCAGGCCGCCATCGACGCGCGCTACGCCGCTGTCGCGTCCCCCAGCATCACCGCCACCCCGACCGGCGCTCGCGTCCTGCACCCTGCCCACCACATCCAAGCCGACATCGACAGCCGTGGCCTGCTCCTCGGGGCGCCAGGAGCGTCGGCGCCCCCGCCGGCCTCCGGGTCCGGGCGCGCCCCCCCGCCCGTGGCTGCCGCCCGCCTCTCCCTCCACGCCTTCGGCCGCTCAGGTTCCGCGCTCACACGCGTCCCCTCCGGCACCGTCACCACCCACCCCGACCGCGTGACGATCGACCGGCCCGGCATCCAGGAAGTCATCACCACCACCCCGCAGGGCATCCGCCATGACATGGTGGTGCACCAGCGCCCGGCCGGCGAGGGCGATCTCATTGTCGAGGTGGCCAGCCACGACGGCGCCTTCGCCGCGCGCAATGACACCGGTGCCGACATCGTGATGGGTGGACGCCGGGTGACCTACGACCGGTTGAAGGTCATCGACGCGGATCAGCGGGAACTGATGGCACGGATGAGTGTAACGGATGGGCGGGTCAGGATCAGCGTGCGGGATGAAGGGGCGCGGTATCCGGTGGTGGTGGATCCGACGATAAGTGCAATTGGGGCGATGGCGACGGCAAGGACTTACCACACAGCAACGTTATTGCCCTCAGGAAAGGTTCTCGTGGCGGGTGGTACGGACAATGCTGGCAACTATCGTTCAAGCTGTGAAATATATGACCCTATTGTCGGAACTTGGGCCGGGACGGGTTCTTTGGCGACTGCGCGCAGTGCCCATACCGCAACCCTGTTGCAATCCGGCCGGGTATTAGTGGCTGGCGGTTGGAATGGCGTCGTTTTGAATCCAACATGTGAAATCTACGACCCCAGTGTAGGCCTTTGGGCTAACACAGGGGCACTTCTTATGCCGGTTCGTGACCACACTGCGACCCTGCTTCCATCAGGAAGGGTGTTAGTGGCTGGTGGAATCGGCACCAATCAAGCGGCATGTGAAATATATGACCCAAGCCTTGGAACCTGGGGTGGGACCGGAAGCCTGATCACAGGGAGATACTTCCATACGTCAACATTACTGCCGTCTGGAAAAGTATTAGTGGCAGGCGGGTCTGGGGCATCAGGTTATTTATCAAGTTGCGAACTCTACGATCCAGGAACGGAGACATGGACCACGACAGGATTCATGTCGGTGCAGCGCAACTCGCACGAAGCAACGCTGCTTCCATCAGGGAAGGTAATGGTGATGGGCGGGTGGAACGGCAGCGCAATTCACGCGATCTGTGAACTTTATGATCCCAGCATCGGAACGTGGGTGGTCACTGGGGCATTGATAACGGCAAGGCTTTCCCCGATCCCTTCGCTGTTGCCCTCGGGTGATGTGTTGGTGACGGGGGGTCAAGATGGCTCGGGACGCATTGCGAGTAGTGAAATCTACGATCACAATGCGGGGACTTGGAGTTCCACAAGTCCGATTTTGATGGCGAGGCGATTCCAAACATCCACCGTGCTTTCGTCGGGAAGTATTTTGCTGACTGGTGGAATCGACTCCGCGGGCTATGGCCTTTCATCGTGTGAGATATACGACCCCAGTGCTGGTGCATGGAGCGCAACGGGTCCCTTGGCGGTGGCCAGGAAATTCCACACGAGTACAATGTTGCCGACGGGCGAAGTCATGGTGACCGGCGGATACTTCAACGGCGGACTCTTGCATAGCAACGAAACATTCGATAGCACTACAGGGGTATGGGGCGCAACAGGTTCGATGGGTTCAACCAGAAGTGGCCACACGGCGACACTGCTTCACTCTGGAAAGGTCGTTGTTGTTGGTGGGTACAATGGCAGCGGCCTTGAATCCTGTGAAATCTACGATCCGGTAACCAGAACGTGGGCTGCAACAGGAGCAATGGTCACTGCAAGGTCAGACCATACCAGCGTGCTGCTGTCATCGGGCAAGGTTCTGGTAATGGGTGGCGCTGGAGATAACCCCACGTGCGAAATATACGACCCTGAATCCGAAACATGGAGTACAACCGGATCCATGTCCACAGGAAGGGTGGGCCACACCAGCATTTTGCTACCGTCTGGCAAGGTTCTGGTTGTTGGAGGATATGGTTATAGTAATGGCGGCCTAGCTACTTGCGAGGTTTACGATCCGAGCACAGGCACATGGAGCACAACGGGATCCCTGTCGGCGGTGCGAATGAGCCATACGAGCACATTGCTCATTTCGGGGATGGTAATAGTTGCAGGAGGTGCGATTAGCGACCCGGTAGCAACTTGCGAAATCTACGATCCTGAAACCGGAGTATGGAGTGCGACAGGATCTTTGGCAATGCCGAGACGAGAGCATTCTGCTACATTATTGCAATCCGGCAAAGTTATAGCAGTTGCAGGGGAGGGCCCGGGGTCGTCCGAAATCGCAACCTGTGAAGTCTACGATCCAAACATCGGCCTTTGGAGCGCCGTCGCATCGCTACCAATGATTAGGCAGCAACATTCCGCGACAGCCCTTTCGTCCGGCCGCGTTTTGGTTGTAGGAGGAGAGTCTAGCGGAATGCTTTCCTCCTGCGAAATCTACGACCCTCTCGGCTACACCCCCCATAGCACCGTCACGCTGAGTAGCGCCACCGCGTCGGGCACTGTGCTCGCGCTGACCGGTAGCGGCTTCACCCCCACCCTCGACGCCAGCAGCGGCAACACCCAATCCAGCCCCACCAACCACCCCGTCGTCCAACTCCAACGCCTCGACAACGGCCAGACCTGGTTCCTCGACCGCGACCAGACCCAATCCGTCACCGACACCTCGGTCACCGTCAAGCTTCCCGCCGTCGTCCCTGCCGGACCCGCCGTGGTCCGCGCCTTCGTCAACGGCATCGCCAGTGCAGCCAAATCAATCTCCCTACAACGCTCCGTTGCAGTTGCCTCGCTGATCCGCTCGAAATACGCCCCGACCGGCCTTCCGACTGGCGCCGTGGCCTTCAATGCACCGAATGGTGATGGACGCATCGGCGCGAATGGTGTCGCCTATGCCCTCGGTTCCGGCACGACCGGTACCCGCATCACCGGCACGCAGTTCACCACCGGTGGCGACGGCTGGGGCACCCAGTTGGTTCACCCAACCACCACCGGCCATCTGCTGGTGCACCTCAACTACAATTCCATCCGGCTTTATGCCGGCGGGGCCTGGACGAGTTTTGGTTGGGGCGGCGGCACCTCGCTCGCCACGACCGCGACCGGAGCCTTCGCCTCGATCGTGGGCGACTCTGTGGCTTGGTATGGTCACGACCACGCCATCGACAGCGTCCTGCATGCCGACGGCAGCTATGTCCTGACCATCGATGGCCAGGTGGTGCTGACGGCCACCGTCCCCGCCTGCTCGCCGCTGCAACTCAGCAACCCCGGCAACATCGCCTTCCCGGGCAGCAGCTACGACACCTTCAACTTCAGTCTCAATGGGTTCCCGCGCACGCTCGCGCTGGGTGAGGCGGCGATCATCGCCAACCCCTGTGACACCGGCGTCAATCAGATCGCCGACCCACGCGTCACGGTGCTGGACGGCACCACCGCACGGCCGGCGATCACCTCGGCCCTGACCGCGACCGCGACCACCGGTTCTGTGTTCAGCTACCAGGTCGCCGCCAGCAACACCCCGACCACCTACGGTGCCACCGGCCTGCCCACCGGCTTGTCGATCAACGCCGACACCGGCGCGATCACCGGCACCCCCACGGTAGCCGGCAGCAGTTCAGTGGTTCTCGCCGCGACCAACGCTGGTGGCACCGGCACGGCGACGCTGGCCCTGACGGTCAATCCGCCAGCCCCAGCCATCACCTCTTCCCTGACCGCCAGTGCCACCGTCGGGACGGCCTTCAGTTACCAGATCACCGCCAGCAACACCCCGACCAGCTATAACGCCACCGGACTGCCTGCCGGATTGTCGATCAACACCACCACGGGTTTAATTTCCGGCACACCGACCGCCGCTGTCAGCAGTGATGTGACGTTCAGCGCCACCAACGCCGGCGGCACCGGTAGTGCTACGCTGCACATCACAGTCTTCTCGTATAGCGGTTCTGTGACAATACAGGCTAATGATGGCGCAGGGACCAGCATTGGTGCATTTCCGGCCGGATCAATCGTCTCGGTGAGCTATGTGTCTGGAACTTGGACTCCGTACCAGGCAACAGTGCCCGTATTCAATCCGGATCAGTCTATCATTCAGGGAGGACAGGTCTTTGTTTGCGACAGGCTGGTGAGTGAAGAATTATCATCATTAACATATGTCCCGACGGGGACGAACACCAGCGCCTACCAGTACACGCTGGCCAGGCCGGTTAATAACTTGACGCTTCGAATCAGCGACACTTATGTCTATGCGGCTGAGAATATTGGCAGTGTCACCTACCATGTTTCAGTGCAGGCCCCGCCATCACCGGTGGTTGTCGACCCACTGGTACGATTTGTCCGGTCGAATTCGAGCGATGGCGTTTCGCTGGGTTCATGCACCAAGGGGACTGTTGTTTCCATT
>JAIFKN010000169.1 GCA_020049615.1 bacterium | reverse complement strand
AACCCGCCATCGATGGCGGCGTTCGTATGCGGCAAATGCATGTCAACACTATTCTTACATCAACGTCTTAAGTCAGGTGCCATTGGGAGGGCACGGGAGGGCACGGAGGGCGCGGAACGATGCTCAGCTTTGTTCCTGCCTCCCGCCCCTCCGTGTTCATTATGTCCCGAATTAGTTAGCGTACCGACAGGATGTCCGCCCCCACTGGTTGTGGCCAAGGCTGGTGGAGGACTCTTGTCCGTATCCCAAAATCTGCCATCGCATTGGGTTTCGACGCTGTGACGATGGTCTATTCCGGACGTCCTACGCATATCGGACACCAATCGGCCACTGGCTTTCACCGATCAGGAGTCACATCTGGTAGCTGGAACCATACGTGAGGCGCGATTATCGAACTGGACTGGATGAAACGGTGTAAACCTTGCGCCCGGCCGCGCACACGGGTAGTGTCTGGCACATGCCAGGATCAGGCAGGCAGTGGTTTGGTAGGGAGTGGACCGGCAGCCAGGAGTTGCACCACATCGGCAACTACCGCCACGCCGCCAATCAGCGCGTGACGGCCCGCACCATGACCTTCGATGAGGTGGTGCTGGTGGCCCGTGGCAGCCTGCACCTGCGCATCGATGGTCGCGTCATGCAGGTGCCGGGCGGGCGCATCGCGGCGGTGCGCGCCGGTGCGGTCAAGGTGATCGACGGCGGACTCAGCCGTGGCCGTTACCTGTGGATCGGGATCGGCGATGAGCGGCACCGAGGTGCACCGTGTCTGCCCCAGCTTGATGCCGCCGAGCGCCAACTGCTGGAGGCCCGCGTACGCATCCTGTCCACCGCACCCCAGCCGGCTCCAACCGGCTTGCTGGCCTGCTGCGATGCCCTGCTCGAGGCCTGCGTCAGCCGTGCCTCGCCCGCCCAGCGGCGTGCGGCATCCCTCGCGGTGCTCGCACGCCTGCTCGAATCCGCGGGTCCGTCCTCTGCTGATGCCGAGGCGCTGCGCCCGGCGCTGACCCTCGTCGAGCGCGATCCGGTGTCGGCCGCGGCACGCTCGCTGCCCGATCTCGCCGCACTCTGCGGCCTCGGACTCACCACCTTCAAGCGTCGCTGGCTGGGCTGCACCGGCCTGTCGCCCGGCGACGACATCGCCCGACGCCGGTTGGCGCTCGCTGCACCGCTGCTCGCCGATGGCCGATCCGTCGCATCGGTGGCCGCGGCGCTGGGCTACGCCTCGCCGCGCGCCTTCCGCGCCGCATGGAAGCGCCTGCATGGCCAAGCGCCCAAGGGCAGCGATCGGTCGGCGTCCGAATGATCCCGTCACGCGGGCCTAGATCCCGCGTATAGTGAGCGTGAACTTCCAGGAGCCTGCATGACCGATCGCTGGTGCGAACTCGATGTCGCGGTCTTCGATCCCGCACGCAGCACCGAGGAGGCCCGTCTGGTGATCGGGGCCCTGTCGCCCCTGCTGCGCGGCGGCGACGCGGGCGGGCTGATGCTGTGCTGCGGCTGGCTGACCGACCTCGCCCTGCTCTTCAGCGGCGATCCCGAGCAGCCCCTGCCATGGACCAGCCGCCGGCTGCAGCGCTGGCACGGGCGGAGCTACCGCGATCTGGCGACCCTGGTCGCGGCCCTGCGGACGGCCGCCATCGCCGAGGACCTGCCGTGGCTGCGCATCGGCTGGCTCTGCGTCGGCATGGGCACCTTCGCCTTCCCGGCTCATCACGACCTCTACGACTTTCACGGCCGCTTCATCGAACGCCATCCCGAATGCTGCGCCGCGGCGACGGGGCGCGAGTACGATGCCCGGCCCATCGATGTCAGCGCCCAGCTGCAGGCTGATGAGCATGTCTATGCCGCCTTTCCCCGCGGCCTGCCGCCAGGGCTGGCCTGGCATCAGGTCTTCGCCCGGCAGTGGGCCGCCCTCGCGGCGGCGGTCGGCTTCGACGCCATCCTCCTGCGCGACCACCTGCCCGGCGGAAGCAGTCCCGAGGAGGGCACGCGCCGGGGCGTCGCCCTGGCCGCGGCGCTCAAGACGGAGCGGCCGCAGGCCCTCGTGCTGGGCTATTCCGGAGGGCGCGGCTCGCACGATGAGCTCGACCTCGGCGCCGTGGCCGCCCACCTCGACACCTGGGTCACCCAGAGCTGGGGCGGCGCCTGGCAGGACTGGTGGAACAGCGCCAGCAGCGGCTGGACCTTCCAGCTGGCGGCCATCCTCGGCGATCGCGCCGCACTGCACCGCGCTGGCGGCACCTGCCGCCATGTGCATCTGATCGAGACGGTCGACGCCTTCGAGCCCTGGGACACCATCCACGCCCATCGCGGCAAGCTGGCCTGGGGCATCCAGGCCTTCGCCCATGCCGTCAGCCGTGCGGCCGACGGTCGGCTCAGGCCCGGCGACGGGGTCTATGTCAGCTGGCTCAGCGACCGGCATGGACGCCTGCTGCCGCCCGAGGATCTGCGCTGGCTGGCCGACGAGCTTGACCAGGCGGATGCCAGCGTGCGTGGCCTCGAGGCCGTGCATGGCGTCGCGCTGGCGCCGGCGGCGGAGCTGCCGACCGGGCTGTCCCGCGAGCAGGCCGGGGCCTGGCTGCACGACCAGGCCGGCTGGCTGATGAAGTGGGGGCTGCCGATCCTGGCCGAGGGCGTGGCCGGGGCCGAGGCCGTGATGTGCGCGCTGCCGGCGGAGCTTCCCGAGCCGGCGCGGCCCTGCCTGGTCGCCGGCCGCGCCGACCTGCTGGCGCGACCAGTGCGCCAGGCCTGCGGCCTCGAAACCCAGGATGAGCGCCAGGTCGGCGGCTTCGCCCAGGTCAGCGGCCCAGGCATCGGCGGCTGGGCGCTGAGCAACCTCCCGACCCGGCCGGCCGTGCATGCCGCCGAGCCCCTGCTGCGCGCCGACGGCGAGGCGGTGCTGGCCGCCGGACCCGGCGGCCTGTGGTGGCAGCCTCCGCTGCGCCATGCCAAGACCGGGATGATCGTACCGAACCTCCTCGGCACCTGCGACCTCTTCTGCGCCGTCGCCGCCGCCTTCTCGGCCCGCCTGCCCGGGCCGCGCCTGGCCCCGGCCGCCGTGCATGAGCCGGTCGCCTTCAGCGCCTGGACCTCGGGCGGGCGCCTGCATCTGCTGCTTGGCAACCTCGAAAGCGGCCACGTCGCCGATGCCCGGCATGCGCGGCCGGCGACGCTGCTCGGGCTGCCGCCCGGGGCGTGTTTCGAGGATGCCGATGATGCCGGCCGCCATCAGGTTGCTGACGATGGCTCGCTGCGCCTCGTCGTGCCCCCAGAGGGCCGGCTGCTGCTGCGTGAGATTCCGAAAGATCCTGTCGTAGCCGGCGGAACCAGGAGCTGACCATGCGATATCCCCTCATCCTGATGCTGTTCTGCATGCTTCCTGCCGCGGCGACCGCCGCCCAGGCCGGAGCAGCACCCACCGTGCGCCAGGAGGCCGAGGCCGTCCTGGTCGACCTGGGCAACGGGACGGTCATGCGCTTCCTGCGCGATGGCGATATGCTGCTGGGCCTGCAGCGGGTGACGGTCGATGATGTTGAGCTCAAGAGCCCCCGCACGGTGCAGCGCCCGGTGCTGGCCCAGGAGTTCGGCCCGGATCCGATGGTGTGGCCGGCCCTTCGCTTCCGCCAGACCGCGGTCGTCGACGGCCGGGTCGAGATCACCTGCGACCTGCTGGGCACGACGGATCCCCGCGCCACGGCCGGCATCTTCGTCATGGCCCCGGACGAGGAATGGGCGCTGGGCGAGGGCCTCACCCCCGAACTGACGGCGCTCAAGGAGCAGCGCGACGCCGCCGAGCAGGCGATGGATAGCGCCGTGGGCGGGGTCGGGGCCGTGGCCAAGCTGCGTACAGAGATCGCCGAGCTGGAAGCGACCATGTCAACGGGCCCCTCACCCAAGGAGCGGCATGATGCGGAAATGCGTCTGGGGAAGCAGCGGGCGGCCTATCTGCAGGCGCGGACGAAGGCGCTGGAACCGCTGCTCGCCGCCTCGCCGGAGCTGCAGCAGGCGCAGCGCGACATCGCAGCCTTCCGGGCGGGGCTCGCCACCCGGGCGGCCCAGCGGATGCGGATCCATCGCGACTTCTACCGCTTCGCCCACCTCCGGCAGCCCGAGGACGCCAGCTTGGTCGAGGGCCTGCGGCGGCACCTCGGCCTACTCGCGCCTGTGCTCAAGCCCGCCGGCACCCTGGTCTGGGTGCTCGCGCCGGAAACGCAAAACATCTCCGGCTGGACCTGGAAAGGCTGGCGCCAGCACTACCGCTTCGAGCTGCCGGACGGACGCAAGGTGAATACGCTGCGCCAACTCGGAACCTGGGAATTGTCGGGCGCGATGGATGGCCTCACGGTAGTCAACATGCGCTACCGCGGGCTGGGACGCATCGAGCAGCGCTTCAGCCTCGGGGCCGGCGGCGGCGTGACCGAGGCGTTCACGACCACGGAGATCCTGCCGGGGGCGGCGGGCAGCGCCCAGGCGGTGTCGCCGGCGGTCCCGCAGGCCCAGGGCCAGTCGCTGGCGGATCGGGGCTATGCCCTGCAGCATCGGGTCGGCGCCTGGATCGCGCGCATGGCGCGGGGAGCGGGGACGGGCTTCGTCGACTTCCAGTACCGGCCCGAGGCTGCCCTGGCGAGCTTCTTCGTGCGCCAGGGCAGCCTGCGGGCGGTGACCGAGGCCTTCCCGGGCGATGCCTGCCTCTCGCAGACCGACGAGGAGTTCTTCGCGCTCACCGCGCGCCAGGCGACGCCGCCGCAGGTCTTCCTCGTCCTGCCCGCAGGCGGGCGGCCCATGGCGGTCCACGAGAGCCGCAACCGCTGGCAGGAGGTCGACCAGCATGTGCGGGACCTGGTCAGCGAGGAACTGGGCTTCGTGCAGTACGAGCCGCTGCCCGGCATCGGCCTGCTCTTCGAATTCAATCACGACAAGCAGTACGCGCGGATGGCGGCGCAGGACGTCGCGGCCTGGGCGAAGAGCGGCGTGCGCCTGATCCCGATCCACAACAGCGGCCTGCTGAGCGGACGCAGCACCGGCCCCGGCGGCCCGCCGCTCACAGGCGGCGGCGTCAACAACATCTACGACTGGAAGCCGACCTCCGACATGGTCGAGCCCTGGAAGGCCTTCAGCGCGGCCTGCGCGGCGCATGGCGTCGCCTACTACCCCTGGTGGAACGTGGTGGCGTGGAAATGGGCGCCCTTCGTCGAGGAGATCGGCTTCGACATGAAGCACTTCTCGCTCAATGCGCCGGGCGACCACCATGGCTGCGGCTGGAGCGATCCGCGCCGGTTCACCAACCGGCCCAAGCTGGTGCTCAATCCCCACAGTCCGACCGCGCTCGCCGCCTGGCTCCAGCGCATCGAGCTGGCCCGGACGCAGCTCGGCGTGCAGGGCTTCTGGCTGGACAGCTTCCAGAACAACGTCAACAGCCACCTTGATTGGAGCAACGGCACCGGCGATTCCAACCAGCGCCGGTGGTGGGAGACCTTCGCCAGGCTGACGCGCGATGGCATCAGCCTGATGGCCGAGAGCCATGCCTTCCCCGGGCTGTCCTGCTCGATCGAGGTCGCCGACTGGGAGCAGGACTACTGGTACTTCCCCTACGTCTGGCGCTGGTACCGAGGCAAGCAGGCGGAGCGCTACACGCCGGAGCAACTCGAGCGCCTGGGCTTCCGCGTGATGGCCAACAAGGGCTGGACCGCTCCGGACGGATCGCCGGAGAAGCTGCCTGGCTTCGCGCGCATGGCCCATGAATACCTCGCCGCCCTGCCGTCGATGCGGCGGCCGTACCTCCTCGCCGACGAGCGGGGCGTGCTCTGGCTGCCCTACGACGGCGATGGCGCCGGGGTGCTCTTCTCGTTCACCGGGCAGCCGCTGCCGCCCGGCATCGTCGCAACGCCGATCCTCGACGAGGCGCAGGTTCCGGTCGGCACGCTCGAAGCGCAGCGGACCTACCGGGTGCGGGCGGCCGACCTGCTCGCCGCGTGGTCGATCCGGCGCGGTGGCCAGCCCGACCCCCGTCTGGGCCGGACCTACGCCCCGGCGACCTATGCGCGGCCGGCACCGTAGCGGCCAGGCCGCACGACCGGCGTCCGGACGTATTCCCATCATCGCTCCCACCGAGGACCCCGCCCATGCGCCTACGCGTCATCCCCCTGCTCCTGGTCGCCCTCCTGCCGGGCGCCGAGGTCGCCGTCGCGGTCCGGCCGCTGACCGTGACGATCGAGCGCAGTGCCCTCGGCGAGGCGGTGCGCATGGGCACGGTCGATGGCAGCGGCTACTATCCGATCCGCGACCCCAAGACCAAGCAGCCGGCATGGGCCTATGAGCAGCGCACCATCGAGATCGTGGTCCTCGACAACGGACTGGTCGAGGCCTGGGTGGCGCCGTCCTTCGGTGGGCGCCTCATCCGCGCGATCGAGAAGGCCGGCGGCGCCGACCTCTTCGCCACCGGCCTGCAGGCGGATGGGACCTGGCGCTTCAACGACCGCCTGGCCTGGGGCGCTGGCGGGGTGAAGGCCAGCTTCCCCTTCTTCGAGCACGGCTTGGCCCTCGACGCGCCGGCGGGCTGGCGCATCGTGCGCGGTGCGGATGGCAGCGCTGTCGTCGCGATGGAACTGCGCTTCACCGCCAACCGCCGTCCCGCCGATATCGAGCGCTACGGCCGCTTCAGCGACGAGGTGCTCTCGATCATGGTCGGGCTGCGTCCAGGCAGCGCACTGGTGGAGTGGACCCAGCGCAAGGACAACAACAACGCCACCGGACGCAGCGACCGCTTCTGGAACGACGCCGTCTTCCCGGTGCCGCTGATCACCCGCGAGGAGCGCCAGATCGACAAGAAGACCATGGCCGAGGTGGTGAAGCATGTCGGCGACACCGCCGCCATGGACGCGGCCTTCGCCTTCCTCTACCCCTGCCGCTGGGTGGTCGATCATGGGCCGAAGAACGTCCATACCTCGCCGCACTGGTCGGCGCTGGGCAACTGGGACGTCAGCCACTTCGCCATCGACGCCCCGTACCGCTTCGCCGGCGGCTGGTACGCGCGCGAGGACCTCAACCGCCTGCGCATCAACGATACCGCGCCGGGCAAGGGGCCGGGGGTGAAGCTGTGGACCGCGCCCAACCGCGACGTCTTCGAGATCTGGGGCGGCGAGGGGTGGGTCTTCGAGTACCCGGGCGAACTGCGGCCCGCGCACCAGCCCAGTTCCTTCACCCACCGCTTCTGGATCGCACGCGGCATCGGCAAGGCGACGGTCGCCAACGAGACGGTGGCCGCCGGAGTGGAGGGTACCGCCTTCCGCCTCGTCGCCAGCCTCCAGGGCAAGGCCGAGGTCCTCGACGCCAGCGGGCAGGTGGTGGCGAGCGGGCCGGTCGGTCCCGCCACCGTGCTGTCCGGCAACTTCGATGGCCGGCGCCTGACCGTGCGCCTCGACGGCGGCGTGGTACTCGATCAGGCCCTGCCCATCGACCGGCCCGCCCCGCTCAAGGATACTCCCATCGAGCCGGCGGCGCAGGCGATGTTCGAGCGCCTGCGCGATGGCGCCAAGCCCACCGCCGACGCCTTCTACGAGCGCCAGTGCTACGGCCGCAACGAGGGCCAACCGGGCCTCGTCGATGCGGTGCGGCAGTTCGCCGCCCACACCACGGCCGGTCCGCAGACCGCCTCGCTGGCCCGCGTCGCCTACCGCCTCGGCCTCGCCGCCGAGGCCGAGCGCCTGGCCCGCCTGGCCGGCGGTCCGGCCGGCGACTTGGTGCTCGGCCTGCTCGCGCTGGAGCGCGGCGAGGACAGCGACTTCGGCAGCGCCGGCTGGGAGGCGGCCTACCTGCGTGCGCTGCGCGCCCGCAATGCCGGGGACGCCGCGATGGCGATCGCCCAGG
>JAIFKN010000251.1 GCA_020049615.1 bacterium | reverse complement strand
CATGCTCAAGCACAACTCCTACCACGACGGCAAGGTCCAGTCCCTCGGCTACGAGCGGCACGGCCGCAAGCAGACCGTCGGCGTCATCGCCCCCGGCGAGTTCCAGTTCACCACCGACGGCGCCGAGCGCATGACCGTGGTCAACGGCGAGCTGCAGGCGCGCATCGCCCCCGGCGCCTGGACGGTCTACGCCGCCGGCACCAGCTTCGAGGTCCCGGCCAAGACCACCTTCGGAGTCAAGGCTACGGCGCCCAGCGCCTACTGGTGCGAATTCATCTGAGATCCGGGCTGCGGGCGCCCCGCGGCTCCGGGCGGGGCGCGTCCGCATGATCTTCCGCTTCTCGCTCTACGGGTTCCTCAAGAACCAGCGCTACTTCGAGCCGTTCATGATGCTGATCCTGCTCGGGGGCGGGAACAGCTTCACCACCGTCGGCTTCCTGGTCGGCTTCCGCGAGCTGTGCATCAACGCGATGAACATCCCGGCCGGGGCGATCGCCGACCTCTACGGCCGCAAGCGCTGCATGCTGGCCTCCTATGTCGCCTACATGGCGGCCTTCCTCATCTTCGCCTTCAGCGCCAACCACCTCGGCTGGCTGTTCGCCGCGGTGTTCTTCTTCGGCATCGGCGAAGCCTTCCGCGAAGGCACACACAAGTCGATGATCTTCACCTGGCTGCGCCTGAACGGCCGGCTCGACGAGAAGACCAAGGTCTACGGCGTGACCCGCTCGTGGTCGAAGGTCGGCTCGGCGGTATCCATCCCCATCGCCACCGGTCTGGCCTATTGGAGCGGGGAGCTCAATCACCTGTTCCTGGCCGCGCTGGTGCCGTACACCATCGGCTTCGTCGCCCTCTGCACCTATCCCAAGGAGCTCGACGGCGAGCCGCGGGGCGAGGTCAGCATCGGACGCGTCTTCGTGCATATGTGGCAGACCGTACGCGACAGCGTGAAGGTCCGCGGCCTGCGCCGGCTGATGCTGGAGTCGATGGGCTTCGAGGGCTTCTTCGACGTGCTCAAGGACTACCTCCAGCCGATGCTGAAGCTCCTGGTGCTGGGCATCCCGCTGCTGCTCTCGCTGGGCGATGAGCGGCGCGGCGTGCTGCTCATCGGCGTGGTCTACTTCTGTTTCCACCTCGGCAGCGCCTGGTCGAGCCGGCAGGCCCATCGCCTGAGCACGCGCTGCGGCGGCGACGATGCCGCCAGCCGCGCCATGTGGTGGGGCCTCAGTGCGGTCTATGCGGCCATGCTCCCCTGCCTCTGGTTCGGCTGGCACTGGCCGGTCATCGCCCTGTTCTTCGCCCTCTTCCTGCTGCAGAGCGCCTGGCGCCCCCTGATCATCAGCCGCTTCGACGCCTGTTCGGCCGAGTCGCACGGCACCAGCGTCCTGTCGGTCGAGAGCCAGTCGCAGACCTTCGCCAAGATGCTCCTCGCGCCGTTGCTCGGTCTGCTCGTCGACCTGGCCTCGCGCGGAGACCCCCTGTCCGGCAGCGGCTTCTGGCCGCTCGCCCTGGTCGGCCTGGTGATCAGCCTCGCCCTGGCGCTCAGCGGCCGGGCGGGGAAGAGCCCCTGACGCACCGCCGCCCCTGCCGACAGCCGGTGGCATCGGCGGACCGCGCCTCAGCATGGCGGCATGACGACGCAGACGCCTGCCCCGGTGCCGATGGCCCAGCGCCTCGAATCCGCCCGCCGCGACCTCCTCGACCTGTCGCTGCGCAACCAACTGCTCAACCACCGGCCAGCCAAGGCGCGCGGCGTCGCCGTCACCGACGAGCTGCCCGCCACCACCTACCGGCTGCTGTGGGACGACGAGCGCAGCTTCACCTTCGCGCCAGCCGCCGCAGCGGTCGAGGACGCGGGCGAACAGGCCGAACCGCCGGCGCCGCCAGCGCCGGGCGAGGACATCGCGGCCAGGCACCGCGACACGAAGCTGCAGACGGCGCATCCGGCGGAACGCCTGCAGGCCCGTCTGCTGGCCACGGCGCGCGACGCGCGCTTCGTCGAGGAGGAGCAGGGCGTCAACGTGCTGTTCCTGGCCCTGGGCTTCCTGCGCTGGCGCGAACCGGACGCGCCGGCCGACGGACCGTGGCGCCTGGCCCCGCTATGCCTGGTGCCGGTGCGCCTGGCGCGCAGCCGGGCCGATGCCCAGTTCAGCCTGTGCGCCGCCGACGCCGATCCACTCGGCAACCTGACCCTGGCGGTGAAGCTGAAGTCCGACCTCGGCATCACCCTGCCCGAGCTGCCCGCCGTCGACGGCCTCGACCTCGAGGCGTGGTTCGCGCAGGTGGCGACCGCGGTGTCGACCCGCGCCGGCTGGACGGTCGAGCGACGTATCGCCCTCGACCTCTTCGCCTTCGGCCGGCATCTGATGTGGCGCGATCTCGACCCGGCGGCCTGGCCGACCGGCGCCGGCCCGGTGGAGCGTCCGCTGGTCGCGCGGCTGTTCGGCGGCGGCTTCAAGCCGCTGCCGCCGCCGGCCGGACGGCTCGACGAGACGCGGCCAAGCGAGCGCGTCGGCGAGGTGGTGGAAAGCGACGGTACGCAGGGCGAGGCGCTGGCCGCGGTGGCCGCCGGCGCCGATCTGGTGATCCAGGGGCCGCCGGGCACCGGCAAGTCGCAGACCATCTGCAATCTCATCGCCGAGGCGGCGGCGGCCGGCAAGACCGTGCTGTTCGTGGCCGAGAAGATGGCCGCCCTCTCGGTGGTGCAGCGGCGCCTGGAGTCGGTCGGCCTGGGCGCCCTGTGCCTGGAGCTGCACAGCGACAAGGCGGCGAAACGCGCCGTGCTGGGCGAGATCGGCCGCACGCTGAAGGGCGAAGCCCCAGCCCCGGCGCCGGGCGGCGAGCTCGATCGCGGCTATGCCGCGGTGCGGACCGAACTGGGCGCCTTCGCCGCGGCCATGGCGCAGCCGGTCGGCCGCAGCGGGCTCAGCCCGGGAACCGCCCTCGACCGGCTGGCCGGGCTCGGCGCGGTACCGGCGGCGGCGCTGCCCGCCGACGCCTTTCCCGATGACGATGCGGCGGCGATCGCGACCCAGGACGCGGCTCTCGGCGAGCTGGCGGCGGCGCTGGCGCGCACCGGACCGCTGGCGGCGCATCCGTGGGGCGCGGCGCGTCTGAGCACCCTGCTGCCCGAGACCGAGAACCGCATCATCGCCGCGGTGGCAGCGGCGCGCGCGGCATTGGAGCCGGCCCGCAGCGCCGGGGCGGCCCTGGCCGCGGCGCTCGGCGCGGCGGCCCCGGACGGCCCGTCCGCAGCGGCCCGGCTGCTGTCGGCGGCGCGGCATGCCGCGTCGCGACCGGCAGGCGTGGCCGATCCCGAATCGGCGGCGTGGACCGCCGAACCGGGCGCCATCGACCAGCTGTTCGCGGCCGGCGATGCCTACGCGGGCATGCGCGCGCAGCACGCGGCGACGCTCATCCCCGAGGCGTGGGAGCAGGATCTGACCCAGGTGCGCGCCGACCTCGCGGCCTACGGCGAAGGCCTGTTCCGCTGGGTCTCGGGGGCGTGGCGCGCGGCCAACGCCCGGCTGAAAGGCCTGTGCCAGGCCGGTCGCATGCCCAAGGAGCACGCCGCCCAGGTCGCGCTGGCCGACGCCGTGCTGACCGCGCGACGGCATGCGGCGGCGGTGCGCACGCGCGACGGCCTCGGCGCGGCGTTGTTCGGAGCCGCCTGGCACAGTGCGGATTCCGACTGGGCCCAGCTGGCGCGGGCGCACGCCTGGGCCACGGCGTGGACGCAGGGCCGCTCCCAGGGCTGGCCGGCCTGCCGCGCGCTGGAGGCAGCGGCCACGGCGCTGCCCATGCAGCAACCGGCACTGGCGGCATGGGACGCGGCCGAGCAGGCCCTGCGCACCGCGCTGGCGGCCGGGGCCGAGGAGCTGACCTGGCAGGCATGGGAGGCGCGGCTGCAGGCGCAGGCCGGCGGCTTCGGCACGCTGCACGACGTCTGCGCGGTCAACCGCGCGGCCGAGCCCCTCGCCGGCCTGCCGGCGGTGCTGGCAGCAGCCCGGGCGTGGACCCGGCCGGTGGGCGAGCTGGCCGGCGCGCTGCGTGCGGCGCGGCTGAACGCGCTGCTCAACCGCGCCCTGGCCGAACGGCCGGCGCTGGCGCGCTTCGACCCGGCGGCGCACGACCGGGCGCGCGCGCGTTTCAGCGAGCTCGACCGCGCGGTGTTGGCGGCCAACCGGCTGCGCATCGCCCACGGCCACCGCCAGCGCCTGCCGGCGGCGACCGAGGGCGGCGCTGCCGCGCTGCTGCGGCGCGAGAGCGAGAAGAAGATGCGCCACCTGCCGCTGCGCACCCTGCTGCGCGATGCCGGCGCGGCGGTGCAGCGGGTCAAACCGGTGTTCCTGATGAGCCCGCTGTCGGTGGCGGCGTATCTTGAACCGGGCGGTCTGGAGTTCGATCTGGTGGTGTTCGACGAGGCCAGCCAGGTGCGGCCGGTCGACGCGGTCGGAGCCCTGGCGCGCGGCCGCCAGCTGGTGGTGGTGGGCGACAGCAGGCAGATGCCGCCGACCAGCTTCTTCGACCGTCTGATCGGCGGTGGCGATGCCGACGGCGAGGACGGCGAGGAGGCGGGCTGGGCCAGCGACCTGGAGAGCGTGCTCGGCCTGTGCCTGGGCAGCGGCTGCCCGTCGCTGATGCTGCGCTGGCACTACCGCAGCCGCCATCCGTCGCTGATCGCGACCAGCAACCGCTGCTTCTACGAGAGCAAACTGCGCACCTTCCCCAGTCCCGCCGGGGCGCCCAAGCCCGACGGCGACGGCCTGACCCTGACCCACCTGCCGGATGCGACCTACGACCGGGCCAAATCGCGCACCAACGCCACGGAGGCGGCCGCAGTGGCCGAGGCGGTGATGGCGCATGCCAAGGCGACGCCGCAGCTGAGCCTGGGCGTGGCCGCATTCTCGCAGGCGCAGATGCTGGCCATCGGGGCCGAAGTCGAACGGCGGCGGCGCGCCGACGGCTCGGCCGAGGCGTTCTTCGGCGGACATCCCAACGAACCGTTCTTCGTCAAGAACCTCGAGAACGTGCAGGGCGACGAACGCGATGTCATCCTGGTCTCGGTGGGCTACGGCCGCGATGCGACCGGCACGGTGAACCTCAATTTCGGCCCGCTCAATGCCGACGGCGGCGAACGCCGCCTCAACGTGCTGATCACCCGCGCCCGGCGGCGCATGCGCGTGTTCACCAACCTGATGCCCGAGGACATCGACGAGCGGCGCACCCAGGCCAGGGGCGTGCTGGCGCTGAAGGAGTTCCTCGCCTACGCGCGCAGCGGCGCGGTGCAGGCGGCGCAGGCCGGTACGGTCGGCGGCGTCGCCGCGCGGCTGATGCCGCCCGGAGCCGAGGGCGTCAGCGACGACAACGTGGCCTGGCGGCTGGGCGACCTGGCGGTGCGCATCGACGACGACGTGTGGTGCGCCGCCGCGACCTGCCGCGACCGCGAACGGCTGCAGGACGAAGTGCTGGCCGGCCTGGGCTGGCAGGTGCACCACGCCTGGCGGCTGGGCTGGTGGCGGCGGCCGGAAGAGGAACAGCGGCGGATCAAGGACCGCGGGCTTCAGCCCGCGTCGACGAGCGCGGGCTGAAGCCCACGGTCCTCACACCATCGTGCTGGCGACGTCGGGCAGCCCGAGGGCGAGCATCACCGAGCGATCGAAGCCCACCGCAACGCCGGCGCAGTCGGGAAAGCCATCGGCCAGACAGGCGTGGAACGACTCGTCGAGGATGCAGCCCGGATGCAGCGGCAGCTCGGCCTCGTGGCGCGCACGCAACTCGGCGGCATCGCTGCATTCGTGGTAGCCGTTGGCCAGCTCGATGCCGTCGCGGTAGAGTTCGAAGCGGGCGGCGACCGGCCGGCCCTGCGCATCGTGGCGTACGCGGGCCTGGGCAGCGCCGGCCGCGGGATAGTCGGTCAGGATGGTCCAGCAGCCGCGGCCGAGCAGCGGCTCGACCCGCTCGGTCAGCAGCAGGTCGAGGCGCTCCTCGCGACTGAAGCCGTCGGCTGCCTGCACCGTGTCGGGGTCGAGGCCGGCGCGGGCCCAGGCCCCGCGCCAGGACAGGCGCTCGGCTTGGCCTGGCAGGCCGGTGACCAGACGCAGGAGGTCGACCGTTTCGTCGGCCAGACGGACGTCGTCCCAACCGAGGCGGTACCACTCGAGCATGCGGAACTCGGGCTGGTGCCGCACGCCGCGTTCATGGGCGCGGAAGGCCGGGGCCAGGGCCCAGACGTCCTGGCGGCAGGCGGCGACCAGACGCTTCAGCGCATGCTCTGGGCTGGTCGGGAGGAAGTGGTCGCCGACGTGCATCGGCTGGACGCCGTGATCGAGATTCGCGCCCGGCTGCAGCAGCGGCGGATCGACCTCCAGCACGCCGCGCTCCGCGAAGAAACGACGCACCCGCTCGACGATGGCCGAGCGGGCGCGCAGGGTCTCCAGGCTGGCGCGTGGGCGCCAGGACATCACTTGTCCGTGCGGCCCTTGAACTCGCGGCTTTCCGTGTTGATCAGGATCTTGTCGCCGATGGCGCAGAAGATCGGCACCGGGATGGTGGCGCCGGTGCCCTTGAGCTTGGCCGGCTTCATCACGCGGCTCTGGGTGTCGCCCTTCACCGCCGGTTCGGTGTACTCGATCTCCATGGTCACGGTGTTGGGCAGCTGCACCTGGATCGGCTCGCCGTTCCACAGGGTGACCTGGCACTCCATGTTCTCGATCAGGAAGTCCTTGCCCTCGCCGACCACCTTCACCGGCACCGACATCTGCTCGTAGTCGGTCTGGTTCATGAAGACGTAGCCGTTGGCGTCGCTGTACAGGTAGGTCATGTCAGCGTCGGCGACATCTGCCGTGTCTACCTTTTCACCCCCGCGGATGGTCTTCTCCAGCACGTTGCCGGTGACCAGGTTCTTCACCCGGCACTTGTAGAAGGCGTTGCCCTTGCCCGGCTTGACAAAGTTGACCTCGGTCACCAGCCAGGGGGCGTTGTCGAAGATCAGCTTGGCGCCCTTGCTGACATCACTGATCGGAATGCTGGTCATGGCACAGGTCTCCGCAGGCGGTACATCGGCGCGCCATGCAGGCAGGCGCCGTAGGTGAGGCGGGGACGGTATCGGCCCTGGACAGGGACGCCAGCACCCCCCGGTGGCGGCGCCAGCTGGCCGAGGCGGTGCGCGACGTGGTCGAATTGTGGCACCTGCTGGCGCTGCCGCCCGGGCTGCTGCCGGCGGCGCGGCGGGCGGCCGAGGGCTTCCCCCTGCTGGTTCCGCGCGGATTCCTCGCCCTGATGCGCCCCGGGGACCCGTCCGACCCCCTGCTGCGCCAGGTCCTGCCCCTGGGCGATGAACTGGTCACCGCGCCCGGCTTCACTGCCGATCCGCTGCAGGAGGGCGGCTGCGGCACGGCGCCCGGCCTGCTGAGCAAATACCGCGGCCGCGCCCTGCTGGTCACCACCGGCGCCTGCGCCGTGCATTGCCGCTACTGCTTCCGCCGCCACTTCCCCTACGACGGCCTGCCCCGCGGCGCGCGCTGGTGGCTGCCGGCTCTCGACGCGCTGCGCGCCGAGCCGGAGTGCCACGAACTGATCCTCTCGGGTGGCGACCCGCTGACCCTGCCCGACGCGCAGCTGGCGGCACTGATCGACGACGCCGCCGCAGTGCCGCACCTCGCCCGCCTGCGCGTGCACACCCGCCTCCCGGTGGTGCTGCCCGACCGCGTCGACGACGGCCTGCTCGCGGCACTGACCGGGACGCGGCTGGCCTGCACCGTGGTGCTCCACGCCAACCATGCCCGCGAGCTGGCGCCCGAGGTCGCTGGAGCCTGTGCCCGGTTGCGCGGAGCCGGCTGCCTGCTGCTCAACCAGTCGGTGCTGCTCGCCGGGGTCAATGACGAGGTCGGCGTGCTGGCCGCGCTGTC
>JAIFKN010000216.1 GCA_020049615.1 bacterium | reverse complement strand
GTCAAGGGGGCCGGGCGACCAACGCGGTGACGTTCTCTCTCCTATGTCTTCAACCACCCGAGTCCGGGATCCGCTTGACCAGCACAATCTCGGCCATGTAGTTGATCGAGCGGTGGCACATCACCACGTTGAGCTTGGCATTATGGCTGGTGGCTAAGTCGTCGTACTTGCTGTTGCCACTGAAGGTCGAGACCAGCTTGATGCCGCACTTGTTGAGCACACGTTCTATCTCGACACCGTCACCACCGATGTTGTATTCGCCGAGGAGGTTCACTGTGAACGGATGGTCGATGACGACGTCCTTCTCGCCGACCACGTTCTTGAACAGTCCATTGTTGGCGATGTGGTGGCCAGCCGACTGCGAGACGCCCTTGTAGCCTTCACACGAGAAGCCAAAGACGTTGATGCCCAATTCCTCCTTCATCTGGCGGGCGACGGCGTGGACATCATCGCCGATCAGGCCGACCGGGCAGGTGGCGAAGATGTCGATGGCTTTAGGCTTGAACGTGGCGTAGGCCTCGCGCACCGCCTGGGCCAGCTTCTTTTCACCGCCGAAGACGATGTCCTCGTCCTGCATGTCGGTGGTGAAGGCGTAGTTGACGAAGTTCTGCACTCCGTCCTCGGTGACGGCCTGGTTGCGCCGTGACATCCAGGCGTAGTAGCTGCAGCCGACCGGTCCGTGGACGATGTGGACCACATCCTTGATCGGGCCCATCACCACGCCCTTGCAGCCGGCATAGCAGCAGCCGCGCTGGGTGATGATGCCGGGGATGGTGCGGACGTTGGCCTCGATCTCGGGCGGGGTCTCGGGATCGTTGACGATGAGGTGCTTGGCGCGCTTCTTGCCCACCTTGGACGGGTAGGCCTTGATCAGCTCGTCGCGGACCGTTTCAGCGCTCGGGATGGTGTCGGGCATGGGATCTCCGTCCGGGCGCCCGCATGCCGGGCGCCCGTTTCAGGTAGGTAGTGTGGTAGGTCTTAATCCAGGATCAGGCGGCCAGGCCGTACTTGACCAGCAGCTGTTCGAGCTCTTCCATGGTCAGCGGCTTGGGCACGACGAACATCTTGTTCTGGTCGATCTTACGGGCGAGGGTGCGGTACTCGTCGGCCTGGCCGGCGGTGGGCGCGTACTCGATCACCGTCTTGCGGTTGAGCTCAGCATGCTGCACGACGTTGTCGCGCGGCACGAAGTGGATCATCTGGGTGCCGAGGCGGGCGGCGAGGGCCTCGATCAGCTCCCGCTCGAAGTCGCACTTGCGGCTGTTGCAGATCAGGCCGCCGAGGCGGACCTTGCCGGTCTCGGCGAACTTGACGATGCCTTTGCAGATGTTGTTGGCGGCGTACATGGCCATCATCTCGCCGGAGACGACGATGTAGATCTCCTCGGCCTTGCCGTCGCGGATCGGCATGGCGAAGCCGCCGCAGACGACGTCGCCAAGCACGTCGTAGAAGGTGTAGTCGAGCTTCTTGTCGGCGTCGTAGGCGCCGAGCTGCTCGAGCATGTTGATCGAGGTGATGATGCCGCGACCGGCGCAGCCGACGCCCGGCTCGGGTCCGCCGGATTCGACGCAGCGCGTCTTGCAGAAGCCGGGCTTCAGGACCTCGTCCAACTCGACGTCCTCGCCCTCGTCGCGGAGCGTGTCGAGGACGGTCTTCTGGGCGAGGCCGCCGAGCAGGAGACGGGTGGAGTCGGCCTTGGGGTCGCAGCCGACGACCATCACCTGCTTGCCCATCTCGGCGAGGCCGGCGACGGTGTTCTGAGTGGTGGTCGACTTGCCGATGCCGCCCTTGCCGTAGATGGCGATCTTGCGCATGGTGTTTATCCCTGTGGGTTGTGCGGTGCGTCCGCGTTCGTGATAAGTCCTTTGCGTTAGACGTGCCAATCCCGGCCACAACATCGGAGGCGCGCGTGTATCCGTGGACATTCCAGCCATTTTGTCCGGAATACGCCGACGTGCCTAGAATCCTGCTGTTTCGTCAGGCAGCACAAAGGTGATACGAATTCGCACCGCCCCATTTTCCTGGCACCAATCCGTACCGTTCACTACCCCGTTCGCGCCAGACACGCGTCCGCGAATCGTTCGGCCAACGCCACCACCTCGCGGCTGCGCGGCAGGCAGGCGATCCAGGCGCGGGGAATACCGCTCAGACCGCTGCGCAATCCAGCCAGGCCGCCAGTGACCGCAGCCGTAGTGTCGGTATCCCCACCAAGATTCACCGCCTCCAGGACGGCGTCGTCGTAGCTGTCATGGCGATGCAGGCACCAGCAGGCCGCTGTCAGGGTCGAGACGACGTAGCCGTCGCTGCGCACGCGATCACGGGTTTGATGCAGGAACGAACTGTCGAGCAGCGGGGCGAACACCGCGCGCTCCTCGACCGGTATGCGACCGGCGAGCAGCCGTTCGGCCAGGGCCAGACCTTCATGGACGGGGATCCGCTCCAGCAGGCCACCGGTGATGACGGCATGCCAGGCGCAGCATAATTGAGACCGCGGATGCGCGTGGGTCAACGCGCTGGCTGACGCCAGTCCTTCGACCAGTTCATGGATCGGGGACGCCGCCCACCAGCAGGAGGCGGGGAGGATGCGCATGAGCGATCCGTTGCCGTTGTCGCGGGCGGCCGCCCCGCCGATGCGTTCCAGCGGCGTTCCCGCGAGGAACCGCTGCAAGGCACTGCGCGTGGTGTTCCCGATATCGAAGACGCGGCCATGCGCCGACCAGGCACCCTGCTCCTGCCAGGCGGCGAAGGCCTCCAGATGGCGCCGTGGGTCCCAGCCATGCGCGACGAAGGCGGCGGCATGTGCCATGGCTAGCGAGCCGTCGTCGCTCCAGGCCCCGACCGGTTGGCCATGCATGCCGAAGCCGCGCATGCCGCGCACCGGATCCAGATCACGCTCGGCGCGGGAACTGAACTCGACCGGCACGCCCAAGGCATCGCCGACCACCAGCCCGACCAGGCCGCCGATCAGCCGCTCGCGCACCAGCAGCGGCGCCGGGGGCAACATCCTAGTGGTTCAGGGACCTGACGAGGTAGTCCCCGCCAAGGACGATGTACTCGTGCTCGCCCTGCAACGGGCCGCCGGGCAGCAGGGTGCTGAAGCAGACGATCTTCTGCAGCGGCACGCGCACCTCCCACACCCGGGACCCGAACTCCCAGGCCGTCTCGCGGTCACTGGTGAAGGAACTGATGTTGTTGAATTCGATCAGTTCACCTCCGCCATTGCCGACCTTGACCTCATAGGCTTCGGGATCGTGGGTGCCACGATAGAGGACGAGCCAGTTCAGTCCTTGGTGCCGCCTTTGCAGTTCATCCTGGCAGAAGGTGTAGAGCAGGTCGAGCTGCACGCCGATGCCGGTCGTGGCGCCGCGCATGCGTTCGCCTGCGTACCGTTCCTGCGCGTCGTGGTCGGACAGGACGGTGCGATGCCAGATCGGCCGCAGGCCGAAGCGGTTCTCGGCCCAGCCCTTGAGCACCGCGCCGGACGCACCATTGCTGTCGACCCCCCAGCCACGCAGCACGGCGGCATAGCTGGTGCGCAGACGCTCGCGTTCCGACGGCCAGGTGGAGCGATCCTCGTGCAGCCAGAAGCGAGCCAGAACGTAGTCGTGGAAGCAGGCCGCACGTTCGGCCGGATCGTCAAGGCGGCCGAGCAGTTCGAAGAAGGCGCGGTTCTCCTGCCTCACCCAGGCGATCTCGATGCGCTGGGGGTGCTCCTGGAAGTACTGCGAGGCTATCGCCCACGGATTGAGGTTGCAGCGGTTGAACAGCGCGCTGCGCGCAAGGTAATGCGGTTTTTCAACGGAACCGTTCACTGTCGATCCCATACAGCTTGATCTTGTACTGCATCATGCGCTTGGTCATGCCCAGCCGCTTGGCCGCCTGGCTCTGGTTGCCGCTCGTGTCCTTCAGAGCCTCGGTGATCAACCCTATCTCGAAATTGGCTACGCGGGTGAGGAAGCCACCCTCCTCGTCGTCGGCCGGCCTGACCGCATAGCGGTTCATCTGCAGCGAGGGCGGCAGGTGGTGGCCGTGGATGACGTCGCCCTCGGCCATGACCACGGCCCGCTCCATCACGTTCTCCAGCTCGCGCACGTTCCCCGGCCAGTGGTAGGCGGTCAGCATGTCGATGGCCGGCGTGTCGAGACGCGCGATCGGCTTGCCCATGGACTTGCCGAAACGCTCGGCGAAGGAGTCGGCCAGCAGCATGATGTCCGCTTTTCCGCGTTCGCGCAGCGGGGGCATGTGGATAGGGAACACGTTGAGGCGATAGAACAGATCGGAGCGGAACCGTCCGGAGACGATGTCCTTCTCCAGATCGCGGTTGGTCGCGGCGACGATGCGCACGTCGGCGGTCAGGGTGTCAGAACCGCCGACGCGCTCGAATCGTTTCGTCTGCAGGACGCGCAGCAGCCGGGTCTGGGCTCCGGACGGCAATTCGCCGACCTCGTCGAGGAACACCGTGCCACCGGCGGCGCGTTCGAAGACGCCCGCCCGGCGGGCGGTCGCGCCGGTGAATGCACCCTTCTCGTGGCCGAATAGTTCGCTTTCGATCAGCGTGTCAGGAATGGCGCCGCAATTCACTTCGATGCATGGACGCTCGCGTCTGGATGACAGTTCGTGGATCAAGCTGGCCAGCACACCCTTGCCGGTGCCGGTCTCGCCGGTGATCAGCACCGAGGTGTCGACCGTGGCCACCCGCGCCGCCAGCCGCTGCACCGCTGCGACGGCCGGCGAACGGCCGATCAGCTTGTCATGCGCCACCGCCTGCACCTGCTGGTAGGCCTCCAATCGATCTTCAAGCCGGCGGCGCTGGATGAATGGTCCTACGAGATGCGCGATCTCGCTGAGCAGCCGCAGATCGCCGTGCGGATCGGTGACCTCGGCGAGGTGTCGGTCGCAGGACAGGGTGCCCACCGGCCGGCCGCGGTATGGGATGGGGACGCAGAAGAAGGCGATGCGCGCCAGATCCAGCCCCTGCCTCAGGCCCGAACGGTCGAGGAAGCCGTCGCCCGGGCCGATGCCGGCAAGATAGACCGGGGTATTGGTCGCCACCACCCGGCCGG
The DNA here is from genome assembly GCA_020049615.1 of bacterium. The sequence goes on along the minus strand of JAIFKN010000216.1, from coordinate 24,199 downwards.
TTATCCCCTCGCCAGGACGATAGCGCATGCGCTCGCCCGCGGCACGCGGCACGCCCTCGGCTGTGATGTCGGCGGCCGCCTCGTCCTCACTGTCATTGAGGATGGTGAACACGCCGCGGGCGAAGCCCTGGTCACGATGCAGCCAGCGCAGCACCTGGCCGAGCGCGAGGGTGGCATCCGATTCGTCCGACAGGAATCGGGCCAATCGCACCAGCAGGTCGAGTCGCACGCACGATGTCGCCTGACCGGGACCGCCCGGGACCGCTCAGTCCCGGACAAGGTGGGAACAACGTGTAATGCGCATCGGCCATGCCTGGGCTGCCGGCAGGGTATCATCACCGGACGCTTGTGCCGTGCTGCATGATGCGGCATGCCGCATTATGCCGCCTTGCGTGCCACCAGGATACACATGCCCCCGCCCAGGGCATGACCCTCATGAACCATGGCAAGTCCGGCGGCGGCACAGTCGGCCACCAGCTGCCGGCGGGTGACGAATCGAGCGATGGAGTGGGCGATGTAGCCGTAGACCGGCCCGTGCCGGTGCCACAGCCAACCATACAGCATCCCTGCCACCCAGAGATAGCTGAGCAGGAACCAGCGCCAGAGCAGCCAGCGCGGACGGGTGAATTCGAGGATGGCGATGACGCCACCCGGCTTCAGCACGCGGGCCACCTCGACCAGCGAGGCGCGGTGGTCGGGGAAGTTCCGCAGACCGTACCCGATGCTCACCACGTCGACGGTGCCATCCTCGTCCGGCAACCGGGTGGCGTCGCCGACCCGGAAGGCGACGCGCGCGTGCGGCTTCGCCCGCGCGATCATGCCGGCGGCCACGTCGACCCCCTCCACCCGGGCCTCGGGCAGCGCGTCGGCCATCGAGCGCGCGAGGTCGCCGGTGCCGCAGGCCAGATCGCGGACGGCGCGGGCGCCTGGTGGCGCGTGGCTGACCACGGCCGCCACCAGTTCGCGCTTCCAGCCGGCGTCCATGCCATAGCTGAACCAGCGGGTGAAGCTGTCGTAGCGCGGCGCGATCTCCTCGAACATGGCGGTGACGTACTGCTGGTGCTGGTGCGCGTCCCCGTCGAGGTGGGTCCGCTGGTCGAGATGGTCGATCAGGCTCATGGGCGGGCGTCCTTGGCGGAGCGTTTGACGACGGCGAGTTCGTCAGGGGTGAAGGCCGACTGGTCGAGCGCCGGCAGCAGCGGCAGCACCCGGCCCAGGTTGTCGCGATCGAAGGCGCATGGCGTGGAACCGGTCATGCGACCATCGGCGGTGAAACCGACGAACTGCAGCGGAGCGTCGGGCAGCGAGAGGCGCTTGGCCACCGCCCCGTCCCAGTCGAGCAGGAAGGTGACCGGTTCCTCGCCCACGGCGTCCGCGATGCGCTGGGTGATGGCGGCCCGGTCCTCGGGTTTGTATTCGCGGCCATCGATGACGCGCACCAGCGGCCGACCGGCCCCGAGCCGCTTCGAGAGCACCTGGTCGCAGCGCTTCGCCGCCATGCGCTCGCCGGTACGGAAGTACATCAGCAGGCGGTCATGCACGGTGTCGAGCCGGCAGGTCCCACCGCGATGATCGGGAAGCACGAGGTCGTCCAGCGGGGCGGAATCGGCGGCGGCAAGCGTGACGCAGAACAGCAGGGCGAACAGCAGGCGGATCATGGCTTCCTCCCTTTTCGCAGGATGGCTGGGGCCAGGGTCAGGTTGACGATCAGGCCGACGATGAAGGCGGCGGCGAGCAGGACGCCGAAACGGCGCGTATACGAGAAGCCGCCAAGGGCGCAGGCGCTGAACGCCACCGACAGGGCGAGGCAGGCGGCGGTCAGCACCGGGCCGATGCTCCGGGCGGCATCGGCCGCATCGTCGTGCCGGTGCAGGGCGTAGGCCATGTGGATGGCGTCATCCATGATGATGCCGAGGGCGACGCAGGCGATCATCGAGATCCCCACATCCAGCGGCCAGCCCAAGGCGGGCAGGCCGGCATAGGTGAACAGCAGCGGCAGGCCCGCGAGCGGCAGGGCGGCCAGGGCCAGCCACGACCGGCGCAGGAAGATCAGCAGCAGGATCACGTTGGCCGCCAGCGAGACGACCAGGCCCTGGGCGATGGCCGGGACGATGCGGCTGGTGGTCTCGTCGAGCAGCAGCGCACCGCTCGCCACCGCCACCGTGGCGCCGGGGAAGGCGGCGCGGGCGGCCGCCTCCGCCCGTCGGGCCGCGGCGCTGGCGTCGGCAACGCTGCCGTCCGACTGGCGCGCCTGCAGCCGCAGGGTCGCTCCGGGACCGGGAACCTGCGCGGAGCCGACGAAGCGCTCATGCACCTCGCGGGCGAACAGCCGCAGGTCGGCCGCCACGGCCGCCGCATCGCGGGCGGAACCGCCGCGCACCAGGTCCACCGCATCAGCCAGCGAGAGGACGTGGACGAAGCCGGGATCCGCGCGCAGCGTGGTGGTGAGCTTGGCCAGGGCGGCCAGGTCCGCAGTGGTCGGCGCATGCCCGGGATCGATGAGGATGTCGCAAGCCAGCGTGCCGGTGAGCTGGCGGTCGATGGCGGCGTGCGCCTGGCGGACCGGGTCGCTTTCCGGCAGGGCATGGACGAAGTCGGCATCGACACGCAGGCGGCTGCAGGCGAGCAGGCCGGCGATGATCGCCACCGCATAGAAGGCCAGGACCCAGCGTCGGTGGCGGACGCAACTGCCCGCCGTCCGGCCCAGGACTGCTCCGAGCCTCCGCCCGGCCCAGCCATCCTGCAGCCGGGTCCACACCGCCGGCGGCACCAACGGGACGGCTGCCAGCAGCAGCAGGAACGGCCACACCGCGGCCAGCAGCACGGCCAGCGCGCCCCACAGGGCGAAGTCGCGGACCGCCGGCACCGCGCCCCACCACAGCCCGCCGATGCCGGCCATGGTGGTGACAGTGGCCAGCAGCAGGGGCATGAAGGTGTGGCGCAATGCCGCCCGTCCCGGACGCGGATCGCCACCGGAAACCGCTTCGGCCATGGCGAAGGACAGATGCAGGCTGGTGGCGACACCGATGCCCATGACCAGCGGCGGCAGCAGCCCGAGGATCGCGTCCACCGGCCGGCCAGCCAGGGCCAGCGCCGCGAAGGTCCAGGCCAAGGCGCCACCGACCGCGACCAGGGCCAGCGCGGCCAGGCGCAGGTCGCGCAGCACGCTCAGCAGCACGACAGCGAGCAGCACCAGGCTGGCCGGCACGGTCAGGCTCTGGTCGGCGGCGACCGCGCGGTTGATCGCCTGCTGCTGGCACATCAGGCCGCCGAGCACGGCCTCGGCCCCGGCCGGCGGCGGCGTGGAGGCCAGCAGAGCGCGCAAGCTCGATTCCAGGGCGATGCCGGCATCGGCATCGACCGTGGTGGCGAGGCGGACGAGGATGCCCGCCGCCCGGCCATCGGCGGCGACCAGCAGGTTGCGGTACAGGGGATGGCCAAGGACGCGTTCGCGCGGCTGGGACAGCAGCGCCACCGGCACGGGTTCGCCTTCATCCAGCTGCACGTCCCGCACGGTGGCCAGGCTGTCGATGCCGGCGACGCCGGGCAGGGCGGTGACGGTTTCGCCGATGCGCCGCTGCCAGGCCACCACCGGCCCATCGAGGACGTCGGCCGCGGACACCATGATGACGAAGCCATCCTGGCGGCCGAAGCGGGACTCGACCTGGGCCAGCGCGATGGCCGATGGCCCCTGGGCGTCGATCCAGGAGCTGTTGCCGTTGGCGACGACAACTTGGCCCGCGAAGGGGACGGCGGCCAGGCCGGCGGCGATCAGCAGCAGCAACGGCAGGTACCGGCGCCAACCGCCCGGAGTCATGGCTTGGCGGTCAGAGCCAGGTCCAGGTCGACGCCGACGATGTCGCCGACGGTGACGAAGATGATGCGCGGCGTGCGGATCTTCCAGTCGCGGATGTTGAGGTCGAGGTGGGCCTTGGCCCGGCCGCCGGCGATGGTCACGGGGAAGGTCACCGGCTTGGCCACGCCGACCATGGTCCAGGTGCCGGTCGCGGTCCCGCCGGTCGCGCTCGGCGTCCAGCCGGTGAGGTCGAAGCGGACGCGCGGGTGGGTCGGGACGTCCATGACGAAGTTGTGCATGCGCTCGTCGCGGTCCTTGTCCGCGGTGGTCATGCTCGCCGCATCAGCCTCGACCACGCCGCTCGGAGCCGTGGCGTCGAGATGGATGGTGCCGGCGACCAGCTTGGCCGTGCCGGTGAAGTCGTGCAGCGTGCTGGTGCCGGAGAAGCCGACCGTCGATTGCGCCGGGTCGATGGTGTAGTCGACCGCGGCGAGACCGGTGGCGCAGCAGACGAGGATGAGTCGGAGCATGGTTCCCTCAGGGGTTGCGGGTCAGGAGGAGGCCCTCGGCGGTCAGGCCGGGACCAAAGGCGTAGGCGGCGATCGGTCCGCTCCAGGAACGGCGGCACATCGCGTCGATTACAGCCAGGATGGTGCCGCTGCTGCGATTGCCGGCGACGCGCAGCGCCTCGCGGCTGTCGGTCAGGGCGTCGGCCGGCAGGTCGAGGGCCTTGAGCACATCGTCGAGGATGCGCGGGCCGCCCGGATGGACGGCGAATCGGCATTGCGCCCGTGGTACACCGCCGAGCAGTTCATCGGTGAGCTCGGGCAGCACGCCGCCGAGCGCACGGGAGACGGTCGGCGAGAGGCGCAGGCGGAAGCCGTCGGCGGCGGCGATCCAAGCCATCGCGTCAGCGGTGTCCGGGACGACGGCGCAGAGGTCGCGCTCGATGCGCAGGCCGCGGCCGACCGGGGCATCGCCCCCCTCGACGATGGCAGCCGAGGCTCCATCGGCGAAGAGGCAGGCGGCGATCAGCGCGTCATCATCGGGTCCGGTCTGCAGATGCAGCGAGGAGAGCTCGCAGCACACCACCAGGACGCGAGCCGTGGGATCGGCGCGCACCGCATCCCAAGCCACACGCAACGCCGGCATCGCGGCATAGCAGCCCATGAACGTCACCATGGTCCGGCGGGTCGAGCGCGGCAGGCCCAGAGCCTGGATCAGTTGCAGGTCGAGGCCTGGAGCGACGACGCCGGTGCAGGTCGCGACCACCAGATGGGTGATGCGGCCGGGACCGTCCGGGCAGGCTGCCCGCACCGCCGCCATGGCCAGGGGCAGGGCGAGGCGGGCGAAAGCCCGGCTGCGCACCTGGGTGTCGGCGTGCGGACGTCCCACCGGATAGAGTTCGTCGCCCTCGCCGCCGAGCAGGTCGATGACCGCGTGCCGGGTCTCGACGCCGGAGCGCCGGGCGAACAGGCGCAGCCGCTGCGGGTCCGCCCCGGGAGGCAAGCGCGCCTCCAGCCAGCGGGTGACATCCTCCTGGGCCAGCGGCGCTCCGGGAAGGGCGTGACCGAGCTGCGAGATCCATGCGGGCATGTCCGCATGGTGGCGACCGGCCGGACGGCCGGAAGGGTACCTCGGTACCCCTCAGTGCCGGAGGTCGAGTCCTGGCCAGGTCGTCTGGTCGATCGGCTTGGGATAGCCCGCTTCGACCCGGTCGGAAGCCAGGTCGAAGCGCACATACTGGCCACCCTTGAACAGGTACATCTTGCCGCCGCCCGCCTCGACCGCGGCGTCGATGCCGGAGGTCCACGGAAGGCCGGGCCAGGTGGTCTGGTCGATCGGCTTGGGATACCCAGGGTCGACCCGATCCGCCTGGATGTCGAAGCGAACATACTCCGAGCCCTTGAACAGGTAGATCTTCCCATTGCCGCCGTTGACCGCGGCGTCGATGCCCGAAGTCCAGGGCAGACCCGGCCAGGTCACCTGATCGATCGGCTTGGGATAGCCTGGATCGACCCGGTCAGCCGTGATGTCGAATCGCACATAGGCTCCACCCTTGAGCAGGTAGACCTTGCCGTTGCCGTAGCTGACGGCCGCATCGACGCCGTCCGTCCAGGGCAGGCCGGGCCAGCTCTGCTGATCGATGGCTTTGGGATAGCCGGCATCGGTAGCGCCGGCGCCCATGTCGAAGCGGCTGTAACGACCACCGGCGAAGACGTAGACCTTGCCGCCGGCGAGTTCGACGGCCGCATCCATGCGCGACGGCCGGTCCTCGGCCCGGAGGGAGCCGAGGAGCGAGCAGAGGAGCGAGCAGACGATGAGGGTGGAGGTGCGCATCAAGGCAGGATGCGGGACCCGTACCGGCAGGCAATGGCCGGGACATGGATCCGCGCAGCGTCTCAGACCGGGAACACGTGATGGAACAGCTGGCTGCGCGTGCTGATGCCGAGCTTGGCGTAGACCGCGGCGAGAGCGTTCTTCACCGTCTGCTCGCCGATGCCCATGCTTTCGGCGATGTCCTTGTTGGCCAGACCCTTGAGCACCAGGACGACCATCTCGCGTTCGCGCGGTGTCAGCGGCAGCGTCGCCAGCCGGCGGGCGAACAGCTGGTCGACGCCGCTGGCATCGCGCCGCTCGCCGATCAGGCGGGTCAGCAGGTCGGCTAGCTGGCGGACGGCGAAGGGCTTCTCCAACAGGTGGTCGGCGCCGCCATTGAGCGCCGCGAGCACGCTCTCCTTGTCGCCGAAGCTGGTCATCACCACACGCACGGCGCCGGGCAGGCGGACGCGCAGTTCGCCGAGCAGTTGCAGGCCGTCGAGGCGGGGCATGCGGATGTCGGTGACCACCGCATCCCAACCGCGATCAAGGCGATCCAATGCATCCCGACCATCGACTGCGCCTTCGGCCTGGAAGCCGAGACGGACCAGGCCGCGCACCGTGAGCTCACGGGCGTCCACCTCATCCTCGGCGACCAGCACGCGCGTACTGCTCATCCCGCCGCCGCCGGCAGGAGGATCCGCGCCTGCACCTCGTCGCCGTGCTGGGCGATGGTCAGTTCCCCCGCCACCTCCTCGATCAGCTGGCGCGAGATCGCCAGGCCCAGGCCCAGGCCACCCGGCTTGGCGCTGGCGAGGGCGTCGCCCTGGCCGAGCGCGGCGATGGCGGCAGGCAGCGAGCCCGGGTTGCGCACCAGGATCTCCCAGGCCTGGCCCTGGCGCTGGACCGAGACGTGCACCTCCGTCGCCGCGGCGGTCGCATTGCGCAGCAGGTTGTCGAGGGCCATGCGCAGGTCCTCGGCAGGGCAGGCGACCGTCGCCGCCGGGGTGTCGGCGAGGCGGATGATCGAGCGGCCGGCGCAAGCGACGGTTTCGGCCGTCACCGCCTCGGTCACAGCGGCTGCGAGATCGCAAGCGGAACCATCGCCGGCGGAGGCGGCCGGCCGCGCCAACCGGTAGACCAGTTCGACGGCACGATCGATGCGCCGGACGTTGGATTCGACCCGCTGCAGGAGAGCTGCGCGTTCCGCAGGATCATCGACCTCTCTGCTCTCCTCGACCAGCAGGCGGATGTTGTGCAGCGGATTGCGCACCTCATGGGCGAGGCCGGCGGCCACCCGGCCCAGAGCGACCAGCCGCTGCTGCCGCGAACGCTCCCGCTCGCTGGCCACCGCCTGGGCAGCGAGCCGCAAGTATTCGGAGACGGCGAAGGCCATCACCGCCATGCCCGGCCCAAGCAATAGGAATTCGATCCAGCCCAGGGCACGGTGCAGGCCTGGATGCACCATGCCCATATCGGCGAACAGGTCATCCCAGCCCCACAGTGTCAGGCCGGCGATCAGGGCCAGGAGGGCCACCAGCCAGGATCGACGGCGCGCAGGCATGCCATAGCGTGATCATCTCGTCACTTCTGACAACCCGGGGTACCTGCGTACCGTGGCCAGCAGCGTCCACTCCCGGACGATGCGGCCATGGACGGTTATGATATCGCCATCGTCGGAGCAGGTCCCGCTGGCGCGCTGTGCGCCTGGTTGCTGGCGGGTGCCGGCTCCGACCGGAGGATCGTGCTCCTGGACGCCGAAAGCCAGCCACGGCACCGGCCATGCGGCGAGTACCTGTCGCCCGGCGGACTCGGTGTGCTGCAGCGCGCGGGACTGCTGGATCTCGTCTGCGCCACCGGCGCCAAGCGGCTGACAGGCCTCGCGCTGCGCGGACCGCATGGCGGCCATGCCGTGCCCTACCGGCCGATCCTCGGGCTGGCGCCGCCGGTGCCGTTCGGCCTCGGGGTGCGCCGCGAACGCCTTGATCTCGCTCTCCAGGATGCCGCCGCCAGCCGCTGCCGCCTCCTGCGGCGGGCGCGGGTCTGCGACCTGCAGCGCGAAGGAGATGGCTGGGAGGTGCGCACGATCGACGGCCAGAAGCTGCGCGCCAAGCTGATCATCGGCGCCGACGGCCGCGGCAGCATGGTGCGGCGCACCTGCGGCCTCGACCGGCGCCCGCCGCGCCAGCGCTTCGCGCTGGTGGCGCGGGCCCATGGCGTCGATCATGGCGATTCCGGCGAGATGCACCTCGGTCCCCTGGGTCAGATCGGTCTCTGCCCGCTCGGCGGCGGCGAGGTCAACCTCAACCTGCTGCTCGCCCCGGCCTCCGGCGCGCTTCTGCGGCGCTTGCCACGAGGTCGGCTGCTGCGTGCCGCCCTCGCCGCGACCCCCGGCCTGGCTCAGCGGACCCGCCAAGCCGTACTGGGACCGGTGATGGCGACCGGCAGCCTGCCGCAGGGATGCCGATCGATCGCCGCCGACGGCGTGGCGCTGGTCGGCGATGCCGGCGGTTTCTGCGACCCCTTCACCGGCGAAGGCATGAGTCTGGCCCTGCGCGGGGCGGAACTCCTTGCCGGAGCCATCCGCGACGGCCGCGGCCTGGCCGGATACGCAGCCGACTTCAGTCGCGCGATCGGCCGGCGCCGGCGCATCGGCGAACTGCTCCAGGGACTGATCCAGCGCCGCCGCCTGGCGGAGGGCATCGCAGCTGGGATCGACGCCCTGCCGCTGCTCAACCGGCTGCTGGTCGCCGACGCCGCCGGCTATCGGCGGGCCTGAGCCAGGGTGGGCCTGTCGGCGGTGGCGGCACCGCCGTGCATCGGTATATCCAGGTCGTGGCAGGCGATCCGACCATCCCCGACCCTGAAGGCCGGCACATCACGGTGCCCGACGCCGAACTCGCCTCGGGCGTCACCATGCGCATGCCCGAGCCCCCCAAGGTCATCGGCGGCTGGAGCGTCGGCCGCCGGCTCGGCCAGGGCGGGATGGGCGCGGTCCACCTCGCCGACAAGGATGGTCAGCAGGGCGCGCTGAAGATCCTCCATGCCAGCCTCCTCGGTCAGGGAGACTTCCGCGCGAGGTTCCTGCGCGAATCCGAGGTGCTGGCCTCGGTGCGCCATCCCAACGTGGTCCAACTGGTCGCGCATGGCGAGTCGGATGGATGGCTGTGGCTGGTGATGGAGTACGTCGCGGGCGGCGATCTCGCCGGACACCTCAAGCGCCGCGGCACCCTGCTGGAGAAGGAAGCCTGCACCATCGCCGCGCGTTGCGCCCGGGGCCTGGTCGCGATCCACGCCGCCGGCCTGATCCACCGTGACCTCAAACCGGAGAACATCTTCCTGCAGGCGGTCAAGGCCGGCACCATGCCGGAGCCGAAGATCGGCGACCTGGGCATGGCGCGGCACGCCGAGGGTGACGACCGCATGACCATGACCGGCACCGCATGCGGCACGCCGGCCTACATGGCGCCGGAGCAGATCCGCGGCGACAGCGACCTCGACCATCGCGTCGATGTCTATGCCCTCGGCGCGACCCTCTACACCCTGCTCACCGGCCGCAAGCCGTTCGACGGCCCGACCATCTATGTGCTGACCCACGAGGTGCTGACCCGTCCGGTGCCCGACATGCGCCGGTTCAGCCCGCATATCAGCGCCGCTGTATGCGGCGTGGTCGAGAAGGCGATGGCGAAGGATCGCGACCAGCGCCATCGCGACATCGGCGAACTGCTGCTCGACCTCGAACGCCTGGCCGAGGGCAAGGCGCCGATCCACAGCAATTCGCAATCCCCGGCCAGCCTGGTCTTCGCCGAAGTCACCGGCAGCCCGTCGCCCAAGCGCATCGTCGCGTCGAATGGCTCGGCCTTCACCGGCATCCCGTGGGGACCGATCATCAGGCTGGGGCTGCCGGCGGTGCTGATCATCGCCGGCATCACCGCCGCGACCTGGATGCTGGAGCGGAAATCGGGACAGCCAGTCCAGACGCCCGGAGCACCCGGACAGGCCGCCGCGGCCTCGACCATCGGCAGGCTGGAACGCGACGAGATCGGAGCCGTGGTCCGCCTGCCGATCGCCGGCCAGGTCGCGATCCTGCGCTGGTGTCCGCCCGGTCGTTTCGCCATGGGCAGCCCTCCTGGAGAGGCTGGTCGCGAACCGAGCGAGGAACTGCACGCGGTGCAGCTCAGTCAGGGTTTCTGGCTGTCCTCCGCCGAGGTCAGCAACGCACTCCATGCCGCCCTGGCCGATGGCGGTGCCGACCTCCCCCCGGACATGCCCGCCAGCGACCTGACGCTGGAAGCCTGCCTCGCCTGGATCGAACGCCTCAACCGGCTGCATCCCGGCATCGGCGCCAGGCTGCCCAGCGAGGCGGAGTGGGAATACGCCTGCCGCGCCGGCACGAACGGGCCCTTCGCCGTCGAATCCGCGCCGCGCGTCTGCACCGTCCCGGCGGTGCTCGCCGCCTGGCAGGACGGAGGACTCTTCGCGGCCGAGAACGCCTGGCTGCTCGATCGCGACCATCCCCAGCTGCGCTCCCTGCCCGTGTCGGCTGGCCCGGCAAATGCCTGGGGCTTCGCCGGCATGCACGGCAATGTCGCCGAATGGTGCGCAGACCGCTGGGACGGCGAGAGCCCCTACGGCGACCAGCAACGCAGCGACCCGGTCGGCCAGTTCGGCGGCCTGAATGTGATCCGCGGCGGCAGCTGGCTGCATCCCGCCCAGCTGGCGCGCAGTGCGGCGCGCGGGGCAGCGAACCCGTCCGACGCCAAGGCCTGGCTGGGCTTCCGCTTCCTGGTGCCGGGCGGTGCCACCGCGAGTTGGCCGCCGCGCTAGTCTGCTCAGGGCTTTCAGCCAGCACACGGGCTTTGTCGCATATCGATCCCGTCGGAAGCCTCCGGAATCGTGGCGGCATCGGCTGCGACGATGCTATGCCGCCGGGCCCCATCGCAGGCGATGGGCCCCGGCGCCGTCTGCACTGCTTGACGCCCGCCGCACCGCTGCGGACCATGCCGCCATGCCTATCCTCGTCACCGGCGGCGCCGGCTATATCGGATCCCACACCTGCGTCGAACTGCTGCAAGCCGGTCGCGAGGTCGTCGTCATCGACAATCTCGCCAACTCCTCGGCAGCCGCCCTGGAGCGGGTGCGGACGATCGTCGGGGGCCAGCCGAAGCTGCGCTTCCATCAGGTCGATCTCTGCGACGCCACCGCGGTCGAGCGCGTCTTCGCCATCGAACGGCCCGAGGCGGTGATCCACTTCGCCGGCCTGAAGGCGGTCGGCGAGTCGGTGCAGATCCCGCTGCGCTACTACGACAACAATCTGGGCGGCACCATCGTGCTGCTCGAAGCGATGCGCCGGCACGGCTGCCGCCAGCTGGTGTTCAGCTCGTCGGCGACCGTCTACGGCGATCCGGAGCGCGTACCGATCACCGAGTCCTCGCGCCTGAGCGCGACCAATCCGTACGGCCGCACCAAGCTGTTCATCGAGGACATCCTGCGCGACCTGGCGAAGTCGGAGCCGGGCTGGCGCATCATCCCCCTGCGCTACTTCAATCCGGTCGGCGCGCACCCATCCGGCCTGATCGGCGAGGACCCCGCCGGCATCCCCAACAACCTCATGCCCTTCGCCCTGCAGGTCGCGGTCGGCAAGCGGCCGCAATTATCCGTCTACGGTGGAGACTGGCCGACCCCGGACGGCACCGGCGTGCGCGACTACATCCATGTCGTCGACCTCGCCCAGGGCCATCTCGCCGCCCTGGCCAAGCTGCCCCAGGTCGACGGCTGCGTGCCGGTCAACCTCGGCACCGGACGCGGTTCCTCGGTGCTCGACGTGGTCAAGGCGCTGTCGACCGCCGCCGGACGCGCCATCCCCTACCAGATCGTCGGACGGCGCGCCGGCGATGTCGCCTCGTCCTACGCCGATCCGGCCTATGCCGCCTCGTACCTCGGCTGGACGGCCAGACTCGATCTGTCCGCGATGTGCCGCGACGGCTGGAACTGGCAGCAGAAGAACCCGGACGGCTACCTGACGAAGGCTTGAGGCTTGAGGCTTGAGGTCCATTGCCCCCACCCGACCTCGGTACACTGTAGGTCAGCCTGACCTCAAGCCTCAGGCCTGAAGCCTCAAGCCTGTCCCATGCCCTCCCGCCTCCTCCTCCTCGCCCTGCTCATCGCGCTGATCGGACTCGCCTTCCTGGTGCGGTTGTTCCAGCTGCAGGTCCTGGAAGGCAGCCAGCACGCCCAGGCGGTCGAGCGCGCCCTGGTCGTGGTCGAGCCGCTGCCGGCCCGCCGCGGTCGGATCCTCGACCGCACCGGCACCCCGATGGCCGAGACCAAGCCGATGTACCACCTCTCGGTCGTGCTGGCCGAGTTGGAGATCGAAGGCCGCGCCCGTCGCGAGCACGACCTGTGGCGACTGGATCAGAAGCGCTTCGACGCCCTGGTCGGCGATCTGACCGCCCGGTTGCGCTGGATCAGCAAGCCGGCGAACCTCAAGGAGATGCTGCTCGGCGAGATGCTCGCCCACCCGGGCACGGCACTGCGTCTGGGTGCCCGGGCCGAGGGCGGCACCCTCTCCCTGGTGGCGGTGGCGCGCTCCCTGCTCACCCCTGGCCGCGGCGATGAAGACGCGGTGCGCCGCCTGGTCGAGGGCGATCTGCTTACCGAGGAGCCGCTCGACGCCCTGGTGCGCGAGGTGCAGGTCCGCTGGGGGATCGCCGCCCAGGCGGTCACCGAGGCGGGCTTCGTCGCCGCCTGCGCCGAAGTCGACCGAGAGCTCGCCCTGGAGGAACCGACCGCCAATGTCCTCGATCCGTTCACCGACCGCTGCTCGCTGAACTATCCCATCGGCGGCGGACGCAGCGAACGGCTGGAACTGCGCCTGATGCTCGCCGAGCGCCGCGAGCAGGCCGAGGTCACGCTGGCGCGCGTCACCGGCCGCGAAGTCGAGGTCATCCGCGAGCGTCTCGACCGCGCGCTGGCCCGGGCCCGGCGCGCCGCCCCGAGCGACAGCCTCTACTACGCCGCCAGTGCCGACGCCGACCAGGTCGCGCCGCTGCTGCCGCTCGACACCCGCCTGGCCGAGATCCCCCTGCCGGAGGTGGTCGGGGCCCGCGAGCGCATCCTCATCCTGCAAGGAGATCCACCCGGCGGCGAGGGCCTCTTCACCCAGCTCTCGCGCCGGATCGCAGCCAGTCTCGGGACACCGGATCCGTCCTTCGTCCAGGCCCTGATCGAACACCACGCGCAGCGCATCGGTCCATCGACCAGCGGGCGCGAGCATCGCCTCTACCACATGGTCCTCGATCCCGAGCGTCTGGCGCGGCTGATCGACGGCCTGTCCGCCCGCCTGGCGGCCCAGGGCCGGCCGACCCCGGCGCTGACCATCGAGCGCCAGCTCGCTGAACTCCGCCGCCTTGCCGAGCGCGAACTGAGCGGTCGTACCCGGCGCGATCCGATTCCCCTGCTGCGCGACGTGCCGCACGCCATAGCCATCCGTCTGTGCGGCAGCGGAGCGCAGCCGCCCGACAGCCTGCGCCGGCAGTACGACGGTGCGGAGGCCAGCCTCCCCGGCCTGACCGTGGTGGTCGACGTCGGCCGCAGCTATCCGTTCCCGAAGTCGGCTCCGCACATCATCGGCATGCTCTCGCGCTCCGGCGACGGGTCGGCCGGCCTGCGCGGCAGCAGCGGACTGGAGTTCCGCTACGACGACATCCTGCGCGGGCAGCCTGGAGGCCGCATCCGCGCCCGCACCCCGGATGGCTTCGTCACCCTGCGCGACGCCGAACCGCTGGCCGGCACCGACCTCGTCACCGAGGTCGACATGGAATTGCAGAGCCTGGCCGAGGACAGCCTCGATCGCTACGTCGAACTCGCCGCCGAGCTGGATCCCGACGGCAACACCGAGCGCATGGCGCGTGGACGCAAGTTCGGCCTGGCGCGCAGCGGCATGTGCCTGATCGACTGCCGCACCGGCGGCATCCTGGTCCTCGCCTCGAACCCGGTGTTCGACCTCTCGACCGCAGCCGAGAAGTACCAGGAACTGCTCGTTGATCCGGCCCAGCCGCTGATCGACCACGCCGCCGTCGCCGAGCAGCCACCCGGCTCGTCGTTCAAGATCCTCACCGCGCTGTGCGCGCTCGAGCACGGCGTCATGGTGCCGGGCGAGCAGGTGTGGTGCCAGGGCTACATGGCGATGTCGCGTGGCCGCCCGGTGCTGCGCGATCATGCGCCTGCCGGCACCTACGACCTCGCCGAAGGCATCCAGGTGTCGTCGAACGTCTACTTCGCGATCATGGCGGACCGATTGGCGAAGCGCATCGGGCCGGGAGTACTTCCGCAGTACGCGCACGACATCGGCATCGGCTGGGCCAACGCCCTGGATGTCACCAGCCAGCGCCTCGGCCGCTACGCCCTACCCACTCCTGACAACATCCGCGAGATCCGGCCGCGCGAGCCGACCTGGTACCCGAGCGACAACTGGCGCATGGGCATCGGCCAGAACTGCCAGGCAGCGCCGCTCAACGTCGTACCCATCGCCGCCGCGGTGGCCAACGGCGGACACATCGTCAGGCCGTTCCTGGTCCGTCCCGACACCGGGCCGGTGGTCAGCGATCTCAAGATCCGCGCCGCATTCCTCGAAGATGTGCGCAAGGGCATGGAGAACGTCACCGCCAACCTGCCCGGCGCCACCGCCAAGCGGTTGCAGCTCGAAGGCGAGGCCAAGGGCATCAAGGTGGCGGCCAAGACCGGCACCGCCGAGTGGGGCACCCCCGAGAGCCGGGCCAGCGGCCGCACCGAGGACCACGCCTGGCTGATCGGTTACGCGCCAGCGGACCGACCGACCATCGCCTTCGCCGTCTTCATCCGCAACGGCACCTTCGGCGGCAAGGCCTGCGTGCCGGTGGCCAAGCGCGTGCTTGAACGCTACTTCGCCAAGTATGGTCATGAGGGCCACCCGCCTGCCGGCACGCCGACCACCGGCAGCGGCGCGTGGTGACGCGGTCGCCGGATCCCCGCGCTGGCTGCCGACGGCCGACGAGGATACAAACCGCCATGCGCAGCCTGCTCCTGCTCCTCGTCCTGGCCGCCTCGTTTGCCGCCGAAGGCGCCGTGCGAGTCGGTCCGAATCCGTCGGCCGCCGCCTTCTTCGAGGCGAAGATCCGTCCGGTGCTGGTCCAGCACTGCCACGAATGCCATGGCGGCAAGAAGCGCTACGGAGGCCTGAAGGTCGACTCGCTCGAGGCGCTGCTCGCCGGCGGCTACGACGAAGGGCCGGCGGTCATCCCTGGCGACCTGGTGAAGAGCTCGCTGCTGCGCTCGCTGCGCTACGAGGGCGACAGCGACCTGAACATGCCGCCGAAAGCAAAACTGCCGGACGAGATCATCAAGGATTTCGAACACTGGGTCGCCATCGGAGCGCCATGGCCCGACGCATCTGCCGCAGTCGTCGATGCCGCCCCGCCCCCACCGCTGCCACCCTTCCTCGGCCGGCTGCATCCGGTGCTGGTCCATCTGCCGATCGCCGCCCTGCTGCTCGCCGTCCTGGCCGAATTCCTGGTGCTGGTGCGAGGCGAGCGCTGGAAACCAGCCACCGCCTTCCTCGTCGTCACCGGCAGTCTCGGCGCGGTCACGGCCATCATCTCGGGCATCAACCTGGAGGGCGGACAGGATCCGGTCATGCTCGAGCGGCACGAACTGCTCGGCTGGCTGACCCTGGTGGGTTCGCTGACCGCCAGCGGCATGCTCCTCGCGATGCGATGGGTGCCACTCAGGCGCTGGCCGCTGTTCGCCGTCCTGCTGATCACCGCCGGCCTGGTCGCCTGGACCGGGCATGTCGGCGGCGCGATGGTCTGGGGCGAGGATTGGACCAGCCCCTGACCAGTGTCGCCGACGCCTCGCCGATCCAAAGTCGGAACCCGACGAAGCGCCCTGTGCTCGCGGCTCAGCCGCGGTGCTTGGCGGCCGGATCCTCGCCCCTGGCCAACGGGATCAGGCGGTAGGCCAGTTGGTAGCGCTGGCCGGGCTTGACCCGGTACTGCTCGAAGGCGTCGGGGCCGCAGCTGGCAGTGCCGAGACCGCGATGGGCGGCATCGAGGTGCAGGTGGACGTACCCACTGTCCTTCACGTCGGTGGTGTGCCGCGCCTTGGTCAGATCCATCTGGTCGAAGCGGCTGGCGTTGAACTCCAGCATCGGCGCGCCGCTGACCAGCACACCGCTGCCGTCGGCCCGGCGCAGGCTGAGCCAGCGCGTATCGCAATGGTGGCCGTGCTCCTGCGGCATGATGTGCGGGATGTACTGCTCCAGCACGCTGGAGCCGAAGCGCCCGACCTGGCCGCAGGTGCGGCGGTCGCAGTAGGTCTCATGCGGGCCGAGGCCGAGCCATTCGAGCTGCTCGAGTCCAGCCGGCAGTAGCAACTGCACGCCGATGCGCGGCAGATCCGGCAGGTCCTTGTGCACGTCGAAGCGGTGGCTCCAGGCCAGCGCGCCATCGGCACCGACCCGCAGGCGGTGCTCGGCGATGATCGCCTTGACCTTGTCGTGCCCCCAGGTGCGGGTGCGCACGACGACCTCGGCGCCGCCGCCGGCGGCACGGGCGGAGAGCTTCTCCACCATGGTCTGGGCCTCGTCGAGACGGGCGATCATCCAACGGCGGACCGGCTTGCACTCCCACGGATTATTCGGGTTCTTCGGCGGGGTGCGGTTCATGTCCCACATGCGGATGCCATCGTTGTCGGTCGGCGCCCGCCACACGCAGGGTTGCGGCCCGGCGCTGAGCAGGTCGGCTCCGCCGACATTCCACGCGGTCAGGCGCCCGGTCGCGCGATCGATCGCGACCTCGACCCCCTCGCCGGCGATGGTGATCGCCGCTTTGCCTTGCGCGATGGCCAAGCGCCCGCGCGGAGTGATCACCGCCGGGGCGGAAGGCGCCTCGGCCTCGGCCGGCAGGGCGAACTGCGCCCAGGCGACCTCGTGGTCCTTGCCGGTCAGCGGCATCGCCCGGCTGTCGCGCCAACGCAGCGTGAGATGCACCTCCTGGCCGGGTTTGACCCGCGGATTGCCGCAGGCGACCTGGATCTGCCGGGTCCCGCCGGGCTTCAGCTCCAGCTTGGGCAGCTTGCCGCCATCGACGACCACGCCGTCGACGGTCAGTTCCCAGATGCCGGCAAGATGCGCGGTGGTGATGAAGTCGAGCTTCGAGCGGATCTGCACCGCGCGCTGGGCGGCATTGAGCAGGCGTACCGCCAGCGGCTGGAACAGCACCTTCGCCTCCCACATCGGGGTGTGCGGGGTGCGGTCCGGCCAGACCAGGCCGTCGCAGACGAAATTGGTGTCGTGCGTCGCCTCGCCGAAGTCGCCGCCGTAGGCCCAATACTCCTGGTCACCTGGCCAGCCGATGTCCGGCGTGCGACCGCTCGGCTTGGCGTCAGCCTCGGCGCCGACCGGCATGTCCTCGCCGAGGCGCTTGCGGATGCCGTGGTCCAGCAGTTCCCAGATGAAGCCGCCCTGCATGCCCGGGGTGTTCTCGAAGGCCTGCCAGTAATCGGCCAGGCCGCCGCAGGAGTTGCCCATGGCGTGGGCGTACTCGCACATGATCAGCGGCCGCCAGTCCTTGGTCGTGGTCGCCCAGTTGACCAGGTCCTTGGGCGCCGGGTACATCGGGCAGACTAGGTCGGAGCCGGCGTGGCCCTTGTCCCAGCCCGCCACCGCGATGGCGCCTTCGTAATGCATGATGCGCGAGCCGTCAGCATGCCGCATCCAGCCGGCCATGGCGTCGTGGTTGGGGCCGTAGCCGGTCTCATTGCCCAGCGACCAGATGATGATCGAGGGATGGTTGCGGTCACGCAGGACCATGCGGCTGCCGCGGTCGAGGAAGGCGAGGGCGTACCGCGGATCGTTGCAGATGTCGTGGTAGTGGTGGTGCGCCTCGAGGTTGGTCTCGTCGATGCAGAGGATGCCGTGCTCGTCGCACAGGTCGAAGAAGCGCGGATGCGGCGGGTAGTGCGAGGTGCGCACGGCGTTGAAGTTGAACTGCTTGAGCACCTGGATGTCGCGCAGCGTGGTCGCCTCATCGACCACCTTGCCATGACGGTCGTGGTTCTCGTGGCGGTTGGCGCCGCGGATGAACACCCGCTTGCCGTTCAGCAGCAGCGAGCGGTCCTTGATCTCGACGGTGCGGAAGCCGACCCGCTGGCGGGCGTGGTCGGTCTCCTTGCCGGCCGCGTCGACCAGCGTGACGACCAGGGTGTAGAGCGTCGGCGACTCGTGCGACCAGGGCTCGACCTTGGCCAGATCCGCCTTCGCCTTGGCGACGTGCTCCTCCTGCCAATGCGGATCCTTGGCCTCGAACCAGGGGACCTCGACCTCGAGCGGCTTCTTCAACGCAGCCTTGCCCTTGGCGTCGAACAGGCGGGCACGGACCTTCCAGCCCTTGGCCGGCGTGGCGTGCACGCGCACCTTGAGGTCAAGGGCGCCGGAACCCTTCACCTGGTCAAAGCCGGCCTTGGCGAAGACGTCCTCGATGTGCACCTGCGGATAGGCCAGCAACTCGACCTCGCGCGCGATGCCGGCCTGCCACCACTGGTCCTGGTCCTCGATGAAGGTGCAGTCCGACCACTGGATGACCTGCACGGCGAGCAGGTTCTCGCCGGGTTTGGCCACCGCGGTGATGTCGAACTCGCTGGGCAGGCGCGAATCCTTGGTCATGCCGATCGCGATGCCGTTGACCCAGATGCTGCCGACGCTCTCGATCGATCCGAAACGCAGGACCAGGCGCTTGCCCGACCAGTTGCGCGGCACCTCGAAGCGGACGCGGTAGAGACCGGTGGGGTTCTGCTCGGGCACCTCCGGATAGCGGCTGGTCCAGGGCATCTTCACATTGGTGTAGATCGGCTTGCCGAAGCCCTGCATGGTGATGCCAGCCGGCATCCTTGAGCGCCGGCGAGGGGAAGTCGGCCGGGGTGTCCTCGGGCCGATCCAGGACCTTGAACTTCCAGGTCCCGTCGAGCGAGCGGACCTGCGGCTTGACCCCGCGCAGCGCGTCGTCGGCGCTGGCATAGCCGTAGCCGAAGGCACGTCCGCGCAGCCGGTTGATGCCGGTGAGCTCGGGCGTCAGCCAGGGGATCAGGCTGTCCTTGGCGGTGACGGTGGCGGTCTTGGAGACGGGCTTGGCGGCCATGGCGGGGTCCTCGGACGGCGAGGATATGCCTGCGACTCCCCGCTTGCCCATGGGTGATCTGGGCACGAGCATATGGAATATGGAAGCACCGGTGCGGATGGTCTACCGCTCCCTCGGACGGGGGGACTTCGATCGCATCGGCGCCGGCGTGATGGCCAAGGGCGGGATCGCGGTCGACATGCGCGAACGACGCATGGAGGCCTGGTCGCTGATCCTGGTCCTGCGTGGTCGGGGGCGTTACCTCGACCAGCAGGGACGTGGATGGGATATCGGTTCAGGCTGGTGTTTCCAACGCCTACCCGGCATCGTCCATTCGACCTACCTCGATCCGTCCTCCGATTGGCAGGAGGTGTTCGTCGAACTCAGCGCCAGGCTCCATCGCCCCCTCGCCGAACTGCGCATCCTGCCGCAGGATCCGCCGGCCTGGGCCTTGCCGCCGCGCAGCGATATCCAGAACCGCATGCTGGATCTGGTAGGCCATCTGGCGGACGCGACCGATCGTGATCTGCCCCGGATGGCGGCCCGCATCATCGCCGTCGCCGTCGATGCCATGGCCGGGGCCGCGCCGCCCGCCCCGACTGCCGATCCGGTCGACGAAGCCTGCCGCCTGCTGGCCGAGGAGAGTTCGCGGCGTATCGACCTCGAGGCCTGGTGCGCCTCACGCGAACTCCCCTACGAGCGCTTCCGCAAGGAGTTCCGCCGCCGCACCGGCCTGCCGCCGCACCGTTACCGCATCCGCCGCCGCATCGACCGCGCCTGCGCCCTGCTGCGCTCCGGCCTGAGCGTCCAGGCGGTGGCGGCCGAACTCGGCTATCCTTCGCCCTTCGAGTTCAGCGCCCAGTTCCGGGCCCATGTCGGCGTGCCGCCGAGCCGCTGGGCCTGATTCCTCAGGCCTGCTGCCAGATCGCGGTCAGCCGCGGATCATGCCGGGCCGCGATCGCTCCGGCGGCACGTTGCCCGATCGCGTGGCGATCGCGATACAGGCGCAGGCCTTTGGCCGCAGCCAGGGCCTCCTCGCCGTCGCCGCTCGCGACCAGATCCAGCAGAACCTCGGCCGCCGCCTCGCTGCGCAGGAGGGAGATGGCGTCGATCAGGGTGCGGCATAGCTGCCTATCCTCCACGGTCGCCAGCGCGGCGCGCAACGGGACGAGCGCCTCGGATAATCGCGAGGCGCCGAGCGCCAAAGCCGCGCCACCCGCCACCGCGCGATCATCGTGCTCCAGCAGCATGACGACCGGAGGCACGCCTTCAGGCCCTTCGCATGCGAGCAGTCCGCCGGCATAGTCGGCCAGCACGTCGGTATCCGCGTCGCCGACCGTCAAGCGCAGCCGCAGCAGCAGTGCGGCGCGTTCGCCGCCGATCGCGCCGAGCATCTGCGCCGCCGCCCCGCGCACCTCCCCCACCGGGTCCACCAGCAGGTCGCCCAGCAGCCGGTAGATGCCATGATGCCCGAGCCGGACCAGCGCCTGCGCGGCGCGGATGCGCAGCGGCGGGGCGCTGTCCTGGCTGCCGCCCCAGACGGGCTCCAACTGCACATGGCGGGCCGCGCGCAGGAACGGACCAGCCTCGCCAGAGCCGAGTTCGTCGAGGGCGGAGACCAGCGCAAGCTTGCCGCGGCATTGCGGATCATGCTCGACCGGATCGAGGTAGAGCCGTTCGAGCGCGGCCAGCATGCGATCCTCGAAACCCACGAGCCGGTGCGCCCCGATGGCGCGGGCCGCCGGAGCGACGATCAGGCCGCTGCGGTGGGCGAGCGCATCGGCGATACCGACAGGATCCGGCGCTTGGCGCAGCGCCTCGGCAGCGCGCAGTTCTGCTTCGAATCGCTTGGCCTTGGCCATGCCGGATGCTGCGTCGTCAGCCTGGAGCGGGAAGAGCCATCCATGCCCGCGGACTCATCCCGGTCGCCTGCCTGAAGCGGTGGTTGAAATGGCTCTGGCTGCCGAAGCCGCAGGCCAGGCTGATCTCCAGCAGGTTGCAGCGGCCCTCGCGCATCATGCGCTGGGCCTCGCGCAGGCGGATCCGCAGGAGCATCTGCCCGACGGACGCACCGGTCGCCGAGCGGAAACGGGCAAGGAACTGCGAACGCCCCAGCGAACCGAGCGCGACCAGTTCAGCGATGCTGACCTCGCGCATCCAGTAGTCCTCAAGCCAGCGCACCGCGGCGGCGATGTGCTGCTCGCCGGCGGCAGCCGGCGGGGGTCCGTCTTCCGTGTCACGGGCAAGCGCGACGACCGACTCCATGACCATGGCGATCGCGGCCGAGCGCGCCCCCAGAGCCGGCGACAGCCACTCGCGGACGGACCGGTGCAGGATGGCGGCCACTTGCCGACCAGTGGATGGACGGATGGACAACCGGTTTCCCCGTTCAGCGCGCCGGGCGATGCTCGCCAGCAGCGAGCCGGCCTCGCCTGGAAGATCCGATGGCAGCACGTTCAGCACCGAGGCCGAGTACGACTCATCTGGACCCGTCGCGCTGAGATGCCTGGTTCCAGCTGGATAAACGTAGACATCTCCCGGTCGACAAGCCACATCGCCGGCCGGGGTCAACTGGATGCAATTGCCGCTATGCAGCACCATGATCTCGATGTCGTCATGCACATGGCGGACCCGGGCGCTGTTGTTCAACGGCTTGGCATGGATCGCCAGGAGGTGCATGTCGGACGATAACACAAATGCCACCGATTGCGAGGACAAGACGCATGACTTCCAGGGCATATCCTGCCCCGCATGACACCTCCCCTGCGACTCGTCATCACCGGCTGCGGCGGCATCGCTGGCGCCTGGCTCGACAGCCTGGTCAAGCGCGACGACGTCGCCCTCGTCGGCTTCGTCGATCTCGACCCCAAGCGTGCCGCCGAGCGGGCCGGAAAGTACGCCGCGGGTGCCGCCACCGGCGCCGATCTGGCCCAGATGATCGACCAGGTGAAGCCCGATGTGGTCTGCGACCTGACCATCCCGGACGCCCACGCCGATGTCGCCTGCCTGGCCCTGTCCAAGGGCTGCCATGTGCTGGCCGAAAAGCCGATGGCCTCGTCGATGGCCGACGCGCGGCGCGTCCTCGCCGCCGCCAAGACTGCAGGCAAGGTCCACGCGGTGATGCAGAACCGCCGCTATCTCAACGGCATCCGCCGCTTCCGCGAGACGGTGCAGGGCGGCACGCTCGGCAAACTGGCTGAGCTTCACGCCGACTTCTTCATCGGCGCGCACTTCGGCGGCTTCCGCGACGTGATGAAGCATGTGCTGCTGCTCGACATGTCGATCCACTCGGTCGACCAGGGCCGCTACATCGGCGGACTCAAGCCGGTGGCGGTCAATGCCCTGGAATGGAATCCCCCGGGCTCCTGGTACGCCCATGGCGCCTCGGCCCTGGTCTGCATCGAGTGCGAAGGCGGGGTCCGCTTCACCTATCGCGGCAGCTGGTGCAGCGAGGGCGCCAACACCTCGTGGGAGTGCGCCTGGCGCGCGGTCTGCACCTCGGGCAGCGCGACCTGGGATGGCGGCGACGAGGTCAAGGCGGACGCCACCGACACCGCCAAGGAGGGATTCCTCAAACCCAAGCGCGAGGTCACCGTCCCGCCGCTGCCGCAACTCGCCCACACCGGCCACGCCGGCTGCCTCGACGACATGATCACCAGCATCCGTGCCGGCCGCGAACCGATGACGGCAGGTTCCGACAACATCCATTCCCTCGCCATCATCCACGCCGCCATCGCCAGCGCCGAACGGCAAGGCGCCCGCGTGGCCATCGAATCCATCTAGCCCAGGGGCTTCGCCCCTACGGCCTTTCAGGCCTACCCCCGGGCTTTGTCTCGGTTCGGTTTCGTCGGGGGCCTCCGAAACCGTGGCGGCATCGGCTTCGCCGATCGTATGCCGCCACCACCGATCGGCGCCCGACCACCCATACACACCATCCCCACACGCTAGGAACCACCCCATGCCCCATCCCCTCCACGACATCCGCATCGGCACCCTGGTCGGCGGCGGCGCCGACACCGTCGACAAGCTGAAGTTCCTCCTGCCGCACGGCTTCGAGAGCTTTTCGATCACCTTCTGGCAGCAGCTCGGCGACACCCAGCTGCCGCGCCTGGCCGAGCAGGTGCGCAAGACGCTGGACGGCACCAACGCTGTGATCAGCACCATCGGCGTGTTCGGCAATCCGCTCGAGACCACCGAGATCGACCAGAAGACCCTGGCCGGCTGGGAGGCCGCCATCGACCACGCCAAGGACTTCGGCGCCGACATCGTCTCCGGCTTCGCCGGCCGCCTGCGCGGCAAGAAGATCCCCGAGAGCATCCCGCGCTTCAAGGAGGTGTTCGGCCGCCTTGCCGACCGCGCCGCCGCCAAGGGCGTGCGCCTGGCCTTCGAGAACTGCGCCATGGGCGGCGACTGGAATGGGGGCGACTGGAACATCGCCCAGGGCCCCGACGCCTGGCAACTGATGTTCGACGCCCTGCCCGCCAAGCACGTCGGCCTGGAGTGGGAGCCCTGCCACCAGATGGTCCGCCTGTGCGATCCCATCCCGCAGCTCGACGACTGGGCGGCGCGCCTCTTCCATATCCACGGCAAGGACGCGACCATCGACCACCAGCGCATCGCGCGCTACGGCATCGGCGCCTCGCGCGAATGGTGCTGGCACCGCACCCCGGGATTCGGCGACAGCGACTGGACCCGCATCATCAGCAAGCTGCGCCAGAACGGATTCAAGGGCTCGATCGACATCGAGGGCTGGCACGACCCGGTCTACCGCGGCGACCTCGAGTACACCGGCCAGGTCCACGGCCTGAACCACCTGATCCGCTGCCGCGGCGGCAAGACGGCGGTCTAGGAGCCCGTCGGAAATACGCCACATACCGCCCGGTGCCCTACCCTGGGCAATGGGCGTAGACATCGCTGGTCCTGCTCAGCGCGC
>JAIFKN010000121.1 GCA_020049615.1 bacterium | reverse complement strand
CAACTCCAAAACAGGGCTCAGGATTGATTGCGGATTGACCCGGATTGATGAAACGACTTGAGTTACGACGAGACAGGGTGGTACGCTTCAACCTTCTGACCCTCAAGAACTTGGATTCATAAGCCGTTGCCAAATCTCAACTTACAAATGGGTCCATACCGACCTGTTAATCAATTGGTCGGAGGCTCGAATCCTCCCCGGGGAGCCAGCGAAAAACCACGGTGAAAGCCGTGGTTTTTCTGTTTTCTGACGCAGCCGCCCCAGCGCCCCTCATGTGCCCGGGGCTACCCCGGGGCTACCGTCGCGCGGATCTTGGACCCGGCTGGGTGCAGCGCGTGGTGCGCGCAGGGCCGGACAGGGGAAAGAAAGTCTGTCTCCCATGGCGACTGTTCCCGTGGGCATTCACCGTCGTTTCGTGTCGGGAGGACCCGTGCGGTTCCTTCCCGGGGTTGCTCCGTCGTCAGGCCCACGGGAACAGCCGCCGGCACGGGCACAGTTTGGGCATGGTGTCCGCTCGCAGTCGCGGTTCCTTCCCACGCCTGCCTGCAGGCTACGCCTATGGGAACAGCCGCCACAATCATCTCAGTTTGCATCACCTGTCCGAATGCCCGCATGAAACCCACGGAACCCACCGCCGCCAATGACCTACAGGAGGAGACCATCCTTGCCCTGCTTGCTCGCATCCCGCCGCGTTGGGCGGCGCTCGACCGCGACGCGTTAACCGCCATCGAGGCCCGCGCCATGGAGGCCCTGGTGCGACGTGGCCTGGTCGAGGTCCGCGCCAGCGGGCGTGTCGTGCTGGCTGAAGGCGGGCAGAGCTACCGCATCGAGTTTGCCTTCTCCGGTGCCGGCGGGCAGCGCCAGGTGCTGGTGCAGATCTGCCAGGAATTGACCAACCGTGGGCAGGAGGGCCGTGCCTTCAGCGTCGCTCTTGACGGCGATCTGGAGTGGCGCCTGCATGCCGATGGCCAGCAGGCTCTCGCTGACATCGCTGGCGACGATCCCGGCCTGCGCCGCTACGCCCGCGACTTCGCCACCCGTGCGCGGCCGGCGCTCACCATGGGCGGTGGAGGGCTCAGCTCCTTCACGCCCGACGAGGTGCCCACCGTACCGATGACCACGCCGGTGCCGGTGAACATCAACAACCCCGAGGCCATCGCCGCCGCCCTCAGCGCCGTGCTCGCCAACCTGACGAAGCCGCCGGCTCCCGTGCAGCCTGCACCCGGTCCCGAGCCGAAGACCCAGCCCAAGGCCAAGGGCGGTCGTCCAGCCCGCGTGCGCGAGGCGGTGGACAAGTATCTGGATTCCCACAAGGAACTGCTGCTCCCTGACCGCCTGGGCCGACCGCCGCGCCTGGAAGACTGGGCCGATCTCATCGCCGGCGACATTGAGCGCTTCCAGCGCCAGAAGGTCAGCCCGCATACCGTCCGCGACCAGCTCAAGGGCCGCTGGAGCTTCGCCAGTGTGCGCCGCCTGGGCGCGCAGTGGTCGGTGAAGCCCGAGCGCCAGGCGTGATTCCGGGTCTATCCGGTTTCACTCTGCGGCGCTGATCACACTCGTTTCTCCATCGCTTTGTCAGGTGCGAATCCCGCACCTGCATCGGCGTTTTCGCCCCTGCCGCTTCCCTGCCGAGGTTTGCCCTTCTCACGCGCCCCATGCCGGGGCCGGACGAAGGGAACCCATGCCTGCTCTCGCCATCCCCCGCAGCGTTGCCACCGAACTGCTCACCCCGACCGAGGCCGCCGCCATCCTCGGCGTCACCGTCAACACCCTGGAGGTGTGGCGCTGCACCCGGCGCTACCCGTTGCCGTGGGTGAAGGTCGGCCGCCTGGTGCGCTACCGCCGCACTGACATCGAGGCGTTCATCACCAGCCGCATGGTCGGCACCCCTGCCGCGGTGGAGGCCTGACCATGAACTGGACCGACCTGCGCATCGCCCGGTTCGCCAATGTCACCGCCGACAAGCCCAAGGACCATCCCACCATCGGCACCGTGCTGGCCGAGATCCGCCAGCCGGCCCCGGTGGTGGAGCGGTTGGTCGAGCGCATCCGCGCCGCGACCTCGAAGGCCGAACGCAACCAGCTCAAGGCGCGGCTGCCGGCGGTGGTCTTCGCCGCCGATATGCACACCCGCGCCAAGGCCGTGCCGCTGGATGACAAGATCGCCAGCCTGACCGGCTACTGCTGCCTGGACCTCGATGACCTCGGCACCCCGGCCGATGCCGTCGAGGCGAAGCGCTGCCTGGTGGCCGACCCGCACATCGCGGCGGCCTTCCTCAGTCCCAGCGGCGCCGGGGTGAAGGCGCTGGTGCGCCTGCCTGATCCGCAGGACTTCCGCAGTGGCTGGTCTGCCGCGTCGGCCTACCTGCAACGGCTCCACCACCTGCGTGCCGATCCGGCGCGGAAGGATCTCGTCGGCCTCTGTTTCCTGTCGCACGACCCAGACATCCACATCGCCAGCGGCGAGGTGCCGCTCATCCCCGAGGAGGACCTCGTCGTGAACGCGCCCATCGCCACCGACCGCCACCGGCACCTACTCCACACCGCCGTCCAGCTGCGCGATCGTGGCGCCGACCGGGCGGCCATCCGCACCGGGGTGGATGCCGAGGCCGAGCGCTGCACTCGCGATGTCCCCGCATCCGAGCGACGCGGCATCGTCGATTGGGTGATGTCCCAGGTCGAGGTTCGCTCGGCGCCGGATCCCTGGCCCGAAATGCGCCCGCTGACCGCCACGCGCGAGCCGCCTAGCCTGGACCTCGACATCGCGATCCCTGACGAACTGCCCGACCTGCGCAACCTGATCCGCGGCACCTCGCAGGCCTTGCAGATGCCGGTCGAGATGGTCGCGCCCCTCGCCGTCAGCCTGGCCAGCCTCGGCGCGGCGCGCGTCCTGGAGGTCGAGCCGATGCCCGGCTGGCGCGAGCCGGCCCCGGTCTGGGTCGCCATCGTCGCCGAGCCGAGCGAGCGCAAGACGGCGCTGCTCGCCGCGATGGCCGCTCCGGTCTACGCCTGGCAGAAGGCGCAGCGCGACCACCTCGGCCCGGCCCTGGCCCGCTACCAGGAGGAACGCCATCAGGCCGAGGCCCGCCTGTCGGGCCTGCGCGCTACGCTCGCCAAGCCCGTACGCGGGCGCGAGCCGGCCGACCCCGAGCGCCTCGCCGACCAGGCTGCCAACCTGGCGGTGGACCTCGCCGCCATGCCCGACCTGCAACCGCCGGAACTGGTCACCGCCGACGCCACGCCCGAGGCCGCCCGAGGCCTGCTGGTGCGCAACGGCGAGAAGCTCGGCGCCATTGCCGCCGAGGGCGATGTGGTCGATGTGCTGCTCGGCCGCTACGGCGACGGTAAGGCCAACCTCGGCCTCTTCCTGTCGGGCCACGCCGGCGACTACTGCCCGGCGCACCGCGTCGGCCGCGACCAGCCGCTGGAGCATCCCGCCATCGTCTGTGCCCTGATGGTGCAGCCGCATGTGGTCGAACAGGTGCTGGCCGATCCTGCCGCCGTGGGTCGTGGCCTAGTCGCCCGGTTCAGCTTCATCGCCCCGCGCACCTGGGTCGGCCGCCGCGAACTGCAGCCGCCGGCCTGCGATCCCTTCGCGGTCCAGTGGTGGCAGGACGCCCTGGTCCGACTGCTCGACCTGCCCTGGCCGGGCAAGGTGGTGATCGGCCCCGACGGCCCGATGCGCTGCGGGGTCGCCACCCGCATTCTGCCCCTCGATTCGGGGGCCTTCGCATGTCATCTCGCCCTACGCGCCGCCATCGAGCCGCGCCTAGCACCGGATACCGGCGACCTGCGCCATCTGCGCGCCTATGCCGGCAAGCTCCCCGGCGCCATCGCGCGCATCGCCCTCGCCTTCCAGGCCCTGGTCGACCCGCAGGCCGATGCCGTGTCGGAGAGCTGCATGCGCGCCGCCTGTGCCTGGTCCGAGTTCCTGCTCGGCCACACCCAGGCGGTGGTCGGCGAGGCCGGCGACCCGGACGGTGCCCTTGCGCGCAAGATCCTGCGCTGGGTGCAGAAGAAGGGCGAGCCGACCTTCACCGCCGGCGAGTGTTACCGCGACCACCGCACGCAGCGGGTGGCGCGGCCCGAGGACATCGTCCCGGCGCTCGACCTGCTGGCGGCACATGGCCTGGTCAGGAGATTGCCAGAGGTGATCGGCCAGCGCGGAGGGCGCCCGGCGATGCGCTATGAAGTACGAGCCGAAGCTGTGAAGACTGGCCGGCAGCACGCCATTGATCGGGGCGATGCCTATGCTCGCCAGAATCGACGATCCCCATCGGCGCACAAAGCGCACCCGATCACTGATCTGATCGATCAGAACGCCGCGCCGATGCCGAAGGCCCCATAGCCGCCGGCTGCGGTGCTGTCGACGCGGACATCAAGGCCGATGACCTGGCCCTTGGTCGACGCGGTCGAGGACAGCCAGCCTGCTTCGGCGAAGATCTCGAAGCCTGAACCGATCAGGAATACGGGACGCGCCACGGCGCCATACCAGGTCGAGACGCCGTCGACGCCGTAGCCGACCGTGCCGTCGATCGTCGAGGACAACCTCGCCACGCCGATTCCGAGCTGAGCACCAAGCTCCAGGGCCAGCCAGCGCGTCGGGCGGATGACCAGCTGCGGCTCCACCTGGAGGCCGTTGACACTCAGGCTGGTCTCCCAGCCACCGTCCTCCACCGACCAGCGGTCGTTCACGTAGCCGACGCCGAGCCCGAACCCGACCAAGCCATCGGCCCGCGGCTGGTAGGTGTAGGACGCGGTGAAACGGTTCGCCTGCTCCCAATCGACCGTGCCCGACTGCGAGGCGTAGCCCTCGACGTCGGTGGTGGTGTCGGCCTGCTTCGGCAGGGTGCCGTAGGAGATGCGCAGGTGGTGCTGCGGCGCATCGGTCGCGCGGGGGGCATCGCGCCCGAGGTCATCGAGGCTCAGGGCGCAAACCGGTGCGGCGCAGGCGCTGGCGAGGAGGAGGTTGAGGGCGTGACGCATGGCGATCTCCTGGGATCGCCCCATGTACACGGCGCACGGTCGTCCGGTTACAGCGCGTTCAGCGTGCGGCGACGGTGACCGGCAGGCAGCCGATGAAGAAGCGTCCGACGCCGCGCGCATCCTTGGCCAGGGCTGCGGCCTCGCTGGCGAAGGTGAGCGTCGGCGCGAGCGGTGCGGTGGGTGACGTCACGGCGGGTGCGAGCGCCATCGGCGCCGCGGCCGGGGTCGGGAGGTGCTCTGCCGTCGCCAGCCACAGGGCCGCGACCAGGCTGGCGGCCATGGCCGGGAACAGCAGCAGTGCAGTGCGGATGCGCCGGCGGCGCACCAGGCGCCCCCCCACGCGCGGCACGAGGTCGTCCGGTGGCTGCAGCCGTGCGGCATCGCGGCGCAGCAGTTCTTCGAGGGCATCAGACATGGCGGAGCGCTCCGTCAGGCGCGAGGTGCTGGGACAGCAACAAGCGGGCGCGGTGCAGGATGACACGGACATTGCCGGGTGTGGCGTCAACGAGCTCGGCGATCTCCTCATGCTCGAGGCTGTCGCCGTAGCGCAGCCACAGCACCTGATAGGCGCGGTCGTCGAGCAGCATCCGCGCGGTCTCCCACACCGTGCCAGACAAGGCCGGGGGCGCGGCGGGGATGTCCTCGGGCAGCGGCTGCGGCCGGCGGCGGCGGGCGAGATTGGCGCCGAGGCGGCGCGCAATGGTCCAGATCCACGTCGTCGGCGCCCAGCGCGCATCGTAGCTGCCGCGTTTGCGGTGGACGCGCAGGAAGGTCTCCTGCACCAGATCATCGGCGTCGGCGCCGCTCATGCCGTTGGCGACGAGGTGCCGCCACAGGCGCGGTGCCAGGCGTTCGACCAGGCGGGTGAAGGCGGCCTCGTCGCCACCCTGCACCACCTGCATCAGCGCCCGTTCGTCCTCGGCCGGCAGCAGCGCCTCCATCGCCGCGATCATGGCCTGGCCAGTGGCGCCGCCTGGCGCGCCGCTTCGAGGGCGATCCAGCGCTCGCACGAGCGTTCGAACTCGACCCGCGGGGTCGAGGTGTCGAGGGTGAGCACGGCGCCCTGGCGGACCAGCCTGGCGCTCTGCACCATGGCGTGCCAGGCGGGGTCCTCGCGCGTCTTCTGGTCCAGGCGCGACAGCGAGAGGAAGCCGTCGATGACGCTGCCGACGTCGGTCGCCGTGCGTTCGCCGGCCGCCAGCATGCGCATCTGCATGGTCAGGAGGTCGCCCCGCTCGCCGATGCCGATCGCACCGGCCTTGAGGTTGCGTAGCAGGGCTGCCTCGGGTTGCAGGCCGGGCCAGGCGTCGAAGCCCTCGGCGGCGAGCACCACCGGGGCCGGCGGCACTGGACCGCCGACGGCGAAGCGCGCGGCGTCGACCGTCGGCGCCTGCTGGTCGAGGCAGGCGAGGACCGCCTCCATCGCCGGCTGCGTGGCGGTGAATACCAGGACGGCGTCGCCGGCGACCAGGCAGGCGAACGACTCCTTGGTGCGCTCGGCGTCGACCCAGCGGTGGACAGTGTGGGCGCGCACGCGGTCGGCGCGATGTCCGGGCGAGGCCTTGGCGACCAGTTCCAGCTTGGCGCGGTCGAAACGTCCGGTGAGCAGCACCACGGCTTCGCTCTGCCGGCCATCGGGACCGGCCAGGGTGACGGTCGCGAGGTCCTTGAACGGGTCGAGGCCGGTGAGGCTGGTGAGCAGGGCGACCTTCGGCTGCAGGTCCTCGCGCGCGGCGAGCCGGCCGAGCCATGGGCCGAGGCCGCCGCCGACCACTGCCCGCACATCGGCCTGGACGATCCAACGGGTGCCCGCCGGCAGGCCGGTGACATCGAGGGCGCTGGCGAGGCAGATGGTGAGGACGAGGAGGATGGAGACGCGCATGATGTGCCATGTACCCGGGCCGAGGCCGGCTTGTTACCAGGACCAGGTGATGTCCGCCGACAGGTAGGGGGCCGCGCCGAGATCTGCGCTGCTCCGATCCTTGCCCAGCAGTCCGTCCGAGCTGTCGAGCCGGCGCAGCGGGGCGTAGCCGGCGCCCAGGGTCCAGGCCGGACCGGTCGCGGGCGTCCAGCGCACGTAGGCGCCGGTGCGGATCTCCCACAGGGTCAGGATGCGGGTGCCGGCAGCGGTGTGCACCGGGGCGGCGTTGCCGGCGACGGTCGCCTGCACGCCGACCGCGGCATGCGCGCCGAGCAGCCGCTCGCCGGCGAGGTACACCGGGCTGAGGATGACGCGCCATTCGCCGGGATGCCACAGGGCTGCGGCATAGGGCAGCACGATCACGTCGCCGCCGGCATGTATGCCGGCCAGGCCCACCGCCCACAGCACGTCTGTTCCGCCACGGTCCACGACCGCGAGCAGGCCGCCGAGGCTGGGCGCGGCGAAACCCTCGCCGTCGGCCCACGACAGCCCGGGGGCGGCGACGATGACGACGTGGCGCTCGGGGCCGAGCCGCCGCCACACCCCGGCGAGGGCGCGGGCGTCATGGAACCGGTCGGGCAGTCCATCGCGGTCCGGCAGGTCGCGGCCGGACCAGGCCAACCCGAGACCATAGGACCACTCCGGATCGGGATGGGTCATGCCGAGGGCATAGAGCGAACCCTCGGCCTGCGCGCCGTCGTCGCTCTCGGCGCCGAGGTGCGCGCCAGCGACCACCGTGGGCAGCGACTCGCGCAACCGCGGCCACAGCGGACCGAGCAGCGCCAACGGGCCGCCGGATTCGGCGGCCGGCAGGACGGCGCAGCACAGGAGCGGGACGAGGCGCATCGTCAGCCGGACCGCAGATCGGTGCGAAGGGCGCCACAGGCTGATATGCTTCCCGGCCATCACATCGCGCTAGCGCTTCATCGCATCGGCTGGCTTGGCCGGCGTACCCCCCGTGGTGTGCTGGACCTCGACGCTGAACAGCATCTGCCTGGTCACGCAGTCCAGGCCCTTGATCGTCGCCGTGTACGTAGGCGGCAGGGGGCGGTCGGGAGCGGTCGGCATCTGGGTGATGCTTCCAGTCAGCAGGGCATCCATCTCCGCCTGCGATCCTGCCGCATCATTCGATGAGGCCCGGACCGTCTCGTGAGAACGGCCAGCGATGATATCGATCCTTCCGCAGGCGAGGAGCTGCCGCTCCAGGATCTCGCCGATGGTGACGGTGTTGATCACATCCCGTTCAGCCCTGACCATGATGCGTGACACCATCAGCTTCGGATTTCGCTGCTTGGTGCGGATGAATTGGTCCAGCCAGGGATCCGAGAGGATCTTCTGAGCCAGTTCTGCCGCCACGGCAGCGCCATCCGCATGGTTCCAGCCGGGTGTCGCCGTACTGGCGGCAGCTGGCGCCGATGGTGCCGTCACGGCATCCCCGGGTGTCGCCGCGCTGGGGGCAGCTGGCGCCGGTGGTGCCGCAGCGTCATCCGCCGGGCGGGATCCTCGGCTGCAACCCAGCATTGCGGTCGCGGTCCCGATGGTCAGGAGCAGTCCGAGGGCGCAGGTGCGGATGGTCATGTCGCGGCTCCGGTTGCCGGGGTGGTCGGTGGGGGTGGCAACCGGCGCGATGTTACCGGGGTGGGCAACCGGGGCACAGGTCGCTGACCTGTCATGCGTATGATCGAGAGCCGGCCTTCGCGCTGCGCGGACCTGGTTGTAACCCGCGCGTCCAATCCCGGGTACCAGGACCCGCCAAGGATCCGCCATGCACCGCAACCTGCTGCTCGTCCTCCTCGCCACCTGCCTGTGCGGCAGCGATTATCCGCCGTTCGCCGACCGCGCCGCCTGCACCGCCGCCGCGGTCGAGCTGTCACAGCGGCTCGAGGCCTACATCATCGATTGGCTGGATGGCAAGGTGCCGGCCACCCTGCCGGCCAGTGTGCTGCCGCCTGGGCTGAACACCGCCGATTACAACGGCTTCCGCCTGATGCGGCCCGAGGACGTCGATCCCGAGGTGGAGTGGGGTGTGCGCCCGGCCCGGCCGATCGATCTCGCCGCCACCCGCGCCTACTTCCCCGATCCGCATGTCACCTACCTGATGCCGGGCGCGGTGTACGCGCCGTTCGGCTCGACCCTGGTGATCGACGGCGAATTCCCGCATTGCCGCTACTTCAGCATCCAGGTCACCCCGCCGTTCGATCCCGACGTCATCCGCTACGCCGGCTGGGCTGGCGCTCCCGAGGTGCCGCTCGCCGACGTCGACATCGATCCGCTGCCTGGACACGTCAACCCGTTCCGGCCCGGCGCCGACCGCAATGCCGCCAACCGTTCGTTCCATGTCGAGATGCCGATGGTGGTCGGCAATCCCGCCGCCATCGAACCGGCCTTCCAGCCGCCGTTCTACCGCGCCCCGGGCAACCGCC
Organism: bacterium; assembly: GCA_020049615.1. The sequence continues at coordinate 14,946 of JAIFKN010000121.1, read as the reverse complement.
GCTTCGGCTCGGCCTTGAACTACCAGGGGCCGTGGGGCACCGAGGACGGTGGCCACAAGCGCGGTCCCTTCGACCAGGGCCAGCTGTGGGTGCGCTACTACGCGCCGGATGCCGCCGCTGGTCCGCTCGGCGGCGTGGCCAAGCCGCGCCTGCACTGGCGCCTGCCCGATGGCCGGCGCTACTGGATCGGCTGCGGCCGGGACTGGATCAACCGCGTCAACCGCACCATGCCGATGATCCCGACCTGGACGCCGGCGACACCCGACTGGCTGGGCGTCGGCGTGCCGCGGGCCATCGACGGCGAGGGTGCGCACTGGGGCTGGGACAAGAAGTTCGGCATCATGCGCTCCATCCTGGTCGGGGTCGGCTCGAGTCTCGGCTTCGGCCCGGAATGGGCGCGCGGCGTCGACCAGCACGTGACCAAGCGCGGTGAAGCGGCGGCGGCACCCAACAACCTCGAGCAGAGCGCCACCACCTGCAGCCACATCAGTTACTTCACCCGCGGCATCGCCATCGCCAACGGCCAGGTCGCGGTGGTCACCGGGCGCATGCCGACGACGCCGCGTACCCGGTCCGGCGAGAGCCCGATGCCGCGCGCCCAGGCCCGCTACTGGTCGATCACCAGCTACGACCCGGCCTATCCGCAGGAGGACGGCTTCGCCGGCGCCGCGCTGGCCTCGCGCATGGACGACGAGATCACGGTCGATGCCCAGAACCGCTACATCATCGTCTACAGCCGGGCCGCCGACCGGCCGGCGAACGCCACCGCCGCCAACGGCGTGACCTGGGTCGACTGGGGCGATGCCAGCGGCTGCGTCGCCACCCAGGCGGTGACCCTGCGCTGGCTGAGCGTGGCCCCGGACTGGAGCTTCGCCCTGACCCCGCACGAGCACTTCCTCGGCTGGGACACCAGCTGGGCGAGCGCCTCCTTCGACCGCCGCATCGTCGGCGAGAACCACCAGCGCGGGCGCCTGGCCGACTTCCAGCCGCGCATCGGCTACCTGGCCAAGGCCCAGTTCGAGGCCCTGGGCGCCAGTCTGCAGCCCGACCGCATCCCGCAGTGGTGGGGTGCCGCCCCGACGGGGCGCACCATCGCCGGCCGCATCCAGCGGGCCAACGGCGCGCCGATCGCAGGTGCGCGCATCGGCGACGGCGTGCGCAGCGTGCTGTCGCTGGCCGATGGCAGCTATCGCATCGACGGCGTGCCCGGCACCTGGACGGTGCAGGTGAGCGCCAGCGGCTTCGTCGGCACCAGCCGCCAGGTCGTGCTCGACGCCGATCGCAGCGAGGACTTCACCCTCGCCGCGCTGGCGCCGGCCCCGGCCTTCGCGGTCGAACTGTCCGGCACCATGCCGCCCGGCACGATCAGCCTGTCGGTCGGCGACACCCCGGTGCGCCCTGCCGTCGACGGCACCTGGACCGCGCGCGTGCCGGTGCCGGCCGGCGCCACCGCCGTCGAGTTGCAGGCGCGCGACGCCCTTGGCCATCCCGTCGTCCGCTCCATCGCCGTGTCCCGGCCGCAGCCGCAGTGAGCCACCCCATGCATCCCCGCATCGTCCTGTGCGTCACCGTTGTCCTGCTTGCCGGTTGCGGCGCCGCCGCCGGCTCCGGAGCGTCCCAGCCGCCCGCCCCGCCACCGCCGCCGCCACCGGCGCATGGCCTGGTCATCACCGGCCTGGCGATCATCGGCGAGGGCCTCGACGGCACGGCGATGACCGTGCGCGGCCGCTCCGACCAGGACCCCGCGCCCGCATCACTGCGCGTCGCCTTCGTCCTCGACGGCGCCGACCTGCCGCGGGATCCCGACGGCGGACCCTGGCACCAGGACTTCCCGATCCGCGGTGACGCGGCGGTGGCGACGGTGGTCGTCGACCTGGCGCCCTGAGCCGGCCAGGCATCGGCATGACCCCGACGGAACCTCGTCGGAACCGGCGTCGTGCGCTAGGATCGCCATATGCAGCACCACCGCGCCTTCAGCCTCGTCGAAGTCCTGGTCGCCATCGCCATCGTCGCCGTGCTCGCCAGCCTGCTCCTGCCGGCCATCGGGCAGGTGCGCAGCGCGGTGCGCAGCACGGTCTGCAGGTCGCAGCTGCGCCAGATCGGCGTCGCCCTGCTCGCCTACACGCAGGAGCATCGCGGCATCCTGCCGCCCGGTGAGGTCTCGCCGGCCGCCGGCATCCCCGATGCGTGGACGGCGGCGGATCCGGGACGCTACGCCTGGGGCGAGCACGTCTATTGGTGCGACGGCTATGTCACCGACGTCATCATGCAGGGCGGCTACCACGTCTACGGCGGCATCAGCTGGGGCCCCGGCACCAGCGGGCGCCAGATCGGCGGCCTGTGGACCTGCCCGGAATACCGCCAGCACGTCCCCTTCGATCCCAACCTGAGCTACGGGCTCAACGACTTCTTCTACGCCCGCATCCTCGCTCCTGGCCAGTGGACGGAACGTCGACGCCTGCAGGCGGTGTCGCGGACGAGCCAGGTGCCGCTGGTCGGCGAGTCCGCCGGGGATCCGGCCCTGGCCCTGGGCGGATCGTTCCGGGCGATGTCGCCTTGCCGCCCCGGCGACGTGCCTTCGTGGGGGGTGGCGCCGTGGTTCTGGTCGTGGCGCGTGGCCCACCGCGGCTCGACCAACCTGCTGTTCGTCGATGGCCGGGTCGGTGGTTCGGGCGATCTGACCGGCGACCTGGCGAGCGGTTCGGTCGTCGCGAATCCCTACTGATCGCCCGCCGGCGGTCATCGGCATGACTCGGATGCGCCGACTCGCGGACGGGCCGGCGCCCATGATCGCGAACGGAGGCCACACCCATGCGCTGCGCCGTCTATCGTTCGCCCGGTTCGCTCGAGGTCGTCGACGCCCCGGATCCGGTCCCAGGTCCGGATGATATCCTCGTCCGCATCACCGCCTGCGGCATCTGCGGCAGCGATCTGCACCGCGTCTTCCACGGCGAGGCCGATCCCGGCGTGGTCCTCGGCCATGAATACACCGGGGTGGTGGCGGCGGTGGGCAGCGAGGCGGCCGGCCGCTGGAAAGTCGGCGAGCGGATCATGCCGGGCGGCGGCGTCCCGGCCCCGCCGGGCGGTTGCGGCATGCCGCTGCATCCCCCCGCCGGCAGCCGCGGCGGGCGCAGCGGGGCGCGCTACACGCCGCGCTGGCAGGCGCGGGTGGGCATGCCGGGCACCACCGAGCAGGGCGGATTCGCCAGCCTCAAGCTGATGAAGTGGTGGGTACCCGGCAAACCGCCCCAGGTGCTCAGCGACCACCAGGTCGCCTGCTGCGAGCCGCTCGCGGTGGCCGTGCATGCCGTGCAGGCCGGCGCTCCGGCGCTGGGCTCGACCGCCGCCGTCCTCGGCGCCGGGCCGATCGGCCTGTTCACCGTGCAGTGCCTGCGCGCCGCCGGCGTGGCGCGCATCCTCGTGGTCGATCCCATCGCCACGCGCCGCGAACTGGCGCGCCAGCATGGTGCGACCGACCTGATCGATCCGGCGGCGGGCGACACGGTCGAGCAGCTGCTGGAGGCCACCGGCGGCGGGCCGGACCTGATCGTCGAGTGCGCGGGCTCGGCGCAGACCCTCGACACCGCCTGCGACGCGGTGCGCCATGGCGGCACGGTGGTCCTGGTCGCCGTGCGCTGGACGCCGACGACGATCAATCCGCTCGAGTGGTGCGTCCGGCATGTCGTGCTGAAGACCGTCTACGCCTACACCAGCGCCGAATGGCACCTCGCCGCCGGCCTGCTGGTCACCGGCCGCGCCTCGATCGAGGGGCTGGTCAGGGACGAGTGGGTCCGGCCGCTGAGCGATATCGGGACGGCCTTCGCCGCCTGTCGCGGTCCGCAGGCCCCGGTCAAGCCGATCATCGTCCCCTGAGGATTCCCCATGGCGCTCGCCGACTATTCGTCCCTGGACATCATCGTGGTGGTGGTGCCGCTGCTGCTGGCCACCGGCGCCGCCCTGTACATGCGCCGCTTCAACCGCAGCGTCGCGGACTTCCTCGCCGCCAGCCGCAGCGCCGGCAGGTACCTGATCTGCACCGCGCAGATGGAGATGGGGGTTACCGCCATGGCCCTGGTGGCGTCGATGGAGGTGTTCAGCCGGACGGGGTTCTCGCTCAACCTGTGGTCGTCCTTCGTCGGCTTCAGCTTTTTCCTGCTCGCGCTGAGCGGTCTCGTCACCTACCGCTTCCGCGAGACCAGGGCCCTGACCTTCCACCAGTTCCTCGAGATGCGCTACAGCCGCGGGGTGCGCGTCTACGCCACCATCCTCAATGTGTTCAGCGGCCTGTTCACCTTCGGGCTCGCTCCCGGGGTTGCCGCCAGGTTCTTCGTCCACTTTCTCGGCCTGCCCGCGGAATGCGAAGTGCTCGGCCTGGTCCTGCCGACCTTCCTCCCGGTCATGGTCGTGCTGATGTCGCTGGCGTTGTTCTTCGCCATGTCCGGCGGCCATCTCTCGGTGATGGTGGTCGACTGCCTGGAGGGTCTCATCTCCAGCCTGCTCTACCTCGTCGTCGCCTTCGCCGTGCTCGCCATCTTCAGCTACGACCAGATGGCGGTGGCCTTCACCTCGGGCCAGGCCGGGGCCTCGTTTGTCGACCCCTTCGATGTCGCCAAGCAGCAGGACTTCGGCTACATCTACGTCCTGATCGGCTGGGCGATGACGGTCTACTTCTGGCGCGGCAACACCTGGAACGCTGCCTTCGCCGCCTCCGCCCGGTCGGCCCATGAAGGCCAGATGGCGACCATCCTCGGCATCTGGCGCGGCCTGGGCAGTGTGGCCATGGGCTCGGTGGTGGGCATCGGGGCCTTCGTGCTGCTGCACAACCCGGAGTTCGCCGGCCAGGCTGCGACGGTGCAGGCCCATCTTGCGGCGACCATCCCGGACAGCGACAGCCAGCTGCGCACGCAGCTGGCCCTGCCGACCGCCCTGGGGGCGCTGCTGCCGATGGGGGTCAAGGGGGCGCTCTGCGCCATCATGCTGATGGGCACCATCGCCGGGCTGTCGAGCGGGCTGTTCAACTTCAGCACCGGCTTCATCCAGGACGTGGTCCTGCCCATGCGGGGCGGGCGGCTTGAAGCCCGGACGCACATCCGGGTGCTGCGCCTGGCCGCGTTCGCCCTGGCCATCTTCGCGGTCTGGTTCTCCTGCGTGTTCCGCATCGCCGACTTCCTGACCATGGTGACGGCGCTGCTCTCGGGCATCTATCTCGCCGGCATGGGCGTCGTGGTGTGGGGTGGCCTGTATTGGCGGCGTGCGACCAGGGCTGGCGCATGGACGGCCCTGCTGGTCGGCTCCATCCTTTCCCTTGGCGCGGCGGGCGTGCAGCAGGCCTGGCCGCGCCTGGCGGAGTGGGGGGCGCGGTCGTTCGCACCGGGTGCGCTGCACGATCTGTTCGTCAGCCATCCGCAGCGCATTCCGGTGAACGGCCAGATCCTGTCGGCTTCGATCATGCTCCTGTCGCTGACCCTGTTCGTGGTCGTGTCGCTGCTGACCAGCCGCCGGAGCCGCTTCGACCTCGAGCGCATGCTGCATCGCGACCAGGAGGCGCGGCCAGCTGGGCCGGGCAGACGCTGGTCCCTCGCCATCCTGGCCGGGATCAACAGCCCGCACTTCACGCGCAATGACCGGATCATCGCCTATGGCGTGTTCTTCTTCGGCCTGCTGTCGCCGGTCGGAGCGGTGTGCGCCATCGGCTGGAACGCCTGCGTCGAGCGCTGGTCAGCCAACAGCTGGTGGAACTGGCACTTCTTCTGGGCGGTCATCCTGCCGTTGGCGGTCTGCCTGGTGACGCTGCCCTGGTTCACCTGGGGAGCGGTCCGCGACATGCGGCGGCTCCTGCGCGACCTGTCGACGACCAAGCCGGACGAGCGCGACAATGGCATGGTCGCCGCCGAGGCCGGCCCGGCCGAGCGGCCCGGACCGTCGTCATCAGTATGACTTGGACCGGCGGTCCACCGCCGCTATGGTTGGATAGAACATCACCATGCGCAGAGCGATCATCCTCCTTGGCATCTGCCTGGCCGCCACCCTGGCGGTCGTGCTGCTGCTGCGTCCGGCCGACGACGGCCTGTCGGCGTACCCGCACGCCTTTCTCGCCGAGGCCGGCTACGACCCCGAGCTGATCACCTATGTGGCCGGTCCGATCGATGCGCCGCCGACTCCGCCCGACGGGCTGCTGCCGGCCTGGCAGTGCGATGATCCCGCCTTCGCCGACACCCAGCGGCGGCCGTGGCTGTTCCCGATGGCGTCTGGCGCGGCAGCGCCTCCCGTGCATCCGACGCTGAAACGCCAGCCGCCGGCCAAGCAGTGCCACCGCTACCGCAGCCCGGAGGCCGAGGCCATGCTCGACACCTACAAGCGGAAGAATCAGCCATGAGGAAGGCCTTTACCCTGATCGAGCTGCTGGTCGTCATCTCGATCATCGCCGTGCTCGCCGGCATGCTCCTGCCCGCCATCACCCTGGTGCGCGAGTCGGCGCGCAAGATGTCCTGCGGCAACAACCTCAAGCAGCTCGGGGTGATGGTCCACCTCTATGCCACCGATCACGACGGCGCCCTGCCGATGCACTACCTGCCCGGCAGCATGACCCCGGCGGAGTGGAACTTCGCCTTTCCGGTGTCGTGGTGGGGCGGCCCCTTCCTCGGCCAGTACCTGCCGGCGATCAGCGAGGCCGCCGATCCCTTCGACACCCACAACATCGGTCGCGAGAAGACCCTGCTGTGCGCCAGCGATCCGCGCGACCGCGCCACCCGCGACGAGCCGTCCTACGGCATGAACACCCAGGCCACCCCCGGCATCACCGGTGCCGCCACCTGGGCCAGCCCCGAGGCGAGGCTCGGCCTGTCGCAGGTCAAACGGCAGTCGCAGATGGTCCTGATGATGGAGGCCGACAAGGCCCGCTACTTCGCCGGCTGGGGCAATCCGGCGGAATGCCTGCCGACGACGGTGGCCGCCGCCGTCGCCGCCGCCGCCCCAGGCGTCTACAACTGGGTGCCCTGGCACAAGAAGGGCTGCAACATCCTGTTCTTCGACGGCCATGTGCAGTACAGCGGCAATCCGACCGCCGACAGCGCCAGCGGGCTGATCATCTTCTCCAATCCCTGAGGCCTGGTCATCGGCATGACTGCCGGTCGCTGGTCACGTCGACATCCACAGGCCGCTCCTGGCACGAGGTCCGTCATCATGCCGTCAGTCAATCGCATCACCCTCTGTCTGCTCACCGCCGCACTGCTGGTCGCCGCCGATGCGCCGGCCTGGCGGCTGACCCGTTCGCCGGTCGATGCCGGCAAGCTCTTCCTGCTCGCGCAGGACCGCTGCCTGTACAGCCTCGCGCTGACGGCCTGGGGTCCGAACTGGGGCTGGACCGAGATCGCCCACAAGGCGGTCGAGGGCCAGGGGCTCGACGCGCGCTGCACCCTGAAGCTGGGCGCCGGCACTGCCACCAGCCAGGTGACCGCGGCCGGCAACGCCGATGGCACGATCGCCCTGCGCGTCGCCCTGGGCGCCGAGGCCACCGTGCCGGCCACCCTCGCCTGCCTGGCGATCACGCCCGGCAAGGACCTGCTCGACGGCCGCATCACCCTGGTCGGCGCCGATGGCCAGCGGCGCGAACTCGCCCTGCCGGTCAAGCGCACCAGCGCCATCCCCGGCATCGCGGCCCTGATCCTGCATAGCGCCGCCGGCGAGATCACCCTGCGCTTCGCCACGCCGGTGACGGTCGAACCGGAGTTCGGCGTGCTGCGCCTGCTCATCGTCCGGGACGCCGTGCCCGCCGGCACCACCGCGCTCGCCGCCACCCTGGCCTTCCCCGGCCCGGCCGTGGTGCACGCCAGCGAGGCCGACCTGCAGCGCTACATCGAGACGCCGGCGGGTGCGTCGTGGTTCCCGCTGGCGGCCAAGGGCGGCGACGGGCCGTCGGTCATCGGCCTGGAGGGCTGGCTGGAGCGTCCCGCCGGCGCCCGCGGCGGCATCCGCATGCAGGGTGACCGCTTCATCACCGCCGACGGCAAGCCGATCGTCTTCTGGGGCACCAACATCTCCTATGGCCTCAACGCCCCCAAGCCGGAGGAGGCCGACGCCACCGCCGCCCGCCTGGCGCGCTACGGCATCAACGCCGTGCGCATGCACAAGTTCACCAACGACGACTGGGAGGGCATCGGCAGCCCCGAGAGCGCGCTGCGCTTCGACGCCGCCAAGCTGGCCCGCCTCGACCACTTCACCGCTGCACTCAAGCAGCGCGGCATCTACTTCGGCTGGTCGCACTCATTCAAGCTGAAGCTGCGCCCTGAGGACGCGCCGCGCCTGTGGGCCTACGACGAGATCGCCAAGGCCTTCGGCGGCAGCTCCTACGCCCTGATCAACATCGCCCCGGACGTGCAGGACGTGATGATCGAGATGGTGGTCAAGCTGCTGCAGCACGTCAACCCGGAGACCGGGCTGGCCTACGCCAAGGATCCGGCGCTGAACTTCGTCGAGTTGCAGAACGAGGACGACATCCTGTGGTTCCCGGTCGAGGCGGCGGCGGCGAAATGCCCGACCTACGGCCGCAAGCTGCGCGAGCGCTTCGCCGCCTGGCTGCGCACCCGCTATGCCGACGCGGCGGCGTGGAAGGCGGCCTGGGGCACGGCGGCGAAGGCCGACGACGACCTCGCCGTGGCGGTCGCGGTGCAGCTCAATCCGTGGTTCCTCGGCAACGACAACCTGCCCAAGACCACCGGCGGCACGCGCCAGCGCCTGCTCGACGGCGCCGCCTTCCTGCACGCCGAGCAGGACGCCTTCTACGCCCGCTTCGCCAAGGCCATCCGCGGCACCGGCTACGAGGGGCCGCTGCTCGGCTCGCCGTGGCAGGCGCCGGCCATGCTGCCGCACTTCCTCAACCTGCGCTCCGACCACCGCGTCGGCTTCATCGACCGCCACGACTACAACACCGGCGTGCGCTTCGACATGCTGGCGCGGCCGGGCAGCGGCGTGTTCGGCGCCGGCGGCATGCAGCAGGTCGCCGACCGGCCATTCGTGCTCTCGGAGTGGACGCAGCTGTTTCCCAGCCTCAACGAGGCCGGCATGGTGCCGGTGGTCGCCGCGTACGGCATGGGTCTGCAGGGCTGGGACGGCTCGTACCAGTTCCAGTCCGAGCACAAGGTCGCCGGCCTCATCCCGGTGACCGGCGGCCGCAACCGCTGGGACCGCTTCTGCACCGAGACTCCGACCATGTTCGGGCAGCATCCCACGGTTGCGCGCATGGTGCTGCGCGGCGACGTGCAGCCCGGTGCGGTGGTGGCCCGGCGCATCGTCGGCGAGGACAACCTGCGCAGCGGCGAGTTCCCCTTCAGCGAGACGCTGGAGAGCAGCGGCGACACCAAGAGCTTCGGCGGCACCACCCCGGTCGAGGCCCTGGCGGTCGGCCGCGTCCTGGTCGAGTTCGCCGAGCGGGGCGCGGCGCCGGTGGTCCCCGACCTGTCATCGATGCGGCAGGCGGGGGTCTACCGCTCGACCACCGGTCAGCTGGCCTGGAGCACCGCCGGCGGCGGCCTGGTCACCATCGACACCGCCGGCACCAAGGGCGTGATCGGCCATCCCGGCGGCACCGAGCAGCGCCTCGGTGGCATCGGCATCCGCATCGCCTCGCCCTACGCCTCGCTGCTCATCTCCAGCCTGGAACGCGATGCCGACCTGGCCGCCGCCAAGGGCGCGATCATCAGCGTCGTCGCGCGGCAGAGCAACACCGGCTTCCGCCTCTTCCGCCCCGACGACACGGTGCTGGCCAACGGCACCGCCCCGCTGCTGCTCGAACCGGTGCAGGCGGTGGTCACCCTGGCGCGGCGCGTCGCCGCGGTGCACATCCTCGACCACGACGGCCGGCGCAGCGGCCGCACCCTGCCGGTCACGGCCGGGGCCATCGCCCTCGACACCGGACGCGATGCCGCGCTGTACTACGAGGTCGTCTTCGAGTGACCACGGTCCACGGCGGAGATCCCGTCCCATGGCCTGACACCAGCGGCGCCCTGTTCGAGCATCCGCGCTGGGACGGGCGCACGCGGCGCTGGTACTGGGTCGACATCCCCGCCGGCCTGGTGCACGCCCGCGAAGCGGATGGCACGCTGCTGGCCTGGCCGGTGCCGGCCCCGGTCGGCTGCCTCGCCTGCACCGCCGATCCGCGCATCCTGATCGTCGCCGGCGGGCTGCGCCTGGGCCGGCTGGACACATCCGACGGTTCGTGGCGCCCGTTCGCCACCGCCCCCGGCGATCCCTCCGTGAGCCGGATCAACGACGGCGCGGTCGATCCGGCCGGTCGCCTGTGGTTCGGCACCCTGCGCTGCGACTACGCCTGGGAGGGCGGCGCGCTCCACCGCCTGGAGGCCGGGGGCGCGATCAGCACGGTGGTCGATCGCGTCAGCATCGCCAACGGCCTGGATTGGTGGCAGGGGCGCATGCTGTTCGCGGACTCCACCCTGCGCCGCATCGACGGCTTCGCCTGGGATTCCGCATCTGGCGCGGTGAACGGCCGCAGCGTGCTGTCCACCCTGGCCGAGGGCATGCCGGACGGCCTGGTCGTCGACCGCGAGGGCGGCCTGTGGGTGGCGGTGTTCGGCGGCGCCTGCGTGCTGCGCCTCGATGCGCACAGCGGTAGTATCCTTCAGCGGCTCGACCTGCCGGTCAGCCTGCCGACGGCGGTGGAGCTGGGCGGCGAGGCCGGCGACTGCCTGCTCATCACCACCGCGCGCGACCACGCACCGATGCCGGCCAGTCGGCGGCCGGAGTGGTCGGGGCGCATCCTGTGCGTCGCCCTGGACCGTCCGCTGGCCCGGCCGCGGACGCTCTGCGCGGGCTGAACCGCCGTCAGCTCACTTCCCGGCGGCCGGGCGCAGATCGAAGCAGTAGAGGTTGCCGGTGCCGGGGAACATGGCGTTCAGGCCATTCTTCGCCCTGCCCTCCGACTGGCGGATGAACAGACGCTGGTCGGCCAGCACCGGCTCGGCGAGCACGTTGTCGAGCCACAGCTGGTGCGCGTTGCCGAGGCTGGCGCTGGCGAGGATCTCGACGCCGCTGTCGCCGAGGCGGGCGATCCACAGTCCGTCGTTGCCGGTGACGATGAGCTGGTCGCCGACCAGGATCATCTTGTAGTGGTCGGTGTCGTCGTGGTCGGTGGCGGTATGGGTGCGGAAGGCGTCGCTGTGCCACAGGCGCTTGCCGCTGGCGATGTCGAAGCACTGGAACTGGCCGATGCCCTTGGCCCGGAACGGGCGGGCCTCGGGCAGGCGGCCGCCGTCGCCGGCCGGCAGCAGGCCGCGCGGTGCGTAGGAGTTCTGGTCGAAGACGTACAGCCGGCCGTCCTTGGCCAGCATGTTCGACTTGTCGGAATGGCATTCCGGCACCGTGTCGAGGGTCTGCCAGGCCAGGGTCGGCTTGCCGTCCACGATCCGCTCGCACCACATCTGCGAGACGAAGTCGTCATGGCCGCTCATCAACGCATCGATGACATGGCCGTTCCAGGTCACCGGGGCGTAGGCCTGGTACGGCGCGTAGAGCGACTTCTTCCAGGCGTCGAGCGAGTCGACCTTGTTGCGCATCGCCTTGGTCACCGCCTCGTCGCCGGCCCAGCGCGAAGCCAGCTCGGCGTAGCGCTGCTCGTAGAGGGCCTTGCTGGCGATCGGCACGCCGCTCTGCCAGCGCACCGCGCCGTCGTCGGGGTCGACTCCGGCGGTGCCCTCGCCGAGGGACAGCAGCACGGTCGGCTTGCCCGCGATCTCGGCGAAGCCGAAGCGGCCGAACTGGGCGCGGAAGGTCTGCGCCTCGAAGGCGCTGGTCCAGGCGGTGGTGCCGTCGGCGATGCGCACCGCCATCAGCTTGTGGTGGTAGACCGGCGGATGGCTGAGGCTGATGATGATGGTGTCCTTCCAGCGCATCCCGCCGCCGGCGTTGGACTGCTTGCCGAACTCGCCCATCACGCCGTCCTTGACCAGGCTGCGCTCCCAGACCGTCTTCCCGCTGGCCGCGTCGACCAGGAAGAGGTCGCCGCTGGGACCGTGGAAGAACACCTTGCCGTCGACGAACAGCGGCGAGGCCTGCGGCCAGTAGGGCTGGGCATCGCAGATCGGGCTGTAGTCGCTCAGCCGGGCGGCCCACAGGCGCTTGCCGGTGGCGGCATCAAAGCACTGCGCCCACAGGGCCGCGATGTAGAAGTGCGGCTCGGCCATCTGGGCCAGCTTCTCCTTCTCCGCCATGCCCGGCACGTTCCACAGGACGATGAAGTTGCGCACCCCGTCGCCGAACCGCTCGGCGAGCTGCTGGCCGGTGACCGTGCTCTGCTTCTTCAGCTCCGGCAAGGTCGGCACGGCCTCGGGATCGTCGAGCTGCTCGGCGGTGGTGGCGGGACGGAAGGCGCCGAAGGTGTAGACCTTCCCGCCGACGGCGATGGGCGGGGCCGAGCCGAGCCCGCTGGGCGCGCGCCAGGCCAGCGGGGCCTTGGCGCCGTGCCAGCCGGTGCGCAGCGGCGTGGCCGGCAGCAGGCCGTCGCGCGACGGTCCCAGGTTCTGCGGCCAGTCGGCGGCCGGCAGGGCGGAGCACAGGGCGAAGGCCAGGATGGGGAGCAGGCGGGGCATCGGGCGGTCCTTTCACGGACGGGCCGGCAGTTGCCAGCCGTGTGCAGAATACGGCCTGCGGCCCGCAGTGCGACGGGGCAGGCGCAGTCATCCGGATGACCAGCGGCCGGCGTGGCACCCGCCGGCCGGACGGCATCGTACGGCCCATGAGAACAGCCATGGCCAACCGCTCCGCCCGCCCGTCCTGGACCGTGCGTCTCGCCGCGCTCCTCGCCCTGCTCGCCCCGGTGGCGGCCGAGGAGACCCTCGACGACGTCTTCGCCTCGCGCCAGCCGGAACGCATCGCCACCGGCTGCAAGGGCAACTTCACCGAGGGGCCGCTGTGGCACCCGGACGGCTACCTGCTCTTCGTCGATTTCAACGACGACAAGCTCTACCGCTGGGATGCGCGGACCGCCAAGGCGGAGCCGTACCGCCCGAAGGGCTGGACCGGCCGCGGCATGATCTCGGCCAACGGCCTGGCCTTCGACAAGGCGGGCAACCTGCTCGCCTGCGAGATGTGGTCGCGCCAGGTGACGCGCACCGCGCCCGACGGCACCACCACCGTGCTGACCGCCACCTACGAGGGCGTGCCCTACAACTCGCCCAACGACGTCATCGTCGATGCCGCCGGACGCATCTGGTTCACCGATGCCGACTGGTTCCTTGGCACCCGGACCCCCAACATGGGCGGGATCCTCGGCGTCTACCGCATCGATGCCGACGGCACGGTCACGCGCGTGCTGCAGGGCCTGAACAAGCCCAACGGCCTGGCCCTGACCCCGGATGGCAAGCGGATGTACATCGCCTGCGACGTGTCGCACCGCATCATGCGCTACGACGTCACCGCCGCCGGAACGCTGGAGAACCCGCAGCAGTTCGGAGGCGTCATCGGGCTACCGGATGGGATCAAGGTCGATGCCCAGGGCCGCGTCTTCGTCGCCTCCAGCGAGGGCATCGTCGTCCTCGCCCCGGACGCCCGGCGCATCGGCACTATCCCCATGCCGAACGTGAACGCCAAGGGCGAGGCCGATCCGCTGGCCGCCAACTGCGCCTTCGGCGGCGCGGATGGCCGCTCGCTGTTCGTCACCGCCCGCGGCAGCGTCTTCCGTTTGGCCCTGCGTCCGGCGAAGTAGCCGGGCGGCTGAGGTCGCGCGAATTGCATGACCCCTACGAAAAGCCCTGGTGCCTGCGCCACGTTGCCTGCGGCACATGTAGTCATGCGGCTGGGCCTGCGCTCCATGCGGCAAACGGCACAGGGCAGGCTCGCGCGGTTACATGCAACCATGACGGTGCTTCTGCTGGTCTGCGGCCTGGCGCTGGTGTCGCTGGCCTGGTGGACCATCGATGCTGTCCACGCGGTGTGCATCGGTGCAGGCGGCCCGATGTCCGGGCTGCCCGTTGGCTTGGCGACGGTTCTGCTGGCGGGCTGCGCCCGCAGTTGCGTGCCAGGCATGTCAGAACTGCGCGCTTTGCCCGGTGGAGCTCACATGCTGCTTCTGGCGGGGCTTGGATGGGCAACGTGCGTCAGTTCCCCGATCATTGTCCTGGCCCTGGCTGGACTTGGCTGGGCATTGACCTCCGGTGCTGGCCCAGAGGCGTTGCTGCGGGGAGTCGCCCTGTTGGGCGGGATCATCTCCATCACTTGGGCAATCATGATTGGGCGCTCCTGGCCGGGCTGGAGCATCCTCGGTCTGGGCGTCGTCAGTGTATTCACCTCCGCCGTCCCGAATCCCCTGGTCGCGGCCTGCGTCCTCGTTCTGCTTGGCATTGCGCTGCCTGTGCTGGCGCTTCGCATCCCACCGTCCTTTCCCATGTCGACAGGGCGGATAGGTCGCGGCTGGGCAGGCGTACTGTTGCACATACTGCACGAACGTCCGGCCGAGGCGCTGCTCCGGTTGCTCGTTGCCGTAGGGTTGGCCGTCAGCGGCGGCTGGTGGCTGGCAGGCTGGCAACCGTTGGAACGTCCACCGGGCCTTGTCCTGGTCGCCGGGCTTGCCGGTTTGGCGGTAAATGGCCTGGTGCATCACATGACGGACTTCCGTGCTGCACGCAATGAACTGCTGACGGCGCTGCCGATCAGCGACCTGCGTTGGAGCGTCCTGTCCTATGCGGTACCGTTGGTTTTTCAGGGCTTGGCCGTCGGCGCACTTGCCATGCTCGCCGTCATGTTGGGCTCGTCGCCGCTGGGTATTGGTCTGGCCATCGTCATCGCCTTGGCGGTGGCTCTCAGTTCGCTGCGTTTGCTGGAAGCGTATCCGGACAACGGAGGCGTGATCGCAGCCGTCATACCGTTCATTGCCGTGCGCGGCGTCGCAGCGGTTTGCTCATGATCGGTTTGACAGGACTGGTCTGGTCGATTGGCGGG
>JAIFKN010000198.1 GCA_020049615.1 bacterium | reverse complement strand
CGAGTGCCACCCTGGTCATCCTTCCAGGTATGCCTACCAGGAAAGCCAGCAGCGACGATTTTGGTCTTACCAGGCAGCGGGGACAGGCCCGAAGGGCCGCAGGGGCGGAGCCCCTGAGCAGTTGCCGCTCCGTTACGGCTTGCAGGCCTTGGCCCAGGGCAGGTCGAACTGCTTGATGTGGGTGGTGAAGTACTGGTTCAGCGCGTCGAGGGCGTCGGTGCCGATGTTGCCACCAGCGTCGGCGCGCTTGCGCAGGGCCTGCAGTTGGGAGCGCAGGGCGCGGTGGTTGGCGGCATGCGCCTCCAGGCCGTCGTACTTCGCCGTGCGCATCTCCTCCTCCTCCTCGTCGAGGTGGGCGATGACCTTGTCGGTCAACTGGGCGACCTGCTTGGCCACCACCACCGGGCCGGCCTTGCTGATGATGTCGGAGTAGACCTTGTCCATGCGGTCGAACAAGTCGTCGTGGAGCGTGTCGATGGCGGCGACGCCGGTGTGGTAACGGGTCAGCCAGTGCTGGACGGCCATGGGATCTCCTTGCGGTCTGCGACCATCCCACCGGCTGGCCGGCGATATGCAAGCTGCTGTGGGATTTCGTGTTGAATGATGCGCATTTGCTTGTGGATGGCATGCGCGGATTATCTGGTACTGGTGGGTACTTGCATGCGCCCCCGGGCGGGCATACCCGTCCTAGCGGAGGTGCGATGTCGTTGACCGACCTGTTGCGCGCCATGCGCGAGAAGATGACCACGACGAAGTCCGCACCGGCTGAGGAAGTCCTGCCGCGCATGCGCGACTCGGCCCAGCTGCGCGCCCTGGGCAGCCAGCCCGGGACGTCCTCGCTCGGGGAAGTCACGCCGTTCGCCAACGAGGTCCAGGAGGCGCCCGGCGAGTCGATTCCCCCGCCGCCTTGGGACCTGGTCTATCCTGGCCACCACAAGGCGCTGGTGAGCGACCTGGCCAAGCGCGGCGAGAACATCGCCAACTGGGAGGTCCGTGACGGCCGCGACCTGGGCGTTTCGGAATCCGGCCACACGGTCGCCTTCATCCTGCACAAAATCGGCACGTCGGCGACGATCCAGGTCGAGCTGACCCTGTTCAAAGGGCAGCTCGCGCACGTCCGCGTGCGCTGAAGCTTGGGGGCTCCGCCCGGGCTCCGCCCCCACGGCCCTGACGGGCCTGCCCCCGCGGCCTTTGTCGCGGCTCGATGTCCTCGCAAAGCTCGGACATCGTGGGCGGATGGGCTTCGCCCATTGTCTCCGCCCAGCGCCGCTCGGCGGCCGGGTTATTCCAGGAGATGGCGCGCGACAGGCGAGCGGTTTTCGGTTACGGGCCCAGCAGGGCGCGCAGGCCGGCCTCGTCGAGGATGGCGACGCCCAGCGTCTGCGCCTTCTCCAGCTTCGATCCGGCCTCGGCGCCGGCGACGACGTAGTCGGTCTTCTTCGAGACGCTGCCGCTGGTCTTGCCGCCGGCGGCCTTGATCAGCTTCTCGGCGTCGGGGCGGGTCAGGGTCGGCAGGGTGCCGGTGAGCACAAATGTCTTGCCGGCCACGCCGGCGACCGCGCGCACCGCCGCGCCACGATGGGTCAGCTGCACGCCGACCGCCGCGAGGTCGGCGAACAGGGCGCGCACCGCCGGATTGGCCAGCTGGGCGAGGACGATGCCGGCGGTACGTTCGGCGACGCCGTCGATCTGCATCAACTCAGCGGGATCGGTGATCGCCAGCAGGCGCTCGGCCGAGGCGAAGCGCGCCGCGAGATCCTCGCTCAGCTTCTCGCCGACGTGGCTGAGGGCGAGCCCGGCGAGGACGCGGGCGAGGCCGCGCTCCTTGGCCGCGGCGAGGCCGGCGACGAGATTCGCGGCGCTCTTACCGCCCATGCGTTCGAGGCCGGCCAGCTGATCGGCCTGCAGGCGGAAGAGGTCGGCTGGCGAGCGCACGCCGAGGCTGGTCACCACCTGGTCGACCACCGCCTCGCCCAGGCCCTCGATGTCCATGGCGGCGCGCGAGGCGAAGTGGCGCAGACGCTCGCGCACCTGCGCCGGGCAGGATGGGTTGGGGCAGCTGATGAACACGTCGTCGACCACCGGCGGCGAACCGCACGACGGGCAGGCGGCGGGCGGGACGACGGCGCGCGCGTCCTTGGGCCGGGCCTCGGCCACCGCCGCGACCACCTGCGGGATGATCTCGCCGGCCTTCTCGACCAGCACGCGGTCGCCGATGCGGATGTCCTTGCGCGCGATTTCGGGGAAGTTGTGCAGGCTGGCGCGCGACACCGTGGTGCCGGCGAGCTGCACCGGTTCGAGCACCGCCACCGGCGTGAGCTTGCCGCTCTTGCCGACCTGGACAGAGACGCCCAGCAGCCGCGTCGCCTTGCGCTCGGGCGGGAACTTCCAGGCGATGCCCCACTTCGGGTGGTGCTCGGTGGCGCCGAGCTGGGCCTGCAGGCGGTGGTCGTCGAGCTTCACCACCATGCCGTCGATGCCGTAGTCGAGCCCGCCGCGCCGGTCGGCGAAGGCGAGGCAGCGCGCCGCCGCCGGCGCCGCGCCGCGCTCCAGCGCGACGTGGGGGTTCACCGGGAAGCCGAGGCCCTTGAGCCAGGCGACGATGCCGCTCTGGGTCGCCGGCACGGCACAGCCCTCTGCCCAGGCGAGGTGGTAGACGAAGGCGGCGATGCCGAGCCCAGCGAGGCTGGCGGCGTCCTTGCGCTTCATCAGGCCGGCGCAGGCGTTCCGCGGATTGGCCAGGGTACGCCCGCCATCGGCGCTGGTCGTGTCGCGCAGGCGCTCGAAGGCAGCGGTGGGCAGGTACAACTCGCCGCGCACCTCGAACGATCCACTCGCCTTGACCCGCAGCGGTACGGCGCCGGCGGCGCGCACCTGGGCGGTGATGTCGTCGCCCTCGACCCCGTCGCCGCGGGTCGCGGCCAGGGCCAGCTGCCCGTCGCGGTAGGTCAGGCCGACCGAGATGCCGTCGATCTTCGGCTCGACCAGCAGCTCGAGGACGCGGTCGTCGGGCAGCTCCAGCGCCTTGCGCGTGCGCGCCTCCCACGCCGCCAGCTTGTCGGCGGCGCTGCCGTCGTCGCCGTCGGCGGCCTTCTCCAGCGAGAGCATGGCGATGCGGTGGCGCACCTTGGCGAAACCCTCGGTGCGGTCGTCGCCCGGGGTGCGCTGCCACGCCGGCTGCTGCAGCTTGCGCGCCAGCGCGTCGTGGCGGTCGCGCAGCTGGTCGTACTCGGCGTCGGACAGCTCGGAGGCGGCCTGGCGGTAGTAGAGCTCGTCATGGCGAGCGAGCTCGGCGGCGAGCTTGGCCAGTGCTGCGTGGTCGGACATGCCGTGCATGCTGGACCTGCGGGTTCCGCGTCCAGCATGCGGTCCCGTGCCAAGCATCATCGACAAGCAGATGGCCCTGGTGGCCGAGTTCGAAGCCCTGCCCGACTGGGAGGCGCGCTACACCCGCGTCATCGCCCTGGCCAAGGCCCTGCCCGCCCTGGACGAGGCGGACAAGACCGACGCCAACAAGGTGCGCGGCTGCAGTTCGCAGGTCTGGCTGGTGCACGAGCTGCGCGACGGCCTGCTCCACCTGCGCGCCGACAGCGACGCGGTGCTGGTGCGCGGCCTGGTCGCCCTGCTGCTGCACGTCTACAGCGGCCACAGCCCGCGCGAGATCCTCGGCGCCCCGCCCGACTTCCTGGAAGACATGGGGCTCAATGCCCACCTCTCGCCCAACCGGGCGAATGGACTGGCGAGCATGGCGGCGCGGATCCGGCAGCTGGCAGAGACGGCGCAGTAGCCAGCGACCAGCGACCGGCGACCAGCGACCAGCGACCAGCGACCAGCGACCAGCGAGACTGTCCACCCCATGCTGATCTACGACCTCACGCCCGCCCGGCCCGGCCAGCCCACCGCCCTGGTTCTGCATGGCCTGGGCGACAGCAAGGAGGGCTGGAAACCGGTCGCGCCGATGCTCGACCTCGCCGGCTGGGGCTTCTGCTTCGTCCAGGCGCCGGATGAGTACTACGGCGGCTTCTCCTGGTTCGACATCGCCCTGGGCGAGCGCATCACCGTCGACGCCGCCGGGGTCGAGCGCAGCCGGCGCGAGCTGCACGCCCTGCTGGCGCACCTCGAGTCCACCCACGCCCTGCCCTGCGAACGCCTCGCCCTGATCGGCTTCAGCCAGGGCTGCATGATGACGCTGGAGATCGCCCTGCGCCATCCGCGGCCGTTCCTGGCCGTGGTGGCGATCAGCGGCTGGCTCTACCGTGAAGCCGACTGGCCCGCGCAATTCGGCGCCGCGGCGCGCAGCCAGCGCATCCTCTGCACCCACGGCCTCGATGACACGGTGGTGCGCATCGACCTCGCCCGGCCGCGCATCGCCCTGCTCAAGCGCCTGGGCATCGATGTGCGGTGGGCGGAATACGCCAAGCCGCACGGCCTCGATCCGGCCGAGGAGTTGAGCGACATCCGGCGGCATCTGCTTGACGCGGCGGCACATCCCCCGCAACCTTCCGCCCCAGGAGCAACCGCATGAGCCGTCAGTACAACAAGACCGAGAAGAAGCGCCGCCGCCTGGGCCGCATCAAGCGCGAACGCGCCGCGACCAACGAGAAGATCGCCGCTTCCAAGAAGAAGTAGGAGTCAGTCGCCGGGCTGCCGGTCGCGCAGCGCCTCGCTGCGCGACCGCTTCGCCTCGAGCCGCCGTTCGATCGAGCCGCGCGAGCGCTTCGTGCGCCTGCGCGCCTTCGGCCGCACCAGCGCCGCCAGCACCAGCTCGCACAGCCGCTCGACCACCAGCGCCCGGTTCTGCCGGGCGCTGCGCGTTTCATCGCAGCTCAGCAGCAGGTCTCCCTCGCCGCTCAGGCGCTCGCCGGCCAGGGCGGCCAATCGCGCCTGCGCCTCGGGAGGCAGCGGGATGGCGGCGATGGCGACGCGCAGGTCGACCCGGCTGGCGGTCTTGTTGGCGTGCTGGCCGCCCGGACCGCCGCCGGCGATCTGGGTGAAGGTCACCGCGGATTCGGGGACCTCGACGTTGGGGGCGAGACGGAGCATGGCCGGCGGCAGCCTACGGTCCGATCCCCGCAATGCAGCAAGGCCGGACTGGACCCCCGCGGCTCTGCCGGATAGTCAGCCCCGTGACCGACCCCGACCCATCCTCTGCCGCGCCCCCGAAGAGGCCCGGCCTGCTCCGCCCTGCCGCGCTGTGGCTGCTGCCGTTGACCGTGCTGGTCCTGCTCGCCCTGGTGCCGTTGGCGGTCGAGCCGTGGCTGGCGGGCAAGGTGCGCAGCGCAGTCGGGCTCGCCGGGCTGGAGCTGGCGCCCGAGTCGCAGATCGCGGTCTCGGTGCTCGGCGGCCGCATCACCATCGACCGGCTCGACCTGCGCGAGGTCATCGATGGCAAGCCGCGCTCGCTGCTCAAGGCTGATCGCGCCGAGCTCGACGCCGACCTGCTCGCCTGCCTGGGCGGGGACATCGTGCTCGACACGCTGGTGCTGGAGGGCGCGACCGGCGACCTGCGGCGGCGCGGCGACGGCACCATCCCGCTCGCCACCCCGCCGCCCGAGGAGCGCAGGGGCACCGACTGGGGCAAGCTCGACTGGTGGAGCTACGCCAGGAAGGCCTACGAGTGGCAGAAGGGCGAGGACGAGCAGGCCGAGCAGGCCGAGCAGGCCGGACAGCCGTCCGCCCCGGCCGAGAAGAAGCCGCCGCGCAAGAAGCCGGCCCACGACTGGACCGGGGCCCAGACCTACGAGCCGGCGCCCGGCCCGCGCGGTCCGGCGATGCGCGTGCTGATCCGGGACCTGCGCGTCAGCGGCCGCGAGCTGCTGCTGCCCGACGACACGCCGTTCGCCGTCACCGCCTTCACCGCCACGGGTCTGAACCTCGGCTGGGGCCGGCGCGAGCGCGGCGTCGACTGGGGCCTGGATGTGCAGACGCAGACGCGCGGCGCCGGCAGCCTCGACCTCGGCTTTGGCCGCGGCCGGGTCAGGACCATCGCCAGGCAGCTGCCGCTGCAGGCCCTCGCCCACCCGGCCCTGGCCGGCGATGCGATCGCCCGGCACGGCGCCAGCGGCACTGCCGACCTGACCCTGGATGCGCGCTGGACGGCCAGACTGGAGGGCACCATCCAGGCGAAGGTCACCGGCCTGAAGCTGGAGCCGCAGCAGCCGACCCAGACCGCGCAGCTCATCAACCGGCTCGGCGGCAGGCCACTCGACTGGACGATGACGCTCGGCGGCACGCCGGAGCAGCCCGAGATCGCCGACGATGGCCTGACCGCGCTGGCCAAGGGCTCGCTTGCCGACGCCGCCAAGCAGGCCGCCATGGAGGAAGGGACGAAGAAGCTGGAGGAGCAGCTGCAGAAGAACGAGAAGCTGCAGGAGCTGCAGAAGAACGAGGATGTGAAGAAGGCGACCGACAAGGCCAAGGACCTGTTCAAGGGACTGGGGAAGTAGCCATGTACATCGTGTTCAAGCTCCTCCGCGGCTTCATCCGCGCCCTGATCTCCGCCGCCGAGCCGTGGCAGATCGCGCTCGCCGCCGCCCTCGGCACCCTGCTCGGCTTCATGCCGATCTGGCTGGGCGGACCCAACCCGCTGGCGCTGACCGTGCTGCTGCTGGCGATCGTGCTCAACTGCCACCTCGGCACGGTGTTCGTGTTCTGGGGCGTGATGAAGCTGCTGGCGCTGGCGGTCGGACCGCTGGCGCTGGCGCTGGGCAACGCCCTCGACGGCGTGGCCCAGGCCGCCTCCGGCATCGGCCTGCTGCACGGCAGCGGCTGGTCGCACACCGGCTGGCTCGGCCTGGCCCTGCTCGGCCTGGCCCTAGCGCCGCTGGCCGCCGTCGCCATGGCGCGGGTGAACCGCCTGCTGGAGAACAAGCGCCTGGCCCTGGCCGGCAAGGTGGGCGGGAATCCGCTGCTGGTGCGCTGCGCGCTGTGGTTTTTCGATCTGTAGCTTTTGGCTCGTAGGGCTCCGCCCTACGTAACCACCGGGGGCCTTGGTCTTCCGCCCCGGCTTGCGGCCTAGCCGCTCGCTGCGTTCGGCGCCGACTCCCCAACGGGGAGTCGCGTCCGGCTACGCCGGACCGCCGTCAGGAGGCGACGATTGCGAACATACCAGACCGGAGCGAGCGACACTGCTTGGCGCATCGACGCGCGTCAGCGCGGCGTGTCGAGCGGGTCCCGGGCCAGGCCCGGGCCAGGAGCCTGAGGGGCCGGGCCCCTCGATGCATTGGGAACAGCTATCTCGCCCGGGGCGGTGTACTGCAGTCGGTCGCGCGCGAGGTACTCGACGACGTACGGATCATCGCGCTTGAGGCCCTCACGCAGCGCCTTGCCGCGTTCGATCTCGCCTTGCAGGCGCAGCGTCTCCAGCCGCTCGCTGATGGCGGCTTCGCGCACCTTGTCCAGTTCGCCGCGCTTCTCGACGTAGGCGGCGATCAGCCAGCCGAGCAGGGCGACGGCGAAGGCGGCGTGTAGCAGGCGGATGGCGACGCTCACGGCGCGGCCTCGCTGGCCTCGGCGGCGGGCGGAGCGTCGCCGGCGATGCCGCCGACGATGCGGCGGTGGCGCGGGATCAACGACGTGTAGCCCGAGGCGGCGGCTTTGCGCGGCTGCAGCGGACCATGGCGGCGGACCATCGCCTGGATCGCCGCGTCGAGCGACTTGTGCACCCCGACCGCCGGAGCGGCGAGGATGGCGACGCCGGCGGCGGCGGCCTCGGCCACCGGCGCGACATCGACCGCCCGATCGAGGACGTCGGCGAGGATCTGCGGCCACAGGTTGCCGGAGGCGCCCGGCCCGGCGGCGATGACCCGGTCGATGGCCGTGCCGGTGGCGGCGGCGGCATCAAGGACATCGCGCGCGGCCAGGGCCCCGCCCTCGTAGGCGGCGCGCACCAGATGCCCACGGCCGATGCCCGGGCGCAGGCCGAGGAAGCCGCCGAGGCTGCGCCCGGCCGGCACGTACAGGCATCCGTCGGCGCCGGGGGCGATCTCGGAGGCGAGTTCGGAGAGGATCTCCTGCGGATCGCGCTGGTTGCGTCGGGCCTGGGCCGCCTCGCTGGCCAGCACCGTCTCCATCAGCCAGTCGAGCCCTTCGGCGCCGGCGATGCCGACCGCCTCGTGGGCCGCGCGGCCGGGGGCGATGTGACAGGAGACGCGCAGTCGGCCACTGGGATCGCGGGCGGCCTCATTGGCGGCGATCATCACCGCGCCGACTGCTCCGAGTTCGACCACCGCCGTGCCGGCGGCCATGGCGCCAGCCGCCACCGCGACGGCGGCGGCGTGCCCGGCCCCGCCGATGACCGGCGTGCCTGGGGCGAGGCCGCATTCCTTGGCCGCGGCGTCGGTGATCCGCCCGGTCATCGCGGTGGCCGCGACCACCGGCGGCAGCCAGGCGACATCGATGCCCAGGGTCTGCGCCACCTGCTTGCTCCAGGCCCGTGCCTTGGGGTTGAACAGCAGGGTCGCGGCGGCATCGCACGCATCGGTGGCGGCCACGCCGGTGAGGCGGAAGCGGAGGAAGTCCTTGGCCGGCAGGACCCAGCCGAGGTCATGCCAGACCCGCTTCTCGTTGGCCTTGAGCCACATCAGCTTGGCCGCCGTGGCCGAGGTCGAGGCGATGCCGCCGCTGATGTTGGCGAGGTTGCGCGGCCCGATCACCCGGGCGAGCTCGGCGGCCGTCTCCTCGACCCGCGGATCGGCGCCGAGCACGGTGGCGCACAGCGACTTGCCGTCCTTGTCGCAGGCGGCGAAGGCGTGGCTATCGCCGGAGACGCCGACCGCGCGGATCAGGTCGGGGTCGAGCCCGCCCTTGCGCAGCAGTTCCTTGATGCCGGTGCGGGCGGCCCGCCACCAGTCCTGCGGATCGATCGCTTCCCCGGCGGCTTGGCCGAAAGCACGGCGGGAAGTGGCTACGGCGGCACCGTTGCCATCGAGCACGACGAGGCCGAGACCGGTGCGACCGACATCGATGCCCAGAAGATATGCGGGAGTTGCCATTGTGATCGGGCAGACTAGCGCCGATCTCCATGCCAGTCAAGGAATAATGGAGGACCTGCCGACCTTGCTCAGGCCCGCGGCTGGCGATTTTCAGCTCATGCGGTCCCTGCTCCTGCTCGTCGCCGTGCTCGCCTGCCTGCCAACGGCCGAGATCACCCTGACCGATGGCACCGTGATCGACGGCGAACTGGTGGCCGAAACCTCACAGGACGTGCGGATGCGCCTGGTCCAGGGCGGCATGGTCGCAGAACGCGCCTGGCCGCGCTCGCAGGTCGCCCGCATCGTGCGTGGCGAAAGCCCGCGGGCCAAGGCCCTGTCCGACCTGCGCTCCGAAGCCGCCGCCCTGCCGCCGGACGCTTCCGGCCTGGCCTGGAGCGCCCTGGCACAGCGCGCACGCCAGGCCGACCCCGTCCTCGCCAAATCCTGGGCGGCACGCGCCGTCGCCCGCGACCGCCATCAGGCCGAGGCGCAGCGCCTGCTTGGACGGGAAATGGTCGGCGGGGTGTGGCTCCGCCCGCACGAGATTGCCGCGGCCCAGGGCCTGGTCTGGCACGACGGCCGATGGATCGCCTGGGACGAACGCGAGCGCCTGCGCCAGGAGGAGGCCGAACGCCGCGAGCGCCAACGCGCCGTCCTCGCCGCCGCCAACGAGAGGACCGAGCGCCGCCGCGCCGCCAGCAGCGCCAATGACGGCTGGTACACCTATGGATCCTGGCCGCGCTCCCTGTACCAGCCCCGCGTGATCTGGTGGGGCGGTGGGCTGGGTTCCACCGGCTGGGGTTGCAACGGCGGTGGCTGGGGCGGCACCTTCATCGCCCATGGAGGCGGCCACAATTCCAACTGGAATCTCCAGATCCACTGGTGATGAGGGAGCGATGCTCTGGCGTGAATGGCTCTGGCTGCTGGACAGCAGCGTGGCGAGCGCCTGCGCGGAGCGCCTGACCGCGGCCGGACATCACGCCCATGCCACCGCGGTCAGCGGCCAGGACGCCGAGTTCAGCGTCTTCGCCGCCGGCGGACGGCTCGGCGCGGCGGCGCGACGGGCGTTGCAGCCGCTGGGACCGGCGGCGCACCGCCGCGACCACGACGAGGCGGCGCTGATGCGAGCCTGCCATCCCGGCACGGCGGTCGAACTGGCGCCTGGTGTTTGGATCGACCCGACCGGCCGCAGCCGGTTGCCGCGGGGCGCCATCCGCCTGAGCGTGCCGCCAGCGCCCGCCTTCGGCGACGGGCGCCATCCGACCACGCGGCTGTCAGCCCGCCTGCTGCTGGGCGAGGACCTCGCCGGAGCGCGCGTCCTCGACCTGGGCTGCGGCACCGGCGCCCTCGGCCTGCTAGCTCGCGCCCGCGGCGCGCGACGGGTCGATTTCACCGACTACGATGCTCACGCCGTGCGCACCTGCCGGGCGGTCTGCCGGACCAACGGCTACCCCGGCGCCCGGGTGCGCCGCGGCGACCTGCTCGACGCCGTGCCGGCCGGCACGGCCTACGATCTGGTGGTCGGCAACCTCTACGCCGACCTCGTCCTGCGCCTGTGTGCCGATCCGCGCCTGCCCCGCCTGGCGGCCGGCGGGCGTCTGGTGCTCTCCGGCATCGCCACGCGGCGCGAACGCGAGGTGCGCGCCGCCCTCAAGCAGGCTGGCTTCCGCGTCCGCGAACGGCTCGAGGAGGCCTGGTGGCTCGGCTTGCGCTGCCGGCGGCTCGGCCCTGCGGACTAGCCCCCCCAACGAGGCGCGTCAAGCACTGGTGCTGGTCACGATCAGGCATGCGCACGTTCTTCACGCGACCGCCCCATCCCATGCACCTCTCGACCCGACTGGGCCATAGTGCTTGAGTCCGGGCCGATTTTCCCCAGCCTGCCCCGCCCATGGCCACGGAACCGACGCCCGAACCTGCGCTGCCGGCCCAGCCCGACGAGCCAGGGCGCGTCCGCGCCTTCACCGCCAAGGCGCTGGTCCTCGGCCTGGTCCTGTCGTCGTTCGTGGTGGTCGGGGCGTGGTTCAACGACCAGTATCTGCTGCAGTCCCCGGCGATCGGCAACTTCGTGCCGGCCCTGCCGTTCGGCATCGCGCTCCTGCTCGTCCTGGGGTGGAACCCCCTGCTCGGCCGCTCGCGCCTGCTGCGCCTGGGCACCGGCGAGCTGGCCCTCGTCTTCGCCCTCACCCTGCTGGTGTCGTGGCTGCCGACCTCGGGCTTCCTGCGCTACTTCCAGCGCGCCATCGTCACCGCCCAGACCCAGGCCGACACCCGGCCGGAGTGGCGCAAGTTCGACATCCTCGGCCATCTGCCCGAGCATCTCTTCCCGCACGGCGGCGCTCCCGAAGTCGCGGCCCTCGGTGGAGCGATCGCGGCAGAACGCGCGGCCCTTGCCGACGGTTCGCTGACAACCGAGCTCGCTGGGGCCGGCGTGGATGCAGCCGCCTACGCAGCCGCCCTCGATGTCGCGGACCTGATGCCGCCGAAGATGTGGCGCGACCAGGACCAGGAGCTGGCCCGGGACAACACCGAGCGGTCCCTGCAACGAGCGGTCGCCGACCAGGCCGAGCGCTGGACCGCCGCTGGCGCGCTGCTTCAGCGCATGCCGAAGACGCTGGCCGCCGGCGACAGCTCGCCACCGGAGTGGGGATTGGCGCGCAGCCGCCTCGACCGCGCCTTCGCCTCGCGCCTCAACGCCGCGACGCAGGACTACGAGCGCGTCTATACCGGCATGACCCAGGGTCTTCCAGTAGGGGACGAGACCCTGCCCCTGGCCAAGACTCCGATCCGCGACTGGCTGCCAGCGCTGGCCTTCTGGCTGCCGCTGGTCCTCCTGTTCACCCTCGCCATCCTCATGCTGCAGCTGATCGTGCACCGCCAGTGGTCGCACCACGAGCAGCTCAACTACCCGATCGCCGCCGTCGCCACCGCCCTGCTGCAGCGTTCGGGCGACTCGCTGTTCAGCGACATCTTCCGCAACCGGCTGTTCTGGTTCGGGCTGGTGCCGATCCTCGCCGTCCACCTGCTCAACTACGCCGCAGTGTGGTTCCCCGGTTGGGTGCCCGTCGTCACCCTGCACTGGGGCCAGTGGGATGTGGTCACCTTCCTCATCCCCAAGGCCAACCAGGCAGGCGGCACCAGCGCACTCGGCTTCGGCGACATCTACTTCGCCATCATCGGCCTGGCCTTCTTCATCAGTTCCGAGGTGTCCTTCTCGATGGGCGTCGTCGGCTTCGTCGTGGTGCTGTTCAACCTGCAGTTCTATACCGCGACCGGCGCCACCACCGACCTGCCCTCCGCGCGCAGTGGCGCCTATGTCGGCTATGCCATCATCCTGCTCTACACCGGCCGCACCTACTACCTGGCGGTGGCGCGGAAGGCGCTCGGCCTGGGTGGCGGCGCCAGTGGCGATCACGCCGAACCGGTGTGGGCGGCGCGCCTGTTCCTGCTCGCCTTCGCCGGATTCACCGCCGTGCTGGTCGGCGCCTTCGCCATCGACTGGTTCGTCGCTCTGGCATATGCCCTCACCCTGATGGTGTTCTTCCTCGTCTTCACCCGCGTGGTGTGCGAGGCGGGCGTCCCCTTCCTCCAGGCGGGTTGGCAGCCGGCCCAGCTGCTCGCCAACACCCTCGGCCTCAGCGCCATCGGCGCCGCACCGCTGGTGATGATCTACTACCTCGGCGTGGTGCTGTCGCAGGATCCGCGCGAGTGCCTCATGCCCTTCGCCGCCAACGCGTTCAAGATGGCGGAAAACACCGGGGTGCGACGCCTGCGGCTGGCCGGCGTCGGCTTCGCCGTCATCGCCATCGCCCTGGGCGTCGGCCTCCTCGCCACCTGCTGGGGCATGTACAACTTCGGCTCGACCCGCGACACCTGGGCGCAGATGACGGTGGGCATCAACGTCAACGAGGCCAGCCGCGGGGTGAACACCCTGGTCGAGACCGGGCAGTACGCCGCGACCACCGCCGCCAGCGGGCTGGAGAAGCTGCCGCTCGTCGCCGACAACGTCGGCAAAGCCAAGGAACTGGGCTGGATCGCCTTCGGACTAGTCGCGGTGGTGGTGTTCTCGCTGATCCGCTTCCGCTGGGCCGGCTTCTACCTGCATCCGATCATCTTCCTGGTCTGGGACACCTATCCGGCGCAGCGGGTGTGGCTGTCCTTCCTCATCGGCTGGGCCGCCAAGGAACTGGTCGTCCGGTTCGGGGGCGGACGCGTCTACCAGAGCCTCAAGCCGTTGTTCATCGGCCTGATCATGGGCGAACTGCTGGCGGTGATCGTCACCCTCAGCATCGGCTGGATCTACCATCTCACCACCGGTCTGATGCCCAAGACCATGGGCATCTTCGCGGGCTGACCCATGGCGCACCCCCCCATCGACGTCCGGGCCCAGGTCCAGCTCTCGCTGGCGCGCACCTTCGGGCTGTGCCTGAAGGGCATCAAGCACCGCCTGTTCCGCTCGGTGCTGACCACCATGGTGATCATCCTGGCGGTGGCGTTCTTCATGAACCTGCTGTCGGACAGCGTCATCGCCCGCGCCGTCGACCAGGGCGTGCGCGCCGAACTGAAGCAGGCGCGCCGTTCGGCGGTGGCCGCCGACCTGTGGTTCGGCCGGCCCAACCCCAACCTGCTGGCCACCCGCCTGGCCAACCCGGCGACGCCGCTGGCCGACTACGCCGCCATCGCCGGCTGGCAGCCGGAGCGCCTTGCCGCCCTGGCTGCCGCCTGCAGCCGCGAGCGCGCCATCATCGCGTGGATCGACCGCCAGGACGCCGGCACCCGCGCCATGCTGGTGCGTCGGGCGCGCAACGACGAGGTCCTGGCGTGGCTGGCCCAGAGCGAGCGCTGGGCCGCCTTCGCCACCGCCGCCCAGCGCGTGCGCGCCGACCGCATGCCGCTGCCCCTGGACGAGGTGCGCGCCGCGGTCGACGCCGCCACCGCCACCGCCGCCGAGTTGGCCGCGCTGGTGCGCGACTGGCACGCGCGCATCGGCACGTTCGAGACCGCCGTGACGCAGCTGACCAGCGCGACCGAACGCGAAGGCTGGATCGCCTGGCTGGCCGAAGCCAAGCCGGATGGCGTCCAGGCTTTCGCCACCCTGCTCGCCGCACACGGCTTTGGCGGCTTGCATCCGGTCGCGACGGTCGCCGACCTGCAGTCTGCCTGCAGCCTCGACCGACTCCGCGACCAGGTCACCGCCGGACTCGCCTCGGAGGAGGGGCGTACGCGCTGGCTGGCCAGCTTCCGCACCAAGGAGACCTTGGACGAGAAGCTGCAGCAGCTCGATGACGACCGCATGGTCGAGGTGCTGGAGGGGAAGATCCCCCGCGCCGAACTGCTGCGCCTCGACCGCGCCCTCGATGACGAACGCGACCTGGCCGCCCGCGAGCAGGCGCTGGCCGGCAAGGTCGATCCGGACGGTGGTCTGGTCTCGACCCGTCAGGCCTTCCTCGTCGCCATCTCCTTCCTCGTCTGCATGGTCGGCATCGCCAACGCGATGCTCATGGCCATCACCGAGCGCTTCCGCGAGATCGCGACGATGAAGTGCCTCGGCGCCACCGATGGCTTCATCCTGACGCAGTTCCTCATGGAGGCCGGCATCCAGGGCGCAGCCGGCGGCGCGATGGGCATGCTGGTGGGCCTGCTGCTCTCCCTGGTCAAAGGCGGCTGGTTCTACGGCGGACACCTGCTGTGGTACTTCCCCGTGCTCGGCCTGATCCTCTGCGGCCTGGCATGCATCTTCGCATCTACCCGTCGTGGCTGGCCTCGCGCATGGCCCCGATGGAAGCGATGAGGGTGGAATGAGCAGCATTGCACCAGGCTTCAGGCTTCAGGCTTCAGGCCTCGGGACGCCCGCCGTGTTCACGCGGCCCGTGCCGGGTCAGGGGCAATGGACCCGAAGCCCGAAGCCCGAAGCCCGAAGCCAGGGGCAATGGCCATGACCGAATCCCCGTTCAACGCCGCCGAGTACGCCGTGGGCAAGCACATCCTGGTGCGCGCCCAGGGGGTGAAGAAGACCTACCAGCGCGGCGCCGAGATCACCCACGCGCTCAAGGGCATCGACCTGGAGCTCTTCCGTGGCGAGTACATCTGCGTGATGGGCCCGTCGGGCTCGGGCAAGTCGACCTTCTTCAACATGGTCGGCGGACTCGACTCGCCGACCGCCGGACGGGTGTTCATCGACGAGGTGGACATGGCGCAGCTGAACGCGCAGGAGCTGGCGTTCCTGCGCTGCCGCAAGATCGGCTACGTGTTCCAGAGCTACAACCTCAACTCGGTGATGACCGCGCTGGAGAACGTGACCCTGCCGATGACCTTCGCCGGCATGCACGCCGACGAGGCGCGCGAACGGGGCATGAAGCTGCTGGGCATGGTCGGGCTGGGCGACCGCTGGAACCACCGGCCGAAGCAGATGTCGGGCGGCCAGCAGCAGCGCACGGCGATCGCGCGGGCGCTGGCCAACGCACCGAGCCTGCTGCTGTGCGACGAGCCGACGGCCAACCTCGACTTCGCCTCGGGCAAGGAGGTGCACCGCATCCTGCGCGAGCTGAACGAGGCCGGCACGACGATCATCTGCGCGACGCACGACCACGAGATGCTGGCGGTCTCCAGCCGCATGGTGTGGATCAGCGGCGGCGAGATCGAGCGCATCGCGGTGACCCGCGACGTGCAGATCGTCAAGGCCAGCCTCGGCGACGTCGACGACAGCGGCGCGACCGCCAACGTGCCGCAGCAGACCGGAGCGAGCCATGCGTAGGATGCTCGTAACAGCTCAGGCCGGGGCCCCGTCGCGCAGCGATGGGGCTGCCGCCGAGCGGCGGTGGGCGGATATCATGGGCGAAGCCCATCCGCCCGCGGTTGCGGAACGAAACCGAGCTGCGACACAGGCAGCGGGGACAGGCCCGCAGGGCCGCAGGGGCGGAGCCCCTGAGCAGTTGCGGATGCTCCTGCTTGCCCTGCTCTGCCTCGCCCTGCCGGCCGCCGAAGGCGACGCCTACCGCAGCGTGCTG
>JAIFKN010000042.1 GCA_020049615.1 bacterium | reverse complement strand
TTCCGCCTGCCCGGCCTGCCCGAGTACATGGCCGAGAAGCTGCGCCTGACCATCAACATCCTCGAGGACCTCGACCGCATCCAGGTCGCCAGCGGCCTCGACCGCAGCCACTTCATGCAGGACCTGCAGGCGCTGGGCGTGGCCATGGGCCTCGGCCTGCAGGCCACCGGGGTCTCGCGCGCCAACGTCAACCTCATGCCCAGCGGCATGCAGACCGAGCGCCTGCTGGCCAGCAAGCGCTGGGCCGCGGTCGCCGCCCTCGGCATCCTCGGCGCCGCCATGTGGACCGACTACTCCATCGCCAGCGGTGCCGCCCAGGTGAACGCCGGTCTCGCCACCAAGGTGACTGCGTACGCCAAGGAGAACCGCGAGCGCATGAAGGATTCCAAGGACGTGCTGGAGAAGGTGCAGCAGCTGGCGCCGCAACTGGCCGCCTTCGACGTGGTCGGGGCCAACCAGGGCCTGGCCCACGCCGTGCTCGGCGGGGTGACCAGCGCGGTGCAGGGCATCGCCCTGACTCCCGGCTTCCGTCCGCCGGCTCCGACCCTGCCGGCCATCGTCGAGACGACGCCGGCCCTGCAGGGGGCCTACCTGCGCAAGATCGACTTCGGCGATTTGGCTGCCGGCGGCGGCAGCGACCCCTTCCGTCCCCTGGCCACCGCCCGCACCGTCTCGGTGCAGATCGACATCCCGGCTGGCCCCAGCCAGGGCGAAGTGCGCTCGGCCCTGCTCAAGACCCTGCGCGAGCTGCCCATGCCGGCCCACCTCCAGGATCTGGCCAAGGCCCCGACCCTGTTCACCGACGTCCAGGCGACCTCGGACATCGAAGGGGTGGTCAGCTGGTACTACCTCGATCGCGACCGCCTGGACGAACAGGGCTCGCTCAAGCCGATTGAGGAGAAGAAGACGCTGGCCACCAGCACCACCACCTATACCTGCACCATCGCCGCCGTGGGTGGGGAGGCAGCCCAGTGAAGCATCTCTTCTGGATCATCTGCGGCGCAGCCCTGATCGCCATCCTCGCCGCCTGGCTGATGCTGGTGCCCACCGATGACGCCCGCACGTCGAAGAACAAGCTCGACCAGCAGTCGAAGGACCTCAAGGAGCTGGAGAAGCGCGCCGAACGCGGCGATCCACCCGGCCTGTTCGACGCCGAGAATCCGGATGACACCAAGCGCCTAGCCGACGACTACCTGATCACCGAGAGCTGGAAGCGCGTGCTGCAGCCGCACGTCGAGAAGTACGAGAAGCAGCTCGCCGACATCAAGGCCCAGCTCCTCGGCCGCAGCGCCTGGCTGCACAAGCCGGTGACCTCGACCAAGAACGTGCTCGAGTGGTACAGCGACTACATCAAGGCGAGCGAGGCCCTGATCATCCGCCTGCGCGAAGCCGGCTGCATGAAGCGCGCCGCCGAGAACGAGGTGATCAGCGCCAGCGGCGAAAGCCCGTCGGCCGTCCGTTCGTCGATCGGCCTCTATACCAAGTCGGGCACCTTCCCCGACCCCCGCGAACACCCCCAGCTCACCGCCCGTCTGCGTGCCATGGAGCTGGTCGCCGACCGCCTGATCGCCGCCCGTGTCGCGGTCGCCGACAACCCGGTGGTCGGACCGACCGGCCCCAGCGTCGACCGCGCCGGCGCCAGCGCGCTGATCATCTCCGTGGAATGGGTCGGCGGCGGCACCGCCGATGGCGAAGCTGGACTGCGACCGTTGACCACTGCGATCAGCAGCCAGATCACGGTGCGCGCGCTCGGACTGCGGCTGACCCTGGACGGACCGCTCAGCGCCATGCTCGCGGCTGCGGCCAACCTCGAGCGCAATGCCGAGGCGGACAAGCCGCTGCTGGCCATCACCTCGGCCAACCTGACCCGTCGCGAGACGACGGCCGTGGGCGACCGCTACGATGTCGCCGATGACGTGGTCCGCCTGGTGGCCTCGCTGGAAGTGATCGAATTCGCCGCCGCCGACGGCGGTGCCGCTGCGCCAGCCGCCGGTGCGGCACCGGGTGCGCCCGGCTTCATGGGAGGAAACTGACATGAGCGCCAAGACCTTACTCATCGCCCATGGCGAGAAGCTGGCCCTGGCCGTGGTGGCCGGCGGCTGCGGCCTGGTGCTGTGGGGCGCGATCGACGACCCGACCATTCGGCCCAAGGACAACCAGACGCAGATCGAGGCGATCAACGCCAAGATCGCGGCGGTGTTCAAGAAGCAGAGCCCGCCGGTGATGAAGGAGCCGCGGCCGTACCTCGACCAGCTGCTCGGCCGGGCAGGCGAGGCGGCGCCGGTGACCCCGACCATGGCGTGGCTGACCAATCCGCCGGACAAGGGGCGAGGACAGAAGCGGATTGAAGGCGATGACGGTCCGACCAGCGCCTACCTCTACATCTATGAACTGCTCACCCCCACGGTCGGGATCACCGACGCGATCGGTTCGCTGAAGATCACCGTCGCCGCCCCCGCGTCCGAGGCGAAGGGCGCCCGCCGCATCAGCAGCGAGCTGGAGCGCAAGTGGACCCGTGAGGAGAAGGGCACGGTCGTCAACACCGGCCGCCTGCTCGGCCTGCAGGTCGAGATCAAGGTCGGTGACAACGACTGGATGCCGCTGGTCCTGCCTGGTGCCAGCAAGGACGGCGTCCTGCCGCTGAGCGCGATCCCCTCCGGCGAGGTGACCATCCCGACCCCGGAGCCCTGGCAGACGCACAAGCTGCGCGCCCGCCTGATCGCCGCGGCCACCGCCCTCGACATCGACAAGAAGATCCCGGAGCGGCCGCGGCAGACCGTGCTGGTCCATTCCGGGCCGGCCTCGGGCGGCCCGACGGAAGACGTGGCCGTGCTCGACAAGGCCCTG
Organism: bacterium; assembly: GCA_020049615.1. The sequence continues at coordinate 8,737 of JAIFKN010000042.1, read as the reverse complement.
ACCCAGATCAGCAGCAAGGATGGCGCCCTGTTCAAGGCCCTGCTGCGCCCCGTACCCGGTCCTGTGCCGGCCGGAACCAGGCTGCAACCGGAAGAGAAGCTGTTCCTCGGCGCCTGGAGCCAGGACGGCCCTGACGCCACGGTCGAGGCCACCGCCAGCGTGCGTTTCGCCCTGGTCGGCCTGAGCACCGCCCAGCTGCCCGAGGACCCGCAGAAGGCCCGCGACGTCGGCCGCTTCCTGCTGCTGCGCCTGTTCGAGCAGGGTGGCGATCGCAAGTGGATGGAGAAGCCGATCGAGGAGAAATTCGGCGTCGGCGACGTGCTGGGGGTCAAACAGGTCGAACTGGTCAGCCCGTTCGACGGCAAGAAGATCCGGCAGGACCTCACCACCCCCTTCGTCATCGACAAGCTGGTCAAGGACCAGGAACGCGTGCTCTACTGGTTCATCAAACCGGTCGCGCGCCAGGGTGGCGGCAAGGGCAAGGACCTGTTCCTCGACAAGAAGCTGGTCAAGACCGACATCGTCGAATTGAAGAACCCCGACACCGGCAGCGTCCTGGTGCTGACCAAGCTGATCAGCATCAACCCGCCGTCGGGCAAGGACGTGCTGTTCTATCCGCACCGTCCCGCCAGCCTGGTCGAGCGGGATGAGTTCACCAAGGCCCCGAGCGAATTCCGCCAGTACAAGCTGGTGCCTGAGGCGCCCAAGGCCTTCAAGCCCGGCACCGGCCCGCTCGACGAGTTGCACAAGGCCAAGAAGGCGGAGGGCGCCCTCGACCTCGCCAGCTACGAGACCGACACCGACTATTACGTCTTCCCCGATGGCCGCATCGCCTGGTGGGAGCTGATCGAACGCACGATCAAGGTGCACGACCCGAATGGCGTGATGGCGTCCAAGGAGACCGCCCCGGCCCAGGCCACCCCGGTCCCGGCCCCGGAGGCCGATCCCGGAGCGGCCATGCCGAAGGGCAAGGCTGGCAAGCCGGCACCGACCCCGCCCGGCATGCCTGGCGGAGGCGTCATGCCGCCCGGAGCGACCCCGCCCCCGGGCATGACGCCCGGCCAGCCCGCCCCGTCACGTTGACTCTCCACGCGGTGAGAGTGACACCATGGACGCCGGCGGGGCCTTCCCCCTCCGGCGGCCACCTCCGATCCTAGCATCCACCCGACCGTCGCCGGCGGCACGATTGCCGCCTTCCTGCACCGAGCTGCCCCGAGGGACGCCCCCATGCGCCTGCGTTCACCCCGCCCGAACCACCCGCTCGCCCTCTCGCCGCTGCTGCTGGCCCTCGCCGTGCTGGCCCCGGCGGCCGAGGCCGAGCCGGCTCCGGCCCCGGCACCGGCTCCGGCCGAACAGCCTGCCCGCCCTGGCGAAGCCGAGGTGGCGGCCGACGCCGTCTATGCCGAGGCCCTGGCCAAATACCGTGGCGGCGCCTTCGCCGAGGCCCTCGACCTGGTGCAGCGCGCGGTGCAGCTCTACCCGCCGCATGCCGGCGCGCAGCAGCTGCGCACCGACGTCCTGGCGGTGCTCTCCAACCGCGAGAACCGGCTCAAGATGGCCGCCGCCTGGTTCGGCAGCCTGCAGGACATCCGCACCCAGGAGACCCTGGTGCGGCTGACCGCCCTGCTCGAGCGCGGCGACAAGGCGATGGCAGCCGGCGACTACGGCGCCGCCGAGCTGGACTACGACCGCGTCGAGATCGGCATCCGCTCCTTCCCCTTCGCCTTCGACTGGGCCGAGTTGCCGCGGCAGGTCGCGGCCAAGCGTGCAGCGGCCCGCGACAATGCGCGCCAAAGCGAGGTCAAGCGCCAGGACGACGACCGCAAAGCGGCTGCCGCGACCGCCCGCCGCCAGGCCGAACTGCAGATCGAGGCGCTGCGTCTGAAAGTCGACGAGCTGATGCGCCGGGCGCAGACGGCGTTCGACCGCAAGGACTACCGCCGCGCCGAGGTCGAGGCGTGGAACGCCTACGAGCTCGACCGTCGCCGCGAGGACGCCCGCGAGCTCTACCTCGCCGCCCGCCGCGAAGGCCATTACCAGTTCGACACCCAGTACCGCACCGAGCGGCTCGAGGGCCTCGCCCGCGTCGCCGAAGAGGTGCACAAGTCGCTGATCCCGCAGAACGAGCTGCTGATCTATCCCGAGGACTGGCAGCGCCGCACCCTGCGCACGCCGCGCGAGATCGGCGCCCAGCGGGCCGAGCCGTGGATGGCTGCGCTCAACGACCGCCTCGAGCAGCGCGTCACCTTCGACTTCCAGGACCAGTCCTTCGAGGACGTGGTCGGCTTCCTGCGCCAGGTGACCGGAGTCAACATCGTGGTCAGCCCGCAGGTGCTCGCCGCCGGCGGTGGCGGCACGGTGACCCTGAAGGTGCGCGAGATGCGCTTCCGCGACGCGCTGAAGTGGATCCTGGAGATCACCGGTTGGCACATGGCGATCCAGGACCAGGCCATCTTCATCAACAACGAGCCGGTCACCGGCGCGGCTGGCCTGCGGCTCTATGATGTCACCGACCTGATCACCCCGGTACGCGACTTCCCGGGTGCCGAGATGGCCTACGCCGCTACTGGCGGCGCCGATGGCGGCGGCAACCTCTTCGGGGGCGCCGCGGCGGCCGAGGAGTCCGAAGCCAAGGACCCCGAGGAGCTGGTCAACTTCATCAAGAACAATGTCACCCGGAACGACTGGGATCCGGCGCGCAACATCGACATCCAGCAGCGCAGCGGCTCGACCCTCTTCGTCAGCCATACGCCCGAGGGGCACAAGCTGATCGAGCAGTTGCTGGCCAACCTGCGCAGCCAGACCGCCATGCAGGTCAACGTCGGCGTCCGTCTGCTCGATGTGCGCAAGGGATTCTTCGAGGAGATCGGCGTCGAGTGGCATAATAACAACCAGGCCCAGACCATGATCGGGGCCTCCACCAACGCGGGCTATGCCACCGTCGGACGCGAGGGCGGCGCAGCCTACTCTTCCGGCTACTCGCTCGCCGGCTCCGTCTATCAGAACCTGCCTGGCAACGCCAGCGGCTACGGCATCACTCCCGCGACCAATCCCGGCCAGCCGCTGCCCAAGGGCCTCGTCCTCGAAGGCGCGTTGAATACCGGCAGCGTGCTCAATGTCGACCAGATCAACGCCATCTTCAGCGCAGCCGAGGATGAGACCGACGCCACCATCCTCTACCACCCGCAGTTGACCTGCTTCAACGGGCAGCGCGCCAACGCCTCGTTCATCAACCAGTACGCCTACATCAGCGACTACGAGATCGCCTCGTCGAACTACGACCCGGTCATCACCGTGCTGAACTACGGCGACCTGCTGGACGTGCGCCCGGTCATCTCCAGCGACCGCAAGTACGTGACCATGGAGATCCGCCCGACCAACGTCGGCCTGGCCGGCATCTTCGTCGAGACCATCGTCGGCGTGCAGGTCCTGGCCAGCGGCGACGGCACCCTGTACATCCCCGGCGTCGGCTACCCGATCGAACTGCCCAACGTGCAGGTGCAGACCCTGCGCTCGACCGTCATGCTGCCCGATCGCGGCAGCCTGCTGATCGGCGGCTTCAACCGCTCGTTGCGCCAGCGCACCCACAGCGGCGTGCCGTTCCTCTCGCATATCCCCTTCCTCGGGCGCCTGTTCAGCCGCAACGGCACCTACGACGAGAGCCGCAAGACGTTCTTCCTCCTCACCGCCACCATCCTCGACCTCGACGAGCACGAGAAGCTGCAGTGAACGATGGGCGCGGCAGGCAGGATGGCGAAGCCGGGGCGCGCAGGCGCTGCCCGGGCCGCCCCCGCGTGCTCGCGCTCGGTCTGCTCGCCGCCCTGGCCGGGGCGGCCGAGGAGGCCCCGCCCCGCGTCACCCTGCCAGAGCGTCAGACCGCGGACGCCACGACGGTGCGCGGCGATCTCGCCGACACCGCGACGGTGCTCCGCCAGGCCGACGACGCGGATCTTGCCGCCGCCTGCGACGACGCCGCGTTCCTGCTCGCCGCCGGCCGCGCCCGCGAAGCCCGTGCCAGGCTCGAACCGGTGGCCGCCATCGCCGGAACCGATCACGCCCAGGCCGGTAGGGCCGCCAGCCTGCTCGGCGCCATCCGCTCTGCCGAATCGCGCAGCGATGTGGCCGGGGCTGAGGACGCCCGCCTCGCCTCCGCTGCAGACGCCCGCATGCGCGCCGGCCAGGGCGAGACCATCGCCGCCAGCCTGCGCGCCGAGCGCCTGGCCCGTGCCCGCGACCTGCACGCCCGGGGCCACCGCGAACTCGCCCTCGCCCATCTCCGGGCCCTGCTGCGCGACCTGCCTGGAGACGAGGAGATCGACGAACTGTTCCGCAGCGTGCTCGAAGAGACCTTCACCCTGCGCGCGACCGCCATCGCCGAGCGCGAGCGCGAGTTGCGCGGCGAGGTCGCGCTCCGCCTTGAACGCTCGCTGATCCCCGAGGGCTTCGACGGCAGCCCCATCTTCCCGTCCGACTGGGACGAGCGCCGGGCCGGGCGCCGCGCCATGTTCGACGTCCAGGACGACATTCCCGCCTGGCAGCAGGCCATCGCCGATCGGCTGGCAGGCCGGGTGACGGTGGGCTTCGATGCCACGCCACTGACCGAGGCGGTCGAGGTGGTCTGCCGTCTGGGCGGGATCAACATCGTCGCCGCCCCCGAACTGCTCGCCGCCACCGACCGCCTCATCACCCTGCGCGCCGTCGGCATGCGCCTCGAGGATGTCCTGAGCTGGATCGCGGAGCAGGCCGGCACGCGCTGGAGCTTGACCAACGGCGCCATCTTCCTCGGCGACGAGGCGCAGAGCGCCCCGACCATCGCCATCCACGACATCGGCGAACTGCTGGTCGGCACCGGCGACTTCCCCGGTCTGCGCCTGGACCTCAGCACCGGCGGCGGCGGCGACGGCACCCCGGCTGGCTTCCTCGCCGCCACCGAGGAAGGCACCCCTCCGGCCACAGCCGACGATGTCGCCGACCTGATCAAACGCTCGGTCAGCCCGCGCACCTGGGAGGACGCGGGGAACGCCATCACCGTGCGCGGCACCGCCCTGCTGGTCACCGCGCCGGACACGGTGCAGCGCCTGATCCGCGAGTTCCTCCGCGCCCAGTCGGCGCAGCGCAGCCTGTGATGCACGCTGGCTGCAGCTCTACGACCGCTACGTCGAGGAGATCGGCGTGCAGTGGACCAGCGGCCCCTCGACCCTGATCGATCCGGGCCAGGGCCAGCGCGGCGGCTACGTCCGCCGCCTCGACGGCTGGGCCTTCGATGCCTCGACCGCCAACCCGCTGCCCGGCACCGCCATGTCGGTCTCGCCGGCGACCGCCGGGACCGGCCTGACCCTGCAGAGCGCGCTGATCAGCGGCACCAAGCTGTCGGCCCTGCTGTCGGCGGTGGAACGGAACGCCCAGGGGCGCTCACTGCAGGCGCCTGAGCTGACCTGCCTCAACGGTCAGCAGGCCAACTGCTTCTACGGCAACCAACTCGCCTACATCTCCGACTACGAGATCGTCAGCAGCACCTACGATCCGGTGATCAGCGTCCTCAATCTCGGGGTCATGCTCGAGGCCCGTCCACTGGTCAGCGCCGACCGCAAGTACGTCACCCTGGAGCTGCGCTCGGCCACCACCAGCGCGACCTTGTTCACCGAATACATCGTCGCCGTCACCCTGCTCAACGACGGGGTCCTCGAAGGCAATTTCGACCTCGACGGCGACGGCTTCATCGAGAACGAAGCCAGCGGATTCAGCGCCACCTATCCGATCGAACTGCCCAACGTCGCCATCCGCACTGCCGCGACCACGGTGATGCTGCCCGATCGCGGCAGCCTGCTGGTCGGCGGCTTCAACGCCAGCCTCGACCAGTTCGCATCCACCCGCATACCGCCGTTCCTCGGCCGCCTGTTCGGCGCCCGCGGCCGCTACTCCGAGAAGAGCAAGCTGTACCTGCTGACCACCGCCACGATCATCAACTACCCGGAACTGGAGGCACGCCTGTGACGCCCCTGACCCACCGCCGCCTGACCCTGACCGCCACCATGCTGGCCCTGTGCGGATCCCTGGCCGCCGGCGAGGCCGTCGCACCGACGCCTGCGACCAGCGGCGACGCCGCGGCCGCAGCTGCCCTCGAGCAGTACGCCGCCGAACGCGACGCCCACCTGGCCGGCGCCAACAAGGCGGCCGAGTTCCACTATGTGCGTGCCATGCGCGCCAAGGAGGAGAACCGCCTCCCCGACGCGGTGCGCGACCTGACCCTGGCGGTCGACTACGCCCCGGCCAACGAGGAGTACGCCGCCCAGCTGCGCGCGGTACGCGCCCTTGCCGGCCTCGAACGCGATCCGCGCTCGCAGCAGATCGACCGCCTGGTCGACGAGGTCCAGGTCAAGGACCAGGAGCTGTGGAACGAGGCTCAGGCCAAGAAGGCCGAGGGCGTCGCCGCGATGCAGGCTGGCGACTTCAACCTCGCCGACCGTTCATTCCAGATGGCCCTGGTGCGCATCGAGAGCCTGCCGTTCAACGACGACCGCCGTGCCAACGCCACCCGTGAGCTCGACGTGCTGCTGGCCGACGCCCGCACCCGGCGCGAAGCCCGCGACCGCATGGACGCAGCCGAGCGCAACCGTGCCGCAGCCGACCGCAGCCGCGAGCTGCGCGACCTTGGCCTGCAGCTCGAGCGTGATCGCATCGACGCGATGCTGCGCCGTTCGCTGCGCGCCCGCGAGCGCCGCGACTTCGACGAGGCCATCCTCATCTGCGAGCAGGTGCTGAAGCTCAACCGTGCCGATGAACGCGCCGCCGAGCTGCTGGCCAAGTGCCGGCGCGAGCGCCACGTCTACATCCGCCAGATGACCGCCGACCGCTGGGACGAGGAGCATAAACTGCTCTCGGAGTCGATCCGCGCCTCGATGCTGCCGCAGCTGGAACTGGTGCGTTACACCACCGAGTGGCCGGAGATCGACGCCCGGCGCAGCGCTCCGGTACAGGGTCTGGAGGAGAAGTCGGAGAACTGGCGCAAGGAGATCGCCAACCAGCTCGAGCAGGAGATCACCCTCGACTTCCAGGATACCGACCTGGCCGACGTGGTCTCGTTCCTGCAGCGCGTCACCAACGCCAACATGGTCCTCGACCCGCGCGTCGCCGCTGCGGCCCCGCCTCCGGTGACGCTGCGCGTCGAACGCATGAAGCTGCGCTTCGTCCTCGACTTCATCATGAAGATCACCGGATTGAAGTACACGTTGCGCAACGAGGCGATCTACATCAGCAACGAGCAGGGCACGCGCGGCGACCTGTTCATGAAGATCTACGACGTCCGCGACCTGACCCACGCCATGGCCAGCTTCCCCGGCCCGAGCCTGGAGATCCCCGAGCCGGGCGGCACCGGCAGCCAGCTGCTGCCCCCGATCGAGCCGGACACCACGCCCGAAACCGGCGAGTTCATGGAGATCATCCGCCAGGTCGTCGCCCCGGCGAGCTGGAGCGACGAGGCCGGCACCGGCATCGAGGAGTACAACGGCGCGATGGTGGTGACCCAGAGCGGCGAGGTCCATACCCAGGTCGACGAGCTGCTGCGCGCCCTGCGCAACCAGCGCGGCTCGCAGATCCACGTCAAGTGCAAGTTCCTCAACGTCGAGAACACGATGCTCGAGGAGATCGGGGTCAGCTGGCAGAACTACAACACCACCGGCGTCGACACCCTCACGCAGATCCCGGCCCCCTACATCGCCGATCCGACGGTGATCGCCGGGGACAACCAGCTCGGCGCCGCCTGGGGCGAGGCACGCCCGAATCAGATGCTGGCTGCCGGCCGCATCAACAATCAGCTGCTGGCCTACACCAGCAGCACGACCCTGGCCGGTGGCGGTGGCCTGACCGCGCAGACCCAGGCCTGGCAGCTCGGCTCGGACTTCTGGGCCAGCGCGATCATCACCGCGGTCGAGAAGGAGCGTCGCGGCAACGTCGTCTTCGAACCGGACATCACCCTGTTCAACGGCCAGCAGGCGCACATCGTCAACATGAACCAGCAGTCGTACATCTCGGACTACGATGTGGTCCAGGGCCAGTACGACCCGATCATCTCGATCCTGTCCTATGGCACCGTGCTGGACGTGCAGGCGATCGCCTCGGCCGACAAGAAGTACATCACCCTGACCCTGCGTCCGACCAACGCCCAGGTGCAGTCCTGGCGCCGCTTCGGTCCACCGGTCGCCAGCTTCCCGGGCGGCCCGGTCGACCAGGCCGGCTCAGCCATCGCCGCCTCGACCGCCGGCAGCTACCCGCTGCTCATCCCGCAGTTGACCTACAACGCCGTGCGCACCTCGGTCACCATCCCCGATGGCGGTTCGCTGGTCATCGCCGGCATGACCAACGGCGACAGCCGGCGCAGCCATGCTGGCGTGCCGTTCCTCTCGCACATCCCCTTCCTCGGCCGCCTGTTCAGCAGCAACGGCCGCACCGAGGCGGAACAGCGCCAGTTGATCATCGTGCAGGCCGACCTGCTGCTGTTCGACGAGATCGAAGCGAAGCTGTAGCCCGGGGACTCCGTCCCATATCCGTTAACCTAAAACCCAGGCGGCAAGCAGTCGGTGGATGACGACCGGCTGCGCCGTTCTGCGGCGACGGCGGTCTACGAACCGTCGCACGGACCAAGGCGCACTCCCCCTGAATGCCGACAGCGTTGGTAGCGGGCATAAGGCACGCTCCATGACACGCACCATGACGGCTGTAAGCCCCCATCGTGCCCGTC